>CALUQL010000013.1 GCA_944322895.1 Candidatus Gastranaerophilales bacterium
CAGAAGAACATTCATACCGCTCTTGATACTTCGGGGGTTCTATTTAACAGAAAAAATTTAGCTCAATTTGATAGGCTCTTAAAATATACTGATTTGGTATTGTTAGATATTAAACACATTAATGATGAAGAACATAAAAAGCTTACGGGGTTCTCTAATAAGAATATTTTAGATTTTGCGCTGTATCTTTCCGACAAAAATATTCCTATATGGGTAAGGCATGTTGTTGTTCCTACTATTACAGATGATGAAAAATATTTAAAAGAGCTTGGAAAATTTCTTGCAAATATAAAATCTTTAAAAGCTTTAGATGTTTTGCCTTATCACAATATGGCAATTTCAAAGTATGAAAATTTAAATATTGATTATCCTTTAAAAGATATTTCTCCATTAACAAAAGAAGATGCAATGAAAGCACGTCAAATTATTATTAATTCTTATAAACAAGCTAAACAAAATTAATTTTTGTTTATTAAACAAAATGGTAATGATTTTAATGTAATTAGTGTTTAAAATGTAAATATGCAAAACATAGAATGGTTTGAAAGTTTGAATAAACCCTACTTAAGTCCGCCTGATTGGGTATTTATGCCCGTGTGGACAATCCTTTATGCAATGATTATTCTTTCTTTGTTTTTATTTTTGAAAGGCGGTCTTTATAAAGGGAAAAGGTTACCTTTCTTCTTTTTTATTGTTCAAATTCTTCTTAATTTTTCTTGGTCACCTGTATTTTTTGGTTTGCAAAATATATTCGCAGCTTTTCTTATTATCTTTTTAATGTATATATTTATTATTTTGACAATAATTACCTTTTTTAAATATTCAAAAATATCGGCTTTACTTTTAATTCCATATTTAATATGGGTAAGTTTTGCTGCTTATTTAAATTTTGCTTATTTAGTGTTAAATTAAAACTTGTTATTAAAGATAATAAACAAGAAAGGTAAGACATATGAACACTAAGCCGATAGGATGCAATACTCCTACTTTAATTAAAATAAGAACTAAAGATGATAAAAAAGAACATTTTATTAATTCTTCAATGATTGTTGCATTTGAACCTTCAAAAAAAGATGAAGATACAGATATTGTTTTGTTAAACGGAAAAACATATACAATAAAGGGAACACCCGCTCATCATGCTGAATCATACAGGCAAGATTTTAACCAAGGAAACTCTATACTGAATTTAATTCGTTAATTTATAATATATTTCTTAATTCATTAAGGCTGGCTATTTCGTAGTCAGCTTTATATTCTGTTTTGTTTATTTTTCTGTTCGGATTGAACCAACAAGTCTTTATGCCAGCGTTGCAACCGCCTTTTATATCTGAAGAAAGAGAATCTCCTATTATAATTGTATTTTTATTATCAAAACCGGGTATTTGTTCAAAACAACAATTGAAAAATTCTTTTGTTGGTTTTTGATATCCGATTATGTCTGATACAAATAAATCTTTAAAATATTCAATTATTCCGGCAGCAGTGAGTCTTTTTCTTTGAGTATCAATTAAAGAATTTGATACTATATATAAATCATATTTTTCACTGAGATATTTGATAATCTCTACAGCACCCTCTATTAATTTATATTCTGTCTTAAAATATTTTTGGAATGCTTCTTCAAATTCAATTCCATCAATATCTATACCATATTTTTTAAATAATTCTGGAAATCTTTTTCTGAAAATATCCTCACGTGTAATAACTTTTTTCTCAAATTGTCCCCATAAAAATTCATTCTGCTCCATATAATGAGCTATCATTTTATCTGTAAATTCAATGTTGAAATCTTTACAACATTTTAGTATTGTTGCTTTTGCACTTTCATAAAAATCAAAAATGGTATCGTCAATATCAAGCAAAACTATTTTCATATTATTTTAACGTTTTTTCTAATAGGTCATTATATACTTCAATCGTTTGAAAACAAATTGGAAGTTTCCTTTTTAAAAGACTTTTTATTGTGATTTTAAAGCTTTTTAGCATAGCATCATCTAAATTATTTCTTTTGTTCAATGCTTTTTCTATTTTTTCTCTAAAATCTGTTTCTCTTGTTCTTTGTTCGATTTTGTCTGCAATAAATATGATTTTTTCAAAATCTGTCATATCTTTTCTTCCTATAGTATGCCATCTGATAGAAGAAAGTATTTCTTTATCAGTTACACCATAGTCTCTTTGAGCTATAATTTCTCCAACAGGTGCATGCCAAGTTTTATAGCTTAATTTCTCACATTCTTCAAAAGATTCTTTATATTTTTCCAGTTCTTCATTAGTAAGACATTTTGCACAATCGTGTAAAAGTCCTGCAACTTGTGCTTTTGTTATATCAAGATTAAATCTTTCTGCAAGCTCCATTGCCTTTTCCATTGTTCCAATGGAGTGAATATATCTTTCATAGGAAAGACAAAGTTTTAGGTTTTCTTTTATTTCTTCAATGCTATATGTTGTATACATTATTTCGTTTTATATATTCTGCTACCTTCTTTGGTACTATATCACAAATATCTTTGCCTTGCTTGATTCTCTCTCTTATTTCACTCGATGAAATATTAATATATGGCATTTTCATTAATTGATATTCGTATCCTTTTTCTTTTAGCTGTAAGTATGGAGTTTCATCAAAATTATCCTCTCTTACAAAAAGAATAAATTTTATCAAATCTTTCAATTTTTGTGATTGGTTCCAAGATTCAATCTTTTTAAAAGCATCTGTTCCGATAATAAAGTTTATTTTTTCTTTTGGTTTTACAACTTGATATATCTGTAGAATAGTATCATAAGTATATGATGGTCCGTTTCTTGTATATTCTATGGCTGAAACCTCAAAATATGGGTAATCTTCCAATGCTAGTTCTACCATGTTTAATCTGTGGATTGCATTATCTGCATCAAAATTTTTTAAATCTTTATGTGGTGGTTTGAATGCCGGTATGAATACAATTCTTTTGAATCCAAATTGTTCGATTGCATATTTCGCTACTTCTATATGAGCATTATGAATTGGATTAAAACTGCCTTGATATAAACACTCACTCATTTTTTTTCCTATTTCGAAAAATGTAATTCTTCAACTATTGCCAATATTTTATTTAAAAAGATTTTATATCCGCTTCTTTTTGCTTCACCTGAAAGAACAATATCTGCATCTTTTCTGCATGGTCTTATATATATTTGAGCTTTCTCTGAAGCATTTTCATATATTTTATGAGCAGATTCCCCAAGCCCTCTTTCTTCTGCTCTTACATAAAATCTTTCTTTTTGTATTTCACTGTCAATATCAACATATATTTTAAAATCGAAAGCATCTTTGATTTTTTCGGTAAGTGTAAATAAACCTTCAGAAATAATAATTCTTGAAGGTTCTGCTAAAGTATAATTATCCCATCTGATTGTAGTTCCTGACATGTCATATTTGGGAAGCATTACGGATTTACCTGACAATAATTCATTAATATGTTTATACATTAAATCTAATTCAAGCGCTTCTGGAACATCAAAGTCATAATTCTTTGCGAATTCTGCCATTCCGCCGGCTTTTTTAACTTCTTCAGAACGGTCATAATAATAATCGTCAGTATTAACTCTTGTTATTACATTTCCTGAGTTAAATAGTTTAGAAAAAATTTCGATTGTATCAATAATATCCAATGTAATAGTGGACTTACCGCTGGCTGTTTCTCCAGCAATGCCTACAGATGCAGATCGTTTTATCTCTCCTGTTATGAATCTTGCAAGCTTTCTTATTGCAAATGGTTTATATGCTAATAATACAGAATTCTTTGAATTTAATTCATCTTCAAATATTTTAAATAATCGACTTTCTATATCATTCGTCTTATTAATTGGGGAAGAAAAATACTTATTAAAAAATTGTTCTTGTATTTCAATCTCTCGACAAAGTGTATTTGTCACGATTAAGTTCCTTTTTGTTTACTTAGTTTTTCATGAATATACCAAAACAAAATATAAAACAAAATAATTTTATCTATTTTGTAACGATAAATGTATGTAAAATTTACAAAAAAAGTTAATGAAAATTGACTTGTTATAAAAAAATAATTATCATAATAGAATAGGTTGCACGGAGAAAACATTAATTATGAGATTGGTAGATAAACTCAAATTATTTGAAAGACAGCTTGTATTTATGAAATGGGGCTCAAGTGAGGGTTATGGCAGAATTAATTATGTTGGTCATGATTTCCTTGAGTTTGAAATTTTCGATACTGACGAACTTGAGTATACTGATAAAATATTAATTAACGCTCAATTAATTTTAGAAGTTGTTGTTAAAGGTTCTGATATAGCAAGAATACTTGCTGAGTATTCAGCTTCATTACCAGACCATAACAAGGATAATGTCTAGTTATTAGGCAACACCTTTTTCTTGTAAGATTCTCCATTTCGCTCTATCATCTGCTGTTCTACAATAGTATGAGAATGGCATACTGCTTATGAAGTTGAAAAATTCATATGAACATTCATCTCTGTTGAATTTTTCCCCTTTGTTTTTCATTGCGCTTATGAATTTATCCGTTATTTCCATTGTATCTTTAATCGCTGTTCCAATTTCCTCATTTCCCATTGGACAAGGATTATATTGACTTGCGAATGTTGAGAAATAATTTATGTTTGTTAACGCATACAATACATTACCTAAATTTGCCGGGACTTTATTTTTATCCATATCTATAAGATTTATTGAACCTTTTTCTTCATCCAGTAATAAATTATTAGAGTTTAAATGATCAAAGTGATATCCTGCTTTTTCTGCAGCTCTGATATCATCGATAAGCTTTTCGTATGCAGAAACAGGGAGTTTAGCAACTGTATGTATTGTTGAAGCATATTGTTCTTTTCTTTCTCTGGCTTCATATGGTTTTTCACCTTCTCTGAGCTTTCCGGTGTCTTCTATATATATAGCTTGAGATGGAGGAACTCCTATTGGTTTACCTGTTTGTTTTTTTAGTACTTCTATTCTAAATGGAAAGCCATTGTCAGTTTGGAGTTCTATATTTGCTACTTCCTGACCTATATTTACATTTAGATTTTTATCTTCTGTGTCTTCTAGTTTTGCATTTTCAAAATTATAATCTTTTTGAATTTTAGTGTTTGGTGTTCTAAGAATATACGCTTCGTTACCTGGTATTACATAAGCACTATGAGAGAAGCCTGAGCCTAATTTGCAATCTGGATTTGTTAAAATTTCAGGTAGTTGTGTTTTTATAAAATCTGTTTCTTGTGCCCATTTTATAAAAGACTTATTGTTTGTAGTTTCACTACCTTTGAAGCTTACATTATTGCTTGAACGTACAAATGTATCTGATTTTAAACCAACTTGTTTTTGTGGATTTCTATTTTGTATATTGTTAATGTTTACAAATTTTATCGGGTTTATGTTTAGCATATTTTTCTCCTGTTAATTTATTATGTCTTTTTAAATTAACTGAAGAAATGAAATTGCTTAAATGAAGCGCATAATTTTATAAAGTTTACATTAATCTTTAAAATTAGGGAACATATTTAGTGTTCCATCATCATTACGCCAATTGAACCAGCCTACTTTTGCCTGTTTTGACATATCATTAACAGAGGCCAAAAGCCAGTTGCCTCTTATTACTGTGAAACTTATGTATTTTGGATATGTTAATTCTTCTAATACTTGAGAATTTGTTGATTCAGAAGCATATAATACCTTTTCTTCTTTTGGTAAATCATTAAATATTCTTATCCCGTATTTCTTTCCGTATTTATAAAAAAGTTCTTTATAAGTCATAAAGGAATTTGGTGTTTCGTTATATACCCAGCCTGTTTCACCTGTTTCTTGATTTAGATATACATTATACCAGTTATTACCAGGGTTTTGATCAACTGTTAATAATGCAACATTATTAGATGGAACATGTGCTATATATGAAACCTTTCTCATATCAATAGAATTTACTATTGCTGATCTTTTTAGGTCGTCATAATTTACTTCTCTTATAATATCAGAGTCTCTATCAGGATATTTATAAACGGTATAACTTTTTGGCATATTTAATGTGCCTATTCCGTAATATTTTATACTTTTTGTGCTTGATGGTATTATATCGGCAAATGCTGATGTCGAAAATATAAATAATATTAATAATATTAATAACGAAAAAATCTTTTTCATAGTTCTATTATATCAAAACTTAAAGAATAAAGTCTATTATAATTCTTTTCCTAATTTAATTTGTATATCGTTTATAAGTTCTTGGGTATTTTTTAAAAGTTCTTCATAGGTTCCGTTATTATAAATGACATAATCCCAATTTTTAATATTATCAAGAGCTGTCTCTGTATTATCATTTTTAGATGATAAAGTACCTCTTTTGCTTCTTGTTTCTTCACTTGCTTCGACACGTACACAATAGGCTCCATGTTGTTTGAATAAATTCAATTCGTGCTCTACTCTTATATCCGTAACGATAGTATTACCTTCATACGCTATAATTGAGTTTAGCCAATAGTCAGGATTTTGTGCCCTTCCCCAATCTCCAAGTTCAATCAAATCTTGTCTGTATTGTGATTTGTTTTGTTCTATTTCTTCTAATGAGAGACCGGTTTTATGGGCATATCGCATTTTTATTGCATCAGCAATGCCAATTCTTTTAAAAGATTTGAAGTTTTCTAATAAAATTTTTGCAACAGTATCTTTTCCGGAAAATTGTTTCCCGGAAAAGACTATAATTTTTCTATTATTCTTCATTCTTAATACTTAGACTGATTCTTCTATCATCAGGGTTGAATTTTAGAATTGTAGTTTGAATTTTATCGCCAACTTTTAGGATTAAATTCTTTTGATTTTGGTATTCTATAAGTTCGTTGTTAGGAAGTAAAGCTTCAACACCCGGGAATACTTCTACAAAAGCACCGAAATGTTTGATTCTGGTAATTGTACCTTCAATCTTATCACCGTCTTTTATTTTGTCTTTTGCTTCTATCCAAGGATCTTTTTCTAAATTTTTCAAACTTAAACTAATACGTTGTTTATCTTGATCTACAACTATAACTTCAACATCAACCATATCACCGACTTTAAGAATATCTGAAGGATGATCTACCCATCTCCAAGAAATTTGAGATAATGGTAACAATGCATCTATTCCACCAATATCAATAAATGCTCCGAAATCGGTAATTCTTACAACTTCACCTTTTACTATTTGTCCAATTTTTATAGTTTCAAATAAATCTTTTTTAGTTTCTTCTTTATCTTCTGCATATACTTTCCTATTTGAAAGAATAAAGTTGCCTTGTTGAATATCCATAGTAAGGATTTTTAATTCCAATGTTTCGCCAACAACATCTTCTGTTGATTTTAATTTCAAGTGGCTTGAAGGTACAAATCCTCTTACGCCTTTAACTTCGACTAGAACACCGCCTTTGACAACTGATACTACTACACCTTCAACTGTAGCATCTTCTGCTTTTAGTTGTTCAAGTTCGCGCCAATTATATGCCATTGCAACTTTTTTATAAGATAGAGTGAATCTTCCGTCTTCGTCTTCTTCTCGAATGATTAAAAATTCATATTCCTGATTTTTCTTTAAGGTTTCTTCTAAGCTTACAGTAGTATCAACAATTGCTTCTTTTACAGGAACATATGCTGCAGTTTTTGCACCTATATCTACTATGACACCAGATGAATCGTACGAACAAACTATACCTTTTACTAAATCACCCTTTTGAAAACTATAATCATATTTGTTAAGTAACGCTTCAAATTCAGCATCTGTATACTTTTGTTCTGACATCTCTTTCACCTCATAAATCTGCAGACATATTCTTATATATGCCCTATTATACAGTTTTTTCTACATATTGTAAATAATTTGACAAAATTATTCTTCTAGATGCTTGCCATAAGTGTGTTGTATTGCCTCAAGTTGCCTTATAGTTAATAAATATGACTTGTTTAACTGTTTGTAAATTTTACTCGTGTGACTTTTTAGTATACGTAGTCTTGGTATAAACTTATTGAAATATTATTATTTTTTAGTTTATTTAATGCTCTTGCTTCTGTTTGTCTTATGCATTCTTTTGTTACACCATATATTTTACCGATTTCTTCCAATGTTTGTCTTTCATTGCCTCCAATGCCAAATCGCATTGTTATTACTTTTTGTTCTCTTTCTTTTAAATTCTTAAGTAATGACATAATATCTTTTTTTAGGGATTCACTTTCAATTTCTTTTGAAATTGAGCTTTTTTTATCCTCGATGATATCTATTAATTTAACTTCAGAGCCGTTTTGCATTTCGAAATCACCTTCTAGTGATAAAGTTTTTTTATAAGCATTTAGGTAATTATTTATTTTATCTGATTCTGTATTCATTCTTTTTGCAACTTCATCAATGCTTATTTCTTTTTGACTTTCTTTTTCCATTTCTGATTTTATTTTTGAATATTTTGAAAGTGTTTCTTGAATATAAACAGGAATTTTTACGCTGTGTGATTGTTCTGATATTGCTTTAAACATTGCCTGTTTAATCCACCAGCTTGCATATGTTGCAAATCTGTAGCCGAATTTCCAGTTAAACTTATCTATTGCAACCATAAGTCCGATGTTGCCTTCTTGTATTAGATCGGTCATTGGTAATTTGCTTGTATGAATTACTTTCCTTGCAATCATTACTACTAATTTCAGGTTCGCTTTTGTTAGCTTCTCTTTTGCTTCTTTTGAACCGTTTTGTATTTGTCTTGCAAGTTCTTGTTCTTCTTCAATTGTTAATGATTTATATTTAGAAATTTCCTTAACATAATTTACCAAATTTGTTTCTGAAAAAAGATTTGTTGAAAAATTTTCTGAATCTAATGTTGATACACAATTTAATGCCATATTATTTTACTCCTGATTTTTTTAGTAACACACACTTGCTTTTATAATTGCAGAACACATTTTGCCTATAATAGGCAAAGAACACTATTATTAATGCAAACGACACACTTTCAAATCGCATTAACTTTTTATCGTATATAATTTGTATATCTTTAATATATCACTTTGTAATTCTTATTTCAATCCATGTATGAAGACATGTTAAGCAAAATTTAAAAAACACCATTTTTTCTTAATATCTTGTAATATTTATACTTTAAACTGTCTTTTTAATTACAATCTAATTATGTTATTAGAAGGCTCAGTAAATAGTAAAAGAACAGATTTCCTTGCTGAAAAGTATGTGGAATTAATCAAGCAGGGAAATAGTCCTGAGGATATTTTAGTTATTCTTTTAAATTCATATAAAAAAGCAAATTTTATAAATAAAGTTTGTGCCTTAAATCCTCAGTTAAGACAAGAAAAACATCAGGTATATACTTTTTGGGGGCTTTGCTATAATTCGATTAGTGATAATTGGGAATATATTTCCAGTTTAATAAATAGGTCAGAAAGCACTTCAAAACCAAATTTATGTGGATTGGAAGTTTCTCAATTTATTTTTAAACAGAGTATAAAAGAGGCGGATTTTTCAGATTATATATCTAAGGTTAATCTTCTTCATCAGCTTTTTAGAAGGTATTCTTTAATTGTTCAAAATGAACTTACTAATGATGAAATAAAAGAACGTTCAGAATTGTTAAGAGAAAGTTTTTATATTGATGCCCAAAAGGCGATTGACGATTATAAATTCAAAACTATTAAATATACCAGTTTTGATTATTTAAGACAGCTTGCTATATTGCCTTTTGTTTATAAGAATACTGATTACTTTAAGAAGATAAAATTTCTTTTGGTTGATGATGCAGATGAGTTTTCATTTGCATTTTGGTCTTTTGTTTATCATTTAGTTCCTCAATTAAATGAATATTATATTGCCTATGATCAAAACGGTTCATCAAGATGTGGATATTTATGTGCTTATAAATCGGGTGTTATAGAATTTTCAAGAAAATATAAACCTGAAATTATTAGATTAAAAGATGATTGTATTTTGTCAAAAAAAGCTGAAGATTTCTTTATCAATATTCAACAAGGTAAAAAGATAAAAATTGCTGATATAAAATACACTATTCAGCCAAAACGTTTGGATATGTTTGATGCTGCAATTTGTGAAATAAATAAACTCATAAGAAAAGGGATAAAACTTTCTGATATTTCTGTAATTACCCCGGTTGTAGATGAAGTATTAATGCAATATTTTAAAGAACAAAAGTGTGGTATAAAATTTCAGGTAATATCCGGTAGTGAAAAACTTGTTCAAAATAATATTGTTAAGTATATTCTAATATTACTGAAACTTATTAATGGTTTTAATGTACAAGTTTATGAGTTAAAAAGTTTATTAATTAATCTTTTGAAAATACCATATCGTAAATGTATTGAAATTATTAGGGAATATTCTTCTTCTTCTGGATTAAAGGATTATACTTTTTCAGAAGATATAAATAATTACAGATATAAAAAATTGTGTTCTGTTATTGCTTCTGAATTAAAAAGTAATAATAGTATTTCCAATCAAATAAAAATAATTTTTTCTAATATTATTCAAGAATTTGAAACAGAAGCAGATAAAGAAAAGTATGATTTTCTTCTGAAAGAAGCAGAAAATTTTGAAAAAGCATTCTCTGAAAGCGTATCTGATATTGCTAAAGAATTTATTTTACAAATAGAAAATAGTGTAATAAGTGAAAATCCTATAGATTCTTTTGCTTTGCCCAAAGATGCAATTATAGTTTCAAGTCCTCAAAAAATAATTGACTTCTCTATAAGAACAAAGTATCAACTTTGGCTTGATGTATCTAATTGCGAATGGTTAAAACAAGATACAGGTACTCTATATAATGCTTGGGTTTTAAGTAAAGATTGGCAGAAAAAAGAATATACATTGGAAGATAATATTTTATTAACAAGAGAAAAAACGGCAAGAATTGCCAGAAAACTAATTTTGTGTGCGCAAGAAAACATTATGTTTTTTGCAAGTATATATGATAATACAGGCAATGAAAATTTTGGCGGTTTGTCTGATTTTCTTGAAATAAAAGAAGAAAAGAAACAAGAATTTAAGATAATTCCTAGGGATGATCAAAAAAAAGTTCTTGAATATAAAAAAGGGAAAATGGGTGTAATGGCGGTTCCTGGTGCAGGAAAAACCACTATATTGTTAGCTTTAATCATAAAATTGTTAAATGAAAAAGTTGCTCCTGAAAATATATTTGTTTTGACATATATGGAATCTGCGGCTAAGAACTTTAAAGAAAGAATAAAAGCTGCTGTTTCAGATGATTCTGATCTTCCTAATATATCGACTATTCATGGGCTTGCATTAAGAATAATAAAAGAAAATGCAAATTATAATAAAATAGGCTTAGATGAAAATTTTGAAATATGTGATGATACTTTAAAAGAAAGAATAATAAAGGAATTACTTTATAAACTGAAAATTGATGATGAAAAATATGA
Organism: Candidatus Gastranaerophilales bacterium; assembly: GCA_944322895.1. Classification (GTDB taxonomy): domain Bacteria; phylum Cyanobacteriota; class Vampirovibrionia; order Gastranaerophilales; family Gastranaerophilaceae; genus Avigastranaerophilus. The sequence continues at coordinate 11,435 of CALUQL010000013.1, forward strand.
TAATTTTTTAAGATGTATATCTATAGTCAAATTATCTGCTTATAATGGCGAGCTATATTCAAAATATAAAGATATTCAAGAGTTTTACAGGTTTTATGAAGAATACAATAAAATTCTCAAACAAAGTAATTTGCTCGATTATGATGATATGCTTTGTTATGCAGTTAAAATACTTGAAAATAATCCTGAGATATTAAATTATTATCAAAATATCTGTAAATACATAATCGAAGATGAGGCACAGGATTCAACTGAAATACAACAAAAATTAATTTCTTTATTGAATGGAAAATATAATAATTATGTTCGTTGTGGTGATATTAATCAGGCGATTACATCTACTTTTACAAATAGCGATTTGGAAAGTTTTAGAAATTTTATCGGAATAAATAATAAAGTAGAGATGGTATCTTCTCAAAGATGTGCAAAACCAATATATTCTTTTGCTAATTCTTTTATAAATGAAGTCTCTCAAAATGAAGAAACCAAAAATGCTTTTTATAATATTCAAATAAAAGGAACAGATAAAAATCCAAAAAATAATAAAAAACCTGAATATATATTGTTTCAAGAAGAAAAGGAAGAAAAAACTTTTATAATAAACAAGATAAAAGAAATTTATAATTTTGATTCTTCTGCATCAATTGCAGTTTTATTGAGGTTAAATTCTCAAGTTAATGAATATAATGAATTATTATTGTCAAAAGGTATAAAAACTTCAATAAGATCTGATTGTTTAGCACAGAAAAATATATACAGACTTATACATTCGGTTTTAAATGTTATTAATAATCCGGTAAGTAACATTAGTATATATGAGTTGGCTCAAGAATATAATAAAAGTAATATTTATGAATTTGGTGAAGATACAATTAACTTTTTAAGAAATTTGCAAACACCATTTATGAAAATGAATCCTGATGAAATTAATGATGAAGGACTTTTACAGTTGTTTTGGGATATTGATTATTGGCTTAATAATTCTTCTATCGAAACCGATATTTTGGTTTTAAATATAGGTCTATTTTATTCTAAAAATTCTGTTGATAAATCTAATTCATATATGATTTCGGCAATGGTAAAAAGGATGTTCGCAGAAAACGAAAGCTTAGAAAGTATAATAAAAAAGCTGGAATATTCCGCTCAAAAATCTTTGAGTGCATATAGATTCTTTGAAAATGAACTTGTTGAGACGAATGATATTCCTATAGAAATAATGACAATGCATAAATCAAAAGGTGATGAATTTGATTATGTGTTTATTCCAGAACTAAATGAAGAAAATTATCCGACATCAATAAAAAATGTAAAACTCAAAAGCGGTGGGCATTTTGTTCAGATAATAAAAAATTCAATTGATAATAAAGGAATTAAAACTCCTGATGAACTAAAACTGGAACAAATTGAAGAAACACTAAGGCTTTTATATGTTGGATTTACTCGTGCAAAAAAAGAACTTTATTTGACTAATTCATTAAATTATAAAAAAAGAAAGAATACTAAATCTGTTGAAATAATTAATAAAATATCACTTGAAACTTGATAAAGTTTATATTAATAATATTTCATATACTAGTGTTTTTTTGGAAAACAAGTGCTATAATAGTAGTAATTAATCTTTTAAAAGATTATACGGGTTGTAGTAATTTAAAATATTTAAGATATAAAAATTAAAAGGATGGATTAATGGCATTTACACACGGAACTCTTGAAAATGAGATATTGAATGCAGTTTGGACAATGGAAGAAAATGGTATTTCAACCAAAAATATCTCTGTTAGTGAAGTATTATCAGCAATAAATGATAACGGAAATATCAGAGCTTATACTACTGTTAAAACAGTTATGGATAGGCTTGTTGATAAAAATCTTTTAAGAAGACAAAAGAGCGGAAAAAAATTCTGTTATAAATCTGTTGAATCAAGAGAAAAAATGGCTGCAAGTGCTATATCTAAATTGGCAGGTCAATATTTCAATAATGATGTCCGTTCTTTAATGAAAGCACTTGAAAAGCAATGTCTGAGCATAAAAGCGTAGATTATTCAGAAATAAGAAAAAAAGTTTCAAGATTGTTCTTTGGAGTTTTAACTAAAAAACTTCCTGTTCGTGAAGCACTTGTTCGTTTTCCGAAAGATTGTGAAGATAAAACTCTTATTGCGAGCTGGCATGCTTTATGTCATCTTGAAGCTGATGAAGATATCAGAAAAAGAAATTTAATGTATAAACAAGAACAAGATGAATACATTGAGTTTATTGCTTATACTTTGCAAAAAGGTGATGCTTTGCCTTCAAATATTATAAAATCTTATCTGCCTTATCATAATGAATCATTGATTCCTAATACAAATACTTTTAAAGGTATTATTAGTCAGTTAAAAAAATTTCTGTGCTGTTAATAATTACAATAATTGCAATATTTAGAGTATTTCTTTAAACTTTCAAATTTGTTAAAATTTAAAAAAAAGAGGAGAATAGTATGAGAAAACTGACTTATTTGGGACACAGTGCTTTCTTTATTGAAAAAGATTGGGATGGTATTCTTATTGATCCTTTTATAACCGGAAATCCATCTGCCAATTTTGATTATAAAAAGAAACGAATTACTCATATTATTGTTACTCATGCGCATCTTGATCATTTAGGAGATGCAATTGCAATCTCAAAAAATACAGGTGCAACAATTATAGCTGTATTTGAGCTTGCTAATTATTGTATAGAAAAAGGTGCAAAGGCAATTGGAGTTAATATAGGTGGGAAATTAAAATTTAATTGGGGTAGTGTTAAATTTCTTCCTGCTGTTCATTCAAGTTCCAATCCTGATTTGCCATATGGTGGTTTAGCTGCTAGTTTATTATTTGATATAGATGGAACTACAATTTACCACGCAGGTGATACTGCCTTAATGCCTGATTTTTCATTAATAGGAGAATTGTATAATCCATATTATGCCCTGTTGCCTGTTGGCGGATATTATACAATGGATATGCAAGATGCTGCTATTGCTGCAAAAATGTTATATGCAATGGAGGTTATTCCAATGCATTATAATACATTCCCTAATATAAAGGTTGATATTCAAAAGTTTGTTGATATGTTAGAAGCGCAAGGGCAAAAATGCTTGCCTCTAAAGGCGAATGAATATGTTGAGTTATAATAAAGAAAAGCCATTAATTGCCTTTGTTGTTCCGACAGGAATTGGTGCAAGTATTGGCGGTTTCGCCGGTGATGCTTCTCTAGTTGCGAGGAATTTTGCTAAAGATTTTAATGTTATAGTTAATCCTAATGTTGTTAATGCTGCTTGTTTTTCTGGGATTACCGATAATATGCTGTATGTTGAAGGTTGGACGCTGTCTCAATTTATGAAAGGGAATTTGGGCTTGATTCCTTCCGTAAATAATAAAGTTGGAGTAATCTTTGATAAGGGAATTTCCCAAGGTGTTATTAATGTACATATAAATACTATTAATGCTGTTAAAACTGTTTATGGGGTCGATATAATAGGCTACGAAATAACAGAAGAACCTTGCAAAGTTGAATTCTATAATACAGAAAGCGGTATATCATCGGGAAGTGTTTTAGACAACAAAACACTTTTAAAAGCAGGTGAGAAATTATTAAAAAGAGGTGCTGAAACAATCGCCGTTGTATGTAAGTTTGAAGAGCCTCCTGAAGATAATTATCAAAATGGAGAAGGTGTAGATATTGTAGGTGGTGTGGAAGCTGTTATTTCTCATTATTTGACTCGTGAATTAAAAGTGCCGGTTGCACATTCACCTGCATTTGAAGATATTACAATCTCAAAAGAAATTGTTGATCCAAAGGCTGCTGCAGAATATATAACTCCGACATTTCTGCCTTGTATTTTAATAGGTTTAGGTAATGCACCGTTAATTTCATATAAAAAAGTGGAACATTATATAGGAGTAGAATCACTAAAAGCTTTGATTATGCCATATAATGCATTAGGTTCATCCATTGTCTTTGATGCGATTTCAAAAGGTGTAAATGTATATGCTGTAAAAGAAAATTCTTCTGTACTAAATATAACAAAAAATATTATAAATAAGGATGATATAATAGAAGTGAATACATATAAAGAATGTTTAAAAATGATAGAGGAACTATAGATGAGATATAAGTTTGGATTTACGTTAGCGGAAGTCTTAGTCGCAATAGCTGTAATTGGTGTAATTATGGCTCTTTCTGTAAACTCTATAAAGATAGTAAAATCTTCCTATACTTCATTAGCATATTTCGCTCATAAGAATGTAGTGAATATGGTTGGGGTTCTTAATGCCGGTGATTCTCCATATGAAAATTTGAAAGATAATGATGGAAATTCATTACCTTCGTTAATAGCACAATGTAAAAACTCAAATGGTGCAATTGTTCAGGTTTTGAAGTCTGATAGAGAATATGCAAATGATTTTGGCACTCCTAATTGTTCTGAAAGAAATCTTTCAGAACAGGAAAAGAAAAATCTTTTTTGCAAAAGTATGGTTGCTATCGCTAATACTGCAGGTAAAACCAGATGTGATACATTGTTTCAAACAAATCTTTCTTCGAATAGTGGATCTACAGCTGCTTTTGAAGAGCCTTATATAACAAATTTAGATTATGATAATCCGACTTTTATTGCAACAAACGGGCAAAGGTATTATCTGTCAGAATGGACATATAATCCTGTTATATCAGATACCTATGGATATAGATTAATATCTATTGATTTGAATGGTAAGGCAAAACCCAATAAAACAGAAAGGGATGGAATAACCCCTCCTCCAGATATAATAACTTTTATGGTGATGGATAATGGTTCTGTATACCCATTAGGTGTAGCAGCAACAAATATAAAGTTGAATACAGGTAGAGTTATACAATATCTGAACTCTAAAGTTAAAGGATATTACTATACATATGATCCAAATAGGACAACTAATGTTGCACCTGAATGCACCCAAGGAACAAATGGAGAAAAAAGACAAACTTGTAATTATGCTATTGTATATTTGCAAAATAGTGCAGGTACATCGTTCTTTAATTATAGAGAGGCATATTGCTTGTCATTGGGTGGAAAAGAAAATGCCTATGCTGGATATTGTAATGGTATTGCACCTAGCGAATATTGTCCGCCGTCTACAAACGATAAAGTTTTTGATTTATGTACAATGACAAATATAAAACCGATGTTTAGATATAACTTTAATTAATAAATATAGCAAAATAAAAAATCACCACATTTGTTATAAATGTGGTGATTTTTTAGAAAGCGGGCAGAATGAAAGTAAGTTTTAAAGCAGAAATTCCGGAAAATATAAATCCTAAATATCAGACTAAGGACTCTAGAAAAAATACTATAGGTATATTGGGAAGTTCAAAGTCTACAGATGCAATAATGAATTATATGGAGCTTTGTGCTTCAGTAACAAAAGGTATGGTACATAAAGGTAAGAATCTTTTACACGGATGTGGTAATTCTGGAATTATGGGTGTTGCATATGATGCTGGTAAAAAATATTCCCCAAAGGATTCTAATGGTAGACCTTTACAAAATCTTGCTATTATAGCTCAACCTCTTTGGGGGGATGAGGATTTAGATAATTGTATCCCTTTAACAACATCAAAAAATGAAGCTGATAGAATAGAAAAGTTCTCTACAGTAGCTGATAATTTTGTAATTTTTCCTGGAAGTTCTACTACTTTGCAAGAAGCAACAACATTAATTACAAAGAATTATTATGGTAAACCTGAAGATAAAAAGAAAATAATATTAGTAGGACGAGATTTCTTTAAGGGATTACAAGAACAGTATCAAAAACTGTATGATTCAAAATTAATTAAATGTCCTCTGGAAGAATTGTTTACTGTTGTTGATACTGAAGAAGAAATAAATGCTTTGATTAAGTAAAATATTTTAGATTTTATAAGAAAAAGAGCTACTACATTAGTAGCTCTTTTTTTATTGCTTTTTTTATTAGTCTTTGTTTGTAACAGCATTGTAGCAGTCTTCGCAAATAGTTTCGTAGCCTTCAATTTTACCTAAAGGTCTATATTTCCAGCAACGTTCACATTTCTCTCCTATTGCTTTTGTTACATATATACTATAACCATCTTCTGTATATTCATTCATAACATCAGCAGGTTTTTCGCTAACTACAAATGCTTGAGAGGTTATGAATATATTGCATAATTCTTTTTCATATTTTTTCAATAGATTTGAATTTTCAGAAATAATATAAACAGCAGTTTCTAAAGAACTTCCTATTTTCTTTTCTGCTCTTAACGGTTCAATAGCTTTTGTTACTATTTCACGAACTTTCAATATTTGAGTGAATTCTTGTTCTAAAGATTCATTATGCCATTCTTCTTTAACAGTTGGCCAATCAGAAAGAAGAATACTTTCCAATCCGTCTTTTTGTGCTTCAGGAGTGTTCATCCAAATATCTTCGGCTTGGTGTGGCATAACAGGAACTAATATTCTAGTTAAGGCTTGAGCTATTTCATAAAGGACAGTTTGACAAGCTCTTCTTGATAGTGATTTTTTACCGCTTGTATATAATCTGTCTTTTACAATATCAAGATAGAATGAACTTAAATCTACAGCTGCAAAATTTTGAAGATATTGGAAATATCTGTAAAATTCATAATCATCAAATGCTTCTGTTACATTTGCAATTAATGTATTTAGTTTGTGAAGTGCAAACTTATCTATTTCTTTCAAATCTTCATATTTTACATAATCTGTTTTTGGGTCAAAATCATATAAATTTCCAAGTAAAAATCTTGCTGTATTTCTAGTCTTTTTAAAGATTTCAACTAGTTGTTTAATAATTGTATCACCTATTTTAACGTCATTTCTGTAGTCGATAGATGCAGCCCAAAGTCTTAATACATCAGTACCATATACTTTGATTACTTCTTGAGGTAAAACAACATTACCTAAAGATTTACTCATTTTTCTGCCTTCACCGTCAAGAACAAAGCCGTGTGTTAATACTGTTTTGTACGGAGCTTTACCTGTAGTAGCAACAGAAGTTAATAATGATGATTGGAACCAGCCTCTGTGTTGGTCAGAACCTTCTAAATACATTTCAACAGGAAGTTCACCAAGTTCTTCGCTTCTTTTTTGAACCACTGCTCTATGTGTACATCCTGAATCAAACCAAACATCCATAATGTCTGTTTCTTTTCTGAAATGTATGCTGCCGCATTTCGGACATTTATATCCTTTTGGCATAAGTTCTTCAGTTGTATGGTTTACCCAAGCATCTGAACTTTCTTTTTCGAATAAATCAGCAACATGATTGATTGTTTCATCATTAACAATAACTTCACCACAGTCCTTGCAATAAAATACCGGAATTGGTACACCCCAAGCACGTTGACGAGAAATACACCAGTCAGAACGGTTTTCAACCATGTTGGTTATTCTTGTTTCCCCTGCAGATGGAATCCATTTTACATTTCTTATTGCTTCCAAAGTTTGTTCTTTGAACATATCAACTTTAACGAACCATTGGTCTGTAGCTCTATAGATAACAGGTTTTTTACATCTCCAGCAGTGAGGATAGCTGTGAGTTATATCTTGTTTTGCTAAGAGTGCTGTTTTTTCTTCAAGTTTGTTTATAACAATTTCATTACCCTTATAATAAGGAATTCCTTCTAAATCAGGGTCTTCAAATTTGTCGCTTTTTCTCCAAATACCTTTTGAGTCAAGCGGAGAAAGAGTTTCTATACCATATTTTTGGCAAACTTCCCAATCTTCAAGACCGTGTCCCGGTGCTGTATGTACACAACCTGTACCGGCGTCTAACGTGACGTGGTCTCCAAGAATTATACGGCTTAGTCTGTTATATAAAGGATGGAATACATTTAGGTTCTCAATTTCTGCACCTTTTAATGTTCCTATAGTTTTTATATCTGTTTCTTCCCAAGCTACATCTTTTAAGAAATTATTTAATAATTCTGTAGCTACAATATATCTGTCATTTTTATATTCAAATACAGTATATTCAAGTCTTGCATTTAAACAAACAGCTAAGTTTGAAGGGATTGTCCAAGGAGTTGTTGTCCAAATAACAACATATAAATCTTTTTCTGATTTTTCGTTGATAAGTGAATAAACTTTTTCTTGGTCTTTATTATCAAATTTGAAACGAACATAAATACTTGTAGATGTATGATCAGCATATTCAACTTCTGCTTCTGCTAAAGCAGTTTCGCAAGATGCACACCAATAAACTGGTTTTAAACCTTTTTGAATATAGCCCTTTTTATACATTTCGCCAAAGACTCTGATTTGTTCCGCTTCAAAATCAGGTGCTATAGTTAAATAAGGTTTTTCCCAGTTGCCCCATACACCAAGTCTTTTAAAGTTTTCTTCTTGTCCTTTAAGATTTTTTAGTGCAAATTCTCTGCATTTTGCTCTTAATTCACCAGGGGTAAGTGCTTCTCTACCACCTTTTATGTTCTTTACAACAGCATTTTCGATAGGAAGCCCATGGGCATCATATCCTGGAACATATGGTGCATAATAACCTCTTTGTGCTTTATATTTAAGTATTATATCTTTTAAAATTTTATTTAAAGCAGTACCAATATGAATCTTATCTGAACTTAAATATGGCGGACCATCATGAAGAATAAATTTATTTTTTTTGTCTCTTTGATTAATACTTTTTTCATAAATTTTGTTATCTTCCCAAAACTTTTGAGTTAAAGGCTCTTTTTGAGCGGCATTTGCTCTCATCTCTAATGAAGTTTTAGGTAAATTTATACTGTCCTTATAGTCCTTTTTTGTAGCTTCTGTCATAATATCCACCTATTACATATTTACCGATTAATATTTTAATATAAACACATATAATAGTAAAAATATCTTATAATTATTTGTATATCTTTACTAATTTTATTGATTAATTACTTTGTGCATTTAATATGATATAATCTTTGCAAAAAAGGAGAGTCAAATGTTTTGGAACAAGCCTGTTTATCTCAAGAATACAATGTTTGTTGTTGCAGCTATATTATTGATTTTTTTAATTATGCAAATGAAAGAGATTGCACTTCTTATTTTTGCATCTTTTGTACTGGCTTGTTCATTAAATCCTGCTGTTGATAAATTAAGCACTAAAATGCCTCGTTCTTTGGCTTCTACAATTGTTATTACAGGTGCTATTTTAGTTGCTGTGCTTTTTTTAATTCCGATTGTATCAATTTCAATAAAAGAAATTCAGCAAGTTATTAATAATATTCCGATTTTCGTAAAAAATATTATAGATTTTATTAGTAATAGAACAATTATGGGGAAACCGATAATTGAATATGTTGATATAAATGCATTGACAAATACATCTTCGCACATGGCATCAGGAATTGTAAATAAATCAATAAATTTTACTGTTGCTTTTATGGAAGCGATAACAATTGTAATAACAATGGGTGTTATCGTTTTCTATATGGTTAATGAAAAAAATCTGGTAAGAGATGCTATTGTTCTTATTTTTCCACCAAAAATGAAAAAAAGAGCAAAAGAAGTTTATGAAAATATTGAACATAAAGTAGGTGGATATGTAATAGCACAGGTTTTATCAATGTCAACAGTTGCAATATTTACCGCTATTGGATTAATGATTTTAAAGGTTCAGTATTCAGTATTATTGGGTTTAATTGCCGGTATTTTGGATATTGTTCCTATTGTTGGTCCCACGCTTGCTTTTGTTTTAGGAATTTTGTGCGCTTCTCAAAAAGGATGGTTGATTGTTGTTTTGACAGCTGTTGTTTATCTTGCTGCACAATGGGTATCTAATAATTTTGTAAGACCGCTAGTTTTTGGTAAGTTTTTAGATTTGCATCCATTAATAATTATATTTGCATTTTTGATTGCAGCAAAATTCCTTGGTGTATGGGGTGTTATACTTTCGCCAGCCATCGCTGCATTGTTATTAACATTGTTTGATGAGTTGTATCTGAAAACAATTAATGGAAGGCAAGAAAAAACTGAAGAAGAAGAAGAAAAATAATGTCTGAAAATTATTTATATTCTCAACATCAAGAACAAGATACCAAATTGAATGTTTGGTGTTGTTTTCCTGCTGTTTATAATTTTGGAATGTCTGCTTTAGGTTTTCTTACGGTTTTTAAGCAAGTAAGCACGATTAAAGGTATTTTTGCCGAAAGAATTTTTACGGATACGCAAAAAACACAAATAAGACCATCTTGTGTTGATGTTATGGCTTTTTCTTTTTCTTTTGAACTTGATTATCTTGGAATTTTAAACATATTAAAAACTTATGATATCCCTTTTCTTACTAAAGACCGAGATGACTCATATCCTTTAATTTCATCTGGAGGCCCAGTTGTAAGTGCTAATCCCGAACCATTTGCAGAATTTTTTGATTTCATTACAATTGGTGATTCTGAAAATAATATAAATCAAATATATGATATACTTCGCGATAATAAGGAAAAATCAAAGTCCGAAAAACTTGAACTTTTATCAAAAATAGAAGGGGTTTATATTCCATCTTTTAAAAAAGATGGATATTTGGTTAAAAAGTCTTCTGCTTGTTTGGATTGTTGTGTATCAACACCAATTTTAACTGAAAAAAGTTTTTTCCCAAATACGTTTATAGTAGAAGTTGAAAGGGGTTGTCCTCAAAGTTGTGCTTTTTGTTTGACTTCGTTCATTAATAACCCTGTTAGATTTGCACCGTATGAAGAAATTATTAAACAAATTGATATGGGATTAAAACATACTAATAAACTAGCCTTGCTCGGAGCTTTAATATGTTCTCATCCAAAGATTGATGATATTTGTCAATATATTATTGATAAAGTCGATTCAGGCATGGATCTTGAAGTAACAGTATCCTCTTTAAGGGCTGATTATGTTTCAGATACTGTTCTTGAAATGCTTCATAAATGCGGACAAAAATCTGCAACAATAGCAGTTGAAGCAGGAAGTGAAAGATTAAGAAAAGTAATTAATAAACACCTTAATAAAGAAGATATATTATGTATTATAGATAAAATGGTAAAGCACGGTTTTACCGGAGTCAAAATGTATGGAATTATAGGGTTCCCTACTGAAACTTATGATGATTTGGATGAGTTTGTAAATTTGTGTAAGGAAATAAAACACAAGTATAAAGGCTTTATAATAACGCCAAGTTTTTCAACATTTGTTCAAAAAGCGCATACTCCATTTCAATTCGCAAGTCGAGAAGATATAAAAACTCTTGAAAAGAAAAATGAATATATAAAGAAAGAATTTGCAAAAATAGGTATAAAGGCAAGAACAAGCAGTGTAAAATGGGATTATATACAGGCTCTTCTTTCAAGAGGAGACAGAAGCCTTACTCCTTATTTAATAGAAGTATTTAATCAAGGTGGAAATCTTGGTGCATTTAAGTCTGTATATAAAGATTTTGAAAAAAATAATAAATTAAAACCTTCTGATGAATTTGTTTTAAAAGAAATAAGTATAGAAGATGAATTGCCTTGGGATTTTATCTTGTATCCTAAAAATAAAGAAGCGTTAAAATCCGAATATAAAAGGCTTTTGGCGTTGCAATAAATCGGTATTTACAATTTGTAATATTATAAAAAAATAACACTTGACATAATAGTTATATGTGTCATAATGATAATGTAAGATTTAAGTGTAAGCAATACACTAAACGAAACATTACAACCCCGAACACATATAAACTCCTAAATAATAAACACAAAAGAGACCATTAGGATGCAGAAATAGACCACTTTATAAGTGGCTTTTTTTTGCTTAAAAATGGGTTTTTATCTCAAAAAAGACAAATAAAATGTTTTTAAGTGTTTGAAATACAATTTAAACACTTATTTGAAAAACACTTATTTTAGATTACTGATTTTACAATTGTTAAATAATTAAATATTTTAGTTTTTGGTATTTCTTAATACATATCTTTACACATTGTTTCTATAAACATAAGCTTTTGGTTTATAATAAGTGGGTAAGAGCCATGTCTAAGAAAGGACATAATATGAAAAATACTGTAGTAGTCGGCGCTCAATGGGGTGATGAGGGAAAAGCTAAAATTACTGATCTTTTGGCGGAGTATGCTGATGTTATTATTCGTTATCAAGGCGGTTGTAATGCCGGTCATACTGTTGTTGCCAATAACGAAACTTACAAATTTCATTTGATACCATCGGGTGTTTTATATGATAATAAGTTCTGTTTTATTGGTGCAGGTACTGTTATTCATCCTGAAACTTTTGTGAAAGAAACTCAAGAACTAATTGAGAGAGGTGTAAACCTTTCTACGCTTAAGATAAGTCCTTTAGCTACTATTACACTTCCTTATCATATTGATATAGACGGAATTAGTGAAGATACTTCCGGAAAAAATAAAATTGGAACTACAAAAAAAGGAATAGGTCCAACATATTCAGATAAAATAGGCAGATATGGTTTGAAAATACAAGATTTATACGACGAAGAACTTTTAAATATTCGTTTAGATGCCATACTTCCATTAAAAAATAAAATGCTTGAAAAAGTTTACGGAACAAAAACGTATTCAAAAGAAGAAATGCTTGAATATTGTAGAAAGTATGCAGAAATATTTAAACCTTATGTTTGCGAAAATTGGGTTGATAAATTAACAGTTGCATTAAAAGAAGACAAAAAAATTCTTTTTGAAGGTGCACAAGGAATAATGCTTGATATTGACTATGGAACTTATCCTTATGTAACAAGTTCAAGTCCTATTGGCGGCGGTGCTGCAACAGGTTCAGGTATTGGACCTACTAATATAAAAAATGTAATCGGTGTTACAAAAGCATATATTACAAGAGTTGGTGAAGGTCCTTTTGTTACTGAATTATTAGATGAAACAGGTGAAAAAATAAGAACAATCGGTGGAGAATTTGGTACAACTACAGGCAGACCTAGACGCTGTGGTTGGTTTGATGCTGTTCTTTCAAGATATTGTGTTCTTGTTGGCGGTTTAACCGAAATGGCAATAACTAAGCTTGATGTTTTTGATACTTTTGATGAATTAAAAGTTTGTGTTGCTTATAAAGATAAAAGAAATGGAAAAATTTATAAAGATTATCCGACTAATATAAATATGCATAAATATTTAGAGCCTGTATATGAAACTTATAAAGGCTGGAAGACTGATATTACAAAATCTAAAAAAATGGAAGATTTGCCAGAAAATGCTAAAGCTTATTTGAAAAAGCTTGAAGAATTGGTCGGTATTCCAATAAAAATTGTGAGTGTCGGTCCTGATAGAGAACAAACAATAATGTTAGAAAATCCGTTTAAATAATTTTAATTAGTTTAAAGAGTGCGATTATAAAGCACTCTTTTTTATAACATAAAAAATCAGTTCAAATTTATTTTAAATTTGAACTTTTTTATTTTTATCTCGTTTTAAATGGTACGAGGAATTGAAATCTATTTTATTCTTTCGACATCGAACAACTCTAAATACTACTTATTTATTCCATAACAGAACTCTCTGTGACTTTTTTTTAAAGTCACTTTTTATTTTGTGAATAAATATAAAAAACTTGTTGACTCTAAAATATGTTCTTGTTATCTTAATAGAGAAGTAAGACAAATGCGTCTGTAGCTCAGCAGGTAGAGCACTCCCCTTTTAAGGGATAGGTCGCGCGTTCGAATCGCGCCAGACGCACCATTTTAAGCCTCGGGAACGAGGCTTTTTTATTATCAGGAGTTTGAGAATGAAAAAAATTGCAAGTTTTACTGTCAACCACGATATTTTGGAAAAAGGAATGTATATTTCAAGAATTGATGGTGACGTTGTTACATATGATATAAGAATGAAAAAACCCAATAATAACGATTATTTGGAAAATGCAGCAATGCATACATTTGAACATTTATTTGCAACATATGCAAGAAATACTGAATTTGCTCAAAATGTTGTTTATATTGGTCCTATGGGGTGCAGAACGGGATTTTATTTTCTTGTTCGTGATGCAATAAGTCATGAGGATGCTTTAAAAATAATGAAGGATTGTTTTGAGTTTATAAAGAATTTTGACGGAGAAATTCCGGGTACTAAAAAAGAAGAATGCGGTAATTATTTAGAGCACAATCTTCAAGGTGCAAAAGAAATTGCAATTGATATGGCTGATGTATTAAAAAATTGGACAGTGGAGAAAATGAAATATGCAGAATAAGTTTACCTTTGGAATTATTGGGGCTATGGAGTGTGAGGTTAACAGTTTAAAATCTAAACTCCAAAATCTTGAAAAGTTAGTAGTAGGCAAACGTATATTTTATGTTGGTGAACTTAATTCACATAAAGTTATTTTAGTTCAAAGTGGTGTAGGTAAAGTTAATTCCGCTATTTGTGTTCAATATATTATAGATAAATTCAATCCTGATTTTATTATAAATACAGGTATAGCTGGCGGCTTGGGTGAAAATATGCAAGTCGGAGATATTGTTATAGGAACGGAATTTGTTCAATATGATTTTGATGTTACTGCTATTGGTTATGCTTTGGGATATATGTGTACAGGTATTGATAAAGATAAACCTACAAAATTTTATTCTGATTCAAAGTTAATTAATGAATTTGAAAAAGCACTTCAGCATACTGCTCCAAATATCAGATATCATAAAGGAGTTATTGCTTCAGGTGATTGTTTTGTTTCTTCTTTGGATAAGAAATTGCAAATAAAAAATATGTTTAATGCTTTAGCAGTTGAGATGGAAGGAGCTGCTATTGCTCAAACTGCAAATTTAAATAGAGTACCTTGTGTTATTGTAAGAGCAATTTCTGATTTGGCAGACGATAACGCAGCAAAAGATCATGAATTTGTTGAAGAGGACATGGCTGAACATTGTTCTTCAACTATAGAAAATCTTTTGAAACACATTTCTTAGTATTTATGATTCAAGTTAATCTTGAAACATTACACTTGAAAGGTATCTCATACCTGTATCAGGTAGAATTACTATAATTAATTTGCCTTTATTTTCTTGTCTTTGTGATAATTCAATTGCGGCGTGTAACGCAGCTCCAGAGGAAATTCCTGCAAAGATACCTTCCTTATCGGCTAAATTTCTTGCAGTATTTACCGCATCTTCATTTTTTACGGTTATAACTTCATCAATCAAATCTGCATTATAATTCTTTGGTATAAAATTTGCACCGATTCCTTGTATTTGATGTGCACCTGCTTTTCCTTGAGTTATAACAGGGGATGAATATGGTTCTACTGCTATGGCTTTAACGTTAGGATTTTTTTCTTTTAACTTTTTTGCAATTCCTGAAATGGTTCCGCCTGTACCAACACCGGCTACAATAATATCAACTTTTCCGTCTGTATCATTCCAAATTTCTTCGGCTGTTGTTTCATAATGAATTTTAGGATTTGCAGGATTGTTGAATTGTTGCGGGATAAAAGAGTTTTTATTCTCTTTATGAAGTCTTTCTGCTTCATCAACAGCTCCTTGCATTCCTTTTGTTCCATCTGTTAGAACTAATTCTGCTCCATATGCTTTTAGAATATCTCGTCTTTCTTTACTCATTGAATCTGGCATAGTAAGTATAAGTTTATATCCTTTTAATAGGCAAACAAGTGCAAGACCAATTCCTGTATTTCCGCTTGTAGGTTCTATTATTGTTGTTTTTCCTGCTTCAATTAATCCTTCTTTTTCTGCTTCTTCTATCATACTTAAAGCAGCTCTGTCTTTTATTGAACCTGCTGGGTTGAAAAATTCAACTTTTGCAGCAATATCACTATAACCCGTATTTAATTTATTTATTCTTACAAGGGGAGTATTTCCTATTAATTCAATTAAATTGTTATATATTTTCATTATTACACCTTTCTCAAATTTTTGTTTATTTTCTTAAGTGTATTAATATCTTCTTGTGGACTTTTGCCTGTTGTTGTGAGGTAATTCCCTGTTAGAATTCCTTCAACACAAGTTTTTAGTGCAAGCTCTTGATTTTTATCAGATAATTTCATTCTGCCTCCACAAAATCTTATAATAGATTTTGGATTTGCTATTTTGAATATTGCAAGGGTTCTTAGAATATTTTCTTCATCAATTTTATTATTATAATTTTCAAAAGGAGTCTTTGGAATTGGCATTAATATGTTAATTGGTATAGATTCAGGCTCTATTTCACTTAATTCGATTGCCATTTCTATTCTTTGTTCAATAGTTTCGCCCATGCCAAGAATTACTCCGCAGCATAATTCCATTCCGTATTTTTTTACCATTTTACATGTATTTAATCTGTCTTGCCATGTGTGTGTTGTACATATGTCTTTATAATATGATTCTGACGTATTTATATTATGGTGGAATCTTTTAAGTCCGTGCTCAGAAAGTTCTTTTGCTTGTTCTTCATTTAAAATACCGATTGAAGCACAGCTTCTTATTCCTTCAATTTTATTTAGTTCATCTATAAATCCAAGGATTTTATCAAAATTTTCTTCATCGGGGGATTTGCCCGAAGTTACAACTGCAAATCTGATAACGCCATTAGTTTTTGCTTCTTCTGCAGCTTTTATGACTTCTTCTTTTGAAATTAAAGGGTATTCTTCTATATCAGTTCTATAATGTGCGCTTTGTGCACAGTATTTACAATCTTGTGAACATTTTCCGCTTCTAGCATTGATTAGTGAACAAAATTCCACTTCATTTTTTATATATTTTGAAGCTTTCTCTAAAAGTTGTTCTAAATCAGAATTATATAGTTTTAAAAGTTCTTCTTTATTCATTAAAATACACTTTCTATAATGCCTCCGCCAAGTACAATTTCTCCGTCATAAAAAACTGCTGATTGACCTGTTGCTATTGGAG
This sequence comes from Candidatus Gastranaerophilales bacterium, assembly GCA_944322895.1. Taxonomy (GTDB): domain Bacteria; phylum Cyanobacteriota; class Vampirovibrionia; order Gastranaerophilales; family Gastranaerophilaceae; genus Avigastranaerophilus. The sequence goes on from CALUQL010000013.1 coordinate 28,281, forward strand.
GCTGCATGTCATCAAAAATGACTTCTATATTTCCGTTTTCCAATGGTTTTATTGTTGCAGGTTTTGGCTCTTGTGAAGATCTTATTTTTACTTGACAGCTTGTTGGAGTAGTCAGATTCTCTATAGCCGAAAAATTAATTTCAGAGGCTATTAACCCTTTGTTTAAAGAATCTTCCTTAAATGCTACAACAACTTCATTTGTATCTTTTCTTAATTCTACAACATACAATGGGGCACTTGCTGCAACTCCGATTCCTTTTCTTTGTCCTATTGTATAATTCCAAAAACCTTGATGAATTCCTAATATATTTCCTTTAATATCAACAATATTGCCTTTTTTTGGTTTTTCATTAAGAATGTCATTATAGTCACCATTATAAAAATCTTGGCTGTCAGGTTTATCTGCTACAACTAATCCGTGTTCTCTTGCTATTTCTCTAATTTGTTCTTTTGTGTATGTTCCAAGTGGCATTATTGTTTTTGAAAGCTGTTCTTGTGTTAATCCATATAAAAAATATGACTGGTCCTTCTTTAGATTAATTCCTCTTTTTAATATGTATCTGTTATTTTCCTTTATTATTTGTGCATAATGACCTGTTGCAAACTTATCAAATTTAATGCCTGCTTTTTTTACAAGTTCTGGAAATATTCCGAATTTTATATATCTGTTACAGCATACACAAGGGTTTGGGGTGCGCCCTTCCATATATTCTTTCTTAAAATAATTTATAACTATTTCTTCATATTCCTTGGAACAATCAATGACGTGAAATTCTATTCCGAGATTTTCTGCAATTTTTTTTGTTTGATTTATATCTTCTTCTTTATTCGGGCAAAGGCAAGCTGTATGAGTTGAAATTTTTGTATCTTGATTTGTTATTTTTTTATTTAATGCATTAAAAAAATCACTGCTGCCCCATTGAGACATAGTTGCACCTATTACTTCATAACCTTGTTCTTTTAGTAAAAGTGCCGCGACTGAAGAATCAACGCCCCCTGACATTCCGACAAGAACTTTCATTTTACTATGCCTCCAATTGTTACTTTATAATTATAATTCAAAAAATTTGGCAAATAAAAATGATTTTGAAAGTAAATATTTTTAACCTATAATTTAAGAAGAGAAAAGAAAGGGCGAGATATGATTATTCCAAGTATTGACTTAATGGATGGAAAAGCTGTCCAATTAAGACAAGGAAAAGAAAAGGTATTAGAAAGAGAAAATGTATTAGAACTGGCAAAATATTATTCACGTTTTGGAGAAATTAGTGTAATAGATTTAGATGCTGCTATGAATAAGGGTAATAATGAAGCTCTTATTAAAGAAATCTGCAAAATCGCCCATTGCAGAGTAGGTGGTGGAATTAGAGATAAGGAAAAAGCAAAAAGAATTCTTGCTAATGGTGCAAAACAAATTATTATTGGTACTGCTGCAAATGAAGAATTCCTTTCGAAATTGCCAAAAGATAAGGTTATTGTTGCTATTGATGCTAAAAAAGGTAAAGTGACTACGCAAGGTTGGACTAAAGAAGTTGATGCAACTCCTGCTGATTATGTTAAAAGATTTGATGATTTATGTGCAGGATATCTATATACCATTGTTGATAAAGAAGGTATGATGCAAGGTACTGATATCGAAGCTATTAAAGAAATCAGAAAACTTACTAAAAAAACTTTAATTGCAGCAGGTGGTATTTCTACAATTGATGAAATCAAAACTCTAGTTAAAATGAATGTTTCAACTCAACTTGGTATGAGTATTTATACAGGTGCTGTGAATCTTGAAGATGCTTATATTGCTGTTATGGATTTTGATAAACAAAATGGTTTGATACCGACTATTGTTCAAGATGTTGAAACAAAACAAGTATTAATGCTTGCATATTCAAATAAAGAATCATTGAAAAAATCATTATCAGAAGGTCTAGCAACATATTGGAGCCGTTCAAGAAATGAATTGTGGACAAAAGGATTAACATCAGGTCATACTCAAGAGTTAATCAGTGCTAAATTCGATTGTGATCAGGATGCTTTATTATTCAAAGTTAAACAAAATGGAGTTGCTTGTCATACTGGACGTTATTCTTGTTTTGAAGATAGAGAATTTTGTATAAATGAACTGTATAATTTGCTTTTAGATAGAAAAGCAAAGCTTCCAGACGGCTCTTATACAACAAAATTGTTTAAAAATGAATTCTATTTAAAAAGAAAAGTTATGGAAGAAGCATTTGAATCTGTTAATTTTGAACAAGGTGACGGGTTGGAATGGGAAGCAAGTGATTTGGCTTATCATATGCTTACTTTTATGGCAATGCATAATGTAACTCCGCAAGATATAATAAATAACTTGGCTTCAAGAACAAAATAACTAATAAATTTGTTTGAATGTAGAAATAAATTTCAATAATAAGAAAAGGATGAAAAATGCAGATAAATACTTATGATGAATTGGATAAAAATTTCTTTTCTAAGATAGAGTTTGAAAGTATATCTTCTGTTAATGACATTATTAATGCCGTCAGAAAAGATGGTGATAATGCTGTTAGAAAATATGCTAAAAAATTTGGTGATGGAGATTTATCTGCATTTAAATTGACAGAAGATGAGATAAAAGAAGCGATAAAGCAAGTTGATGGAAAAACTATTGAAACAATAAAGTTTGCAGTAAAAAATGTAAAAGAATTTGCAAAGGCTCAGTTATCAAGTATAAAAGAATTGGAAGTTGAAGTTAACGGAAATATTCTTGGACATAAGATTATCCCTATAGAGTCTGTTGGTTGTTATATACCGGGTGGAAATTATCCACTTCCTAGTAGTGCAATAATGACTGTAGTTCCTGCGAAAGTTGCAGGGGTAAAAAGAGTTGTTGCAATGTCACCTAAAATACAACCTGTAACAGTTGCAGCAGCATATTATGCAGGTGCTGATGAAATATACAGAATAGGCGGAGTCCAAGCAATAGCTGCAATGGCTTATGGAACAGAATCTATTCAAAAAGTAAACAAAATAGTAGGACCTGGGAATAAATTTGTAACATCTGCAAAAAAACAAGTTTATGGTGAATGCGGTATAGACTTTTTGGCCGGGCCATCTGAAGTGCTAATTATTGCTGATGAAACTGCTAAACCTGAATTCGTTGCCGCTGATATTCTAGCCCAATGTGAACATGATAAAGATGCCCGTGCATTTTTAATATGTTTCTCAAAAGAGTTTGCTCAAAAAGTTGACGAGAAAGCTAAAGAATATTTGAAAAATCTTCAAACACACGAAATCGCAAAACAATCTTATAATAAATCATTTGCAGTTGTTGTGAGATATTTAGATGAAGCTGTTGCTTTATCTAATAAAAAAGCACCTGAACATTTGGAATTATGTTTAGAAAATGCGGAAAATCTTATTAATAAATTTAATAATTACGGTTCATTATTTATTGGTAATTATAGTGCAGAAGTTTTTGGTGATTATGTATCAGGTACTAATCATACTTTGCCAACAAATCAAGTTGCCAAATATTCTGGTGGTTTAAGTGTTTTTGATTATATAAAAATCCAAACTTATCAAATAATAAGAGAAAAATCTATTAAAGAAACAGCAATAAATGCTTCATATCTCGCTGAAAAAGAAGGACTTTTTGCACATAAATTGGCAGCTGATGTGAGATTGGAAAAGCTTTAATCTTCTTTATATTCGTTTTTTATTTTGTCATATAGGTTACGGTGCTCTTCTACAGCACAGTGCATATTACCTGCTAATCCATGGTTTATATTCCGTTTTTCTGCATATTTTTCCATAAATACCAACAATTTAAATAGTTCTTCCAGTTTTTCTTTGTCCTGCTTGATTTTTAAATATGATGTAATATCTATTTCGGGTTTTATATAACTTACGTTTGCTTCAATCACTTTATTAAAAAATTTTTTTATTTCTTCTTCATTATCATTTATATTTGGAAGTATAATGTATTTGGCTCGTACTTGTTCTTTGTTCTCATTCTGTGCTGCTGCATAATTTTGTATATTACTCCAAACTTCGTCAAATTTATCGACTCCTTTAATCTTCTTATATAATTGTCTATCTCCACAGTCAGGAGTAATAACAAGCTCGCAATTGCCTGCCCTTAGAAGATTCTCTATTGCTTTACTATATTTAATTCCTGATGAATATATCTTTATCTTACATTTTGAATTGTTGGAAAATAAATTCATAATATCTTCAAATTCATTGTTTATTGTTGGTTCTCCACCTCCAAATAATACAGATACATTTTCATCAATTAAATTAGCGTTAATGCATTTTTTTAAGAAATTAAGTATTGGAATATCATTAATGTTATTAAAGAAATCTTTTCTTTTATGAGTATAACAATATATACAATTTGCATTACATTTAGTGTTTGTGCTAATTGCAAGTTGTTTGATTTTAAAATTATTATCCCAAACTCTTTTCTCTAAACGCTGACAACCTAAGCAACGGTCAATGATTTGACCTTTTCGGTGGGCTTTTATAAATTTCTTTTTTTCTTTTAAAAAAGAGTCAAAATCGTAAGTCCAATCTTTATTTATTGGTGTTACTGGCTTGAATGCTATTGTGTTATGTGCAAACATACAACAATTGTATATGCCTTCATATGTAAAACTAATTCCTGATTCCAGCCATTCACAGCTTATATATTCATTATTCTTTTTAAATAAATTTAGCATTTCTTTGTAATTATATTATTTCTAATTCGATTTTAGAATTATTTTAATTTAAATTAATAAATGTTTACATAAAAAACAATAAAAAACAAAGAATGGGTTTATTCCATTCAGAATGGAGCTAAGAATATGAAAATATCATCTGTAAATATTCAGAATAATCGTAATAATCAAACTGCTTATTTATCTAATCATACACTTACTTATTTAAAAGATTCTGTAAGTTTTTCTTCTCCGTCATTTAAAAGTACTGGTATAAAACAACACCTGCAGAATTCAGTTCCATATATAGCTGTTTTAGGAGTACTGCTTGGAGGCCTGTTTGGTATTTCTTCAAAAATTGAAGAAAAAAAAGGAAGTGAAATAACTAAAATTAATAATTCTCATATAGTTGAAAAATACGAAGAAGAAAAACTTGAGTCAGCTATAGATATTCTCTCTAATAATCCTGAAATTACAGCAGAATATAATAAAATTATTCAAGCTATAAATACTTACTCGGAACAATTAGGGCAGGATGCTATTCCATTAATAAAAGAAAGAGTTGCTTCGCTCGGCAACGGTAAAGTTGATGTTATAGATGTATTAAAAATTCTTTGGATTGAATCTAATGGTAGAATATATGATGATAATGGTGAAATATTAAAAAGTATTTCTGATGCATATGGTGCTTTTCAAATAACAAAGGATACTCAGGATTATTTGAATTATTACTTTGGTTTAGAAGGTAGTGAAAATGAGTTAAATGTTGAAGATCCATATGATAATTTGGATGCCTGTATTTATAATCTGAGATTTTTGCGTGATAAAAGATGTGCAGATTTGAAAAATGGGGAACATTTGCCTACCGGTGATAATATAAAAAATGCTGTAGCTTGGAGCTATCATGATGGTGCTTGGGCAAGTGAAATTACTAATTATGGACAAGATTATATTGAGAAGTATGAAAAACTTAGTAAAATAGATGCGTATCCCCAAGTCATAGATTTTATATTGAACAGTTAAAGTTAATTTAACAAAAAAGAAGGAGTTAGCTCCTTCTTTTTTATATATGATATTTAGTTTATTAAGCACCTATTTTTTCTTTTAAAATTTCTTCAAGACTTGTTTTTGCATCCATTCTTTCTTGTATATCAGATAATTGTTTTTCTATATTAAATCTAATCGCTTTTTTGCTTTTATTTGATGAAACACCTTTCATTATTTCATCATAAACAATAAAAGAATTAAGTTGCATATATGTTTTTATATCTTTTGCTTTTTTATTTGATTTTAGAAGGTTTTCACTTTTACCTAAGGTGTATTTTAATATTGAATCGACAATAAATTTATTTTGACGGAATGATTGCTTTTCGCTTCCATTAATTAAAGTGTTTAATAGGACTTTAAAGTGTGTTTGAATTGTATTGGTCAGTCCTTTTCTTTGAATCCATGGAATAGATTTAGATAAATGACTGCTGCATTCATTTACTCTTGTTTCAGCGTATTTTACAAGTAAGTACTTTTTGATGTTTTCTTTTAATTCATTCATTACTAGTGTATCCTTTTCTCACTCTAATCCTCGTCGAATAAAGACGTTTAATTAAATTCCAGTTTGTTTTAAAAGTATTTTAAACTCTTATATCTAAAAATCTTTCTCAACTATATCTGTTTTATATCATAAAACTTATTTT
>CALUQL010000014.1 GCA_944322895.1 Candidatus Gastranaerophilales bacterium
ACATCCTTTATCTAGTTACTATAATAATAACATACATCAATATATGGCTAATGTCATTTCTTGATGCGAATTTTATATTGTTTTTTTTAGCTTGTAAACAGATTTTAAAATCCATAATTTAGAATGTCAAAAATGAGATTTACACCTCTTTTTTTTAGAAAATGGCTTTCTAAAAGGGATTTTAGATAGTTTTAGAGAAAATTGGAAATTCTGCTAAATATGGTAATTTTTCTTACTTAGAGTAATTTATACCACTAAATATAGATTGTTAAAAATTTTAAAAACACAACTACTTTTTATATCATGGTCGTTTTTTAAGTGATTTTTGTTAATGTTTTATACAAAATATTGTAGGTAATGAACAATACTATATTATTCTTATAAAACGCTTATATAATTTATATAATCAAAAAATAAGCAATTAGTTTTTTCTAGTGTTTTTTTTCAGTTCAAAAAATAGCAAATTAGTGTTGGTAAAATTTACATTTTTGAAGAATAATAAAAAATTAAAAAAAATTTAAAAATGTATGATTCGTATACACCTACTTTCCCGTAAATGGGTTAAATTCTGTAAGTTTTCATGAAAACGCAATTTTTTTACCACAAAAACCCAAACGTAGAGGAACCAACCAACTTCCTTTTTCTTTTCCAAGCTTGCTATACCTAATTCCAATTCTCAAACAGTACACGTGCAAAACCACTAAACCAGAATAAGCAAAACCAATAAAAAACCAACTATTACTGAAACATCTAACATTGGATAATTGAAAAAAGGAGGGAAGATCAGAAGAAATATGTATCAGCGTAATCATCAGTAATACTGAAATCTTCAGTTATCTCTACCACTGCTACTTTAGTAATAACTTCTATATCTATTGCGATTACTATAACTATAGCTGTTATAACACAATAGTTGTTTTCTTTTTATGCGGCTTTACTGTTATTAGCATTATGATTACGATTACGATTATCATTCCCTAATATTTTTAAGAGAAACGGCAATAATGAAAGAGTAGGGGAATGGTAATGGTAATAACTCATAACCTTAGAACTAAACTAAAAACAAAGCTCAAGGCATTATTTGTAATAATAACCTTGAGCTAAGCATTAAGAGTTAAGGATAGAATAAGATAAAAGTTTGAAGAATGTAATAATGATTAGTTATTTAACGTTAGCAATTGCCTAATGGGGATGATGCGAGTTGTGTTCGGGTTGGGTGATTTATGTATGTTGCCGTCTACTGGGGGGGGCTCTGCGTAAGGGCAACGTAAGATTCGCTTGTTAATCAATCTAACAAGTATGTTCAGGCGTGCAGAGGGGCTTTGTACAGTCAGTTCTTTTTGTAAGACTAATAACGCTCGATAGCTGAATTTTAAAGAATAAACTCCTAACACCATATGCTAAATTTAAACCAAATCAAAACTTTTCTTTATTTGTTCGTTCTGAACAAAAAATAAACAACAAAAAAGTTTACTAAAAAAATACAATTTAGGGTTTAAATGGCTCGAGCGTGTAGGGAAGGGCTTCTAATTAATTAAAGTGTATTAATATATGACCTTTAATGAAAAATAAAGTTCTTTGTTTTGAACACCAAAGAAGAAGTGACTTTATTTTGAGTTATTGAGTTATTTTTTAGGAGTTCTAATTCACATGCTTTCAAATTCTCAAATATATCAAATACGTCAATTGTCTAAAAAAGGACTTTCACAGCAAAAAATTGCTGAGCAAATTGGGTGCTCTAAACCTACAGTTAATAAAATCTTAAATCAGGGTATTTCGTATAGAAAAAAATATGAATATCTTAAACCTTCAAAAAAATATTGGAATGAACAGTGGCTTTCTTTTAGAGATAATGCTGAAGATTTATCTTATTACTATGATAAGTATGTATCTTATGCTTTATCTAAAAATAAGCTGGCAATGCCACGCAATACTTTTAATTACAAAATGAAGAATCTTGTTAAAGAAAAATGTACTTTGACATATTTATTGAATTTACAAGAATTTGAAGATTTGTTGTTGTGTGTTGGTGTTAATTTTAAAAATACAATGATTAACTTAATAGGTACTACTAGAGTTAATAAAACAAGAACTTTTCTTGATGTGAAGAAGGTTGCCATAAATTTCTTTATTTATCATAAATTTGGATGTAATAAAGAAATGTTTCAATTCGTAAATGAATTGTTGGTTCTAGGTAGATTCAATAAAGATATTGTTGAGAAAATTAACAATGATTATGATTTTAATAAGATGAAATGCAATGAATTTTTTAAAAAAGTACAAGATTTAACTCTAAAGTTTAGAGCTTTTCAATATGCAGATATTCAAGAAAGATTAAGAAATAATTGCAGCACTGAATACTAAAGAAAAACGACAAAGTTACTTCTTGATTAATTCAATGTTATTACTTGTAATCTTTAATATTTAATTCAGAGCCAGACAATATACTTGAAGTTATTAAAATTAACCATTTCGACCAAATAATTTGAATGTTTTTTCTTTGTTCAAAGAAATCTGTTCTAAGATATGCTCTCTCGGTTGATGAAAAATTAAAATGACAAATATAAGCTTCTTTTTCTTCAAAGGTAAAAGTTTTATTATTTTCTAATAATTCAATTGTCGTTCTATATATTGCTCGACATCCGTGAATTGTGAAAAGCTCTTTATATTGAGTAGGAATTGTTCTTCTGATAAAAGATGAGAAATTTTTATATTTACAAACAAATTCTTGAGTATCTTTAATAAGAGAATTTAAAATTGAAGTTACAGGAATCATAAAATTTTTTTTACATTTGGTATTTATAACAACATAACTATCATTTTCTTTGTAGTTTTTGATTAGTTGAATTGTTTCATTGACACGAGTTGCAGCAATGAATTGAATTAACCAAATTTTATATACATAGATTGATTGTTTTTGATAGATATTTAAAAAAAAATGATAGATTTCTTTTTGGGCATCGTTTAAGGTATGAAAATTATCACAGTTAAGAGCAGGACGTTTAATACTATCATTCTTTAGTTTGGGAATTTTGTAATTTTGTAGGGGGTTATATGGAATCAGTTCATTTTCATATAGCCAAGTGAAAAAAAACTTACATATAGTGAGATAATAAATTTTAGTTTGGTTTTTTATTTTTTTTTGAAGAAGTTGTCTTGTTTTTTGTGAAAAATCAATTTCTGTTACTTTTTTTTTAAGTTTGTATTTCCTATTAAATTATTTAATGCTACCAATAATGCTTTTTTACTATTAGTTGGTTTATTCTGAATTTCTATAAAGTATATATAGTGTTCGTATATTGTATTTTTGTCGTTATATTTTTTTGTATTTAAAGAAATTTTTGCTTCTTCAGGAGTTAAAACTTCAATTGTTTTTGATGTTATTCTGATATAGATTTCAGTATTATCATCATTTTTATAAATTACAGTCATGTTTTTTCCTTTTATATCTAGTTAGAGTAGATATACTTATATTAAGCAGTTGTGATACTTCTTTATAGCTTTTTCCATTATTTAACATTTCAATTGCAGCATTGAGTTTATTTTCAGAAAATTTTTTAGGTCTTCCTTCTTTGTAAGTAGATTTTTGTTTTGCAATGGCTTTGCCTTCAAATGTTCTTTGTTTGATAAGGTCCCTTTCAAATTCGGCAAACGAGAACATAATACTTATCATTAGTTTTCCTGTTGGATTAGAATCGTCAAAGATTCCAAAATTTAAAACATTTAAAATAATATGTTTTTCTTGAAGTTGTTTTAATAATTTTGATCCATCCAAAACTGAACGAGCAATTCTATCTAGTTTTGTTACAACTAGCATATCATTTGATTCTAGTTTTTTTAATAATGTCTTTAATTGAGGTCTATCAATTGATGCTCCACTTTTAATATCAATGAATATGTTATCTTCAGTAATGCCATAGGCTAAAAGCAAATTTTTTTGAGCTTCAATTGAATTTCCATCAGTTGCTTGATTTCGAGTGCTAACTCTTATATAGCCAAGTTTCATAAATTTATTATTCCTTTTTAATTTTTGTTATAATAAATGCATTCATTTACGCTTAGTTTATTAGTAATATATTATAATATGTTATAATATGTATATGTGTATTTTATTAAAATATAAAAATTTGGATGATAAAAGGAGAATTCTATGGAATACAAAGATTTAGATGATTACTTCGAACAAGATGAAAAAGAAGAACAACCTGATTTATGCCAAGGTCTAACCAGAGAAATATGGAATGACAATTTTAAAAAGAATGGTTTCATATATATAGAAGTTGGAGATGAGCCTAAAGGATGGTCTTCGAGAGTTTATAAAGATAATCATAGAGAATTTATTGATTTAGATGAAAATTATAAAATTGTTGTAAAAGGTATTGCTCCTGATTTTGATTGGGAAAAAGCTCTAAATGAATAAAACTGAGAATACTCATGTAAGACTTGTTATTCTTGCAGGTCCAAATGGTTCAGGTAAAAGCTCATATTTTGAAAAAAGAAATAAATTATTTCCAAAAATTTTTGTTAATCCTGATGTTATAGCTAAGGAAATTAATTCTGAGGATGTTTGGTCTGTAAGAATAGTCGCAGGACGAAAAGCAATTGAGCAGAGAGAGGAGTATTTAAGCAAAAAGGAATCATTTTGCATAGAATCGACTCTTAGTGGAAATTCTGAAATAAATTTTATTAAAAAAGCTATTCAAAACGGTTTTAAAGTTACTTTAATTTTTGTTGCTGTAGATAATGTAAATTATAATGTCTTTAGAGTTTCTCAAAGAGTTTTAAATGGTGGACACGATGTACCTTATCAAGATATTGCGAGAAGAAGAGAACGTTCGCTGAATAATTTTTTAAAGATTTTTCCTTTAGTTCCTAGAATTTTAGTAATAGATAATACAAAAAAAATAAAAACAATTCTTCGGAAAAATAATAATAAAATAACTTTTATCTCAAAAGTTTTGCCTAAATGGTTTACCTATTTATTTTCAAATGAGTTATTAGAACAATATCGAATTGAGTCAACAAAAAACAAAAATATTAGTAGCACTAAGGATACATATTTTATCGTTCCTTTAGGCATGAAATACAAGGAAGGTAAAGCTTTAGGGGCTCAATGGGATTCTACAATTAAATATTGGTATGTTCCATCAGGAAATGATTTAACAACATTTTATGAAAAAGGTTGGAAGATACTTCCTGATGAAGAAGTTAACAAGTTAAAATCTCAAAAAGCAATACTTGAAGAAACTAAAAAAGAAACAAAAAAAACTATTATTGTTGATGAGAGCCGTGGACGTGGAAGATAATGCCTAAAATAGAAACATTTTTATAAATGTTTTTGACTATAAGTTTTGACCATGGTAAAACCATTGTTTCACCGTTGCAAAATTTCATATTCAAAACTCTTGAGTTATGAACATCTTATCAAGTACTTTTTCTCCAATATCATATATAATGTAAATTTAAATAATTCTATTTTAACAAATGATGAAAAATGTAAAATTCTAAATTAGCTAGTTTGCCTGCTGTAGGATATGCTTTTATTTTTGTTATTAGATGGTTAAATTTCATAATAAAAAGTAGATATAAATTTATAATTATAAGAGGAGGCTAGCTCCTCTTTTTGTTTTGAACACCAAAGAAGAAGTCTTGGGTGTTTAGTTCATGAAAAATATAATAGATAAACCAACAATTGAACCAAAAACTATTGCAATTAAAAATAATTCATAAGTTTTAGGAGTGATTTCTATTTTTTTGATTTTGTTCTGTTCGTCTCTTATAACTTGAATTTTCATAAAATTTTTAATATAATTGTTTCTACAAATAAGCCCCCTAGATTTTAGGGAACTTAGAAATTTTGTGTACGTTTAGTAAACTAACACAATAAGTAATATCACGGTAAATGAAAGAACTATTGCTAGGTTTACTGAACGTTCTGAGATATTTTTCATCTCTATTTCAACTCCGACGAACTTAAATTTAAGCTCAATCTTTGTAGAAACTTTCATATTTTTCCTTTCTTTTTCTTTGCTCGGACGGCGTGCTCTGCTTCACGTTTGTAATGCTTATATTATAAGGTTTTTTGTATTAAAAATCAATATAATATACATATAAAATATAATAAATATTTGTATTATAAATATATTTTTATTATTTATAATATATGTTATAAAAGTTTAACCACCAGAGCTATTGCTATTGTTAAATTAGCAATAAGAGAGAGAGTTGCAAAAAAGATTAAATTAGTTTTTTTTCTTTTAAATTTGTTATAAGTCTCTTCTAATAATGTCTTGTATTCATTTTTGTTATTTTCAATAAGTGCTGTAATTTTAGCATTATTTGCAACCAGTAACTGTTCTATTTCTTTTTTTTCTATTTCAATTTTTTCATTAAAAAGTGAATCAAAATTTTTCTTATAACTTTCTAAATTTTCATCAAGATCTGTAACTGAATCTTGATAGTTTTTTTGGTTTTCTGCAATTGCTGTATGATATTGTTGTAACTTAGTGGATAATTGCATAATAATGAAATATTCAGCAATCAGTGGATCGTAGTTATTACAATCTATATTAAATTTTTGATATAACAAATTACGCAAAAAATCTTTTTTTTCTAAAAAAGCTTTTTCAAGTTCAGGATTGATTTCAAATAGATTTTCTTCACTTAACATTTTTTATTATTTCCAAAAAAGGGACCAAAGTCCCTTTTAAAAAGTACAGATAGATTATTCTAATCCCACTAAAGAATTGTTAATTAAGGTGAAATAATCACGCTTAATGTTTTTAATTCTTTGTTTTTGCATAAGTCTGAAGTCTGGAGATTCGACTCCTTCATCGAATGTTAAATGTTTCTTTAATAAGCTATTTAAATCAGCCTCAAACTCATTTTTAATTTTTGGAAGGGTCACAACACCACGAATTTTTTCTTTATTTTCTGTATAAACTATTGTGTCATAGAATGTTTTGTTATCAGCAATGTTGCCAAACATTGAATTGAACCATACAACAATATCAGTATTGAATGATCGACAGATTGATTTTAGTCCGATCATTGTATCGTTTAAGCTTTGACCACCGATGATTACAGTATGAATGAACACTTTATGTCCCATGTCAAGTAACATTGGTAATACTTCATTGTTAATTAAGTAATTTGCAAATGGTTGAAAGTTAGATGCACCTGTATCAATAATACAATCATCGCAATTATTGTCAGCAATTGTTTCAATCAGTTTATCAAATTTGCTAGGATCAACTTCCTTTTCATCGTTGTAAATTTCAAGATGAGTAACGTTCAAGTTTTTGAATGCTGTGAGTGTTGCATTATTTGGGTCGGTATCAATAGGAAGAATAGTATTGCCTAAAGAGTTGAAATATTGACATAATAGATATGCAACAAATGATTTACCGACACCACCTTTACCTTGCATTATTATATGAATGTTCATATTTTATAATTTCCTTAATTGTTAAAAAATTTGAATATCTTCAGTAGGATCATAATGGAAAGGAACTTTTTCCTGAGTTTTAGAAATAATTTCTTTTTTAGCTGCTTTTACTGATCCTAAATTGGTTTGTGCTTCAACTTTAGAAGTAGTAACTACTTTAGATTTTGATTCTGTTTGATGTTCTTCTGATTTAACTTCCTCTTTTGGTGTTGTTTCTTTTTCTGCTGTTTTTTGTTTTAGTAAAAAACTGAAGTATGGATAACTACAATTTATCTTTCCTTGAGCTTTTAAATATTTATAAATCTGCCTTTTTGCGATAGGCAAGTTGCTCACTTTATTGATAAATTCAGCGTTGGTGATTAAATCGATTTTTTTATAGGCACAGCTCTTTATGAATGAATCAATATCGTTCTTCATAATTATGTATGCTCCTTTATGATAAATAATAACAAGAAATAATACACTTATATATTGTATAATACGAAATAATAATTTACAATACATAATCATCACAGATGATTAAATATGATTTATACGAAAAATGGCAAGTTAGTATTGGTAGGACTACCTACCAAAAACGTAACTTGTTTACTTATTCGCACTTAAAAGTGCTCAACGAAATAAAGGGACAAAATGCCAAGTAAAAGAAAGCAGCTAAAAGTCTATGCTACTGATGAAGAAGTCGCTTTTATAAAAGAGAAGGCTTTAAGTGCCAATATGACAATTTCATTCTATCTGCTAAAAATGGGAATGCTTAAACCTTTACTTACCGAAAAAGATTTAAGCATGCAAAGAGATTTAGCAAGATGCTCTTCTGTACTAGGAAAATACACAGGATCTTTAATTAAATACCTAAATGAAAGAGGTGATGTAATTTCAAGAGCTGAAGTTTTAAATGAGCTAAAAACAGTTAAAGCAACACATCACGAATTGAGAAAAGTTATTCAGAAGATTGCAGAAATATACAGTTAGTGTTTGAGAAATGATTGCTAAGAGAGTTGATAAAAAAGGAGATATTAAAGGGTCTTTAAAAGGCCTTATTAAATATATTTCCAATGATCAAGGCAATGAAGAACGTCTTAAAGAGGACGTTAGAATTACTAATTGTTTAAGTGATGATTTAGATTGTGCCATTGCGGAGATGCAAGTCGTTCAGAATATGAATCATAAATGTAAAGAAGACAAGAAGACATATCACTTAGTTATTTCTTTTCATAAAGATGATTTAGAAAAATTAGATTCTCATAAATTACATGATATTGAAGATCGTGTTGTTAAATCCTTAGGTTTTCAAGATTGCCAAAGAGTAAGTGTAATTCATGGTGATACTGATGAACCGCATATTCATGTTGCAATAAATACAATTCACCCTAAAACATTTAGAAGAATGAACACTTGGCAAGATCAAGTGACAATGAGAAAAATTTGTAAAGAAATAGAAAGAGAATATGGTTTAACCGAAACTGCTGAAATTAAAACGGAGCAGACATATTCAAAGAGTGAAAATAAAACTAAAGATTTTGAAAATGCAACAGGTGATAAATCACTATTAACAACATTAAAAGAATTACATTTGGAGAATATTTTTGAAAGATGTAATTCATGGAGAGATATTCATATTGCGTTGGCAAGATTAGGTATTAATCTTCATAAAAGAGGTAATGGACTTGTATTTTCAAGTAATGGTGTAAGTGTTAAGGCAAGTTCTGTTAATAGAGATTTTTCATTAAAAAATTTAGAAAAAAGGTTTGGTAGTTTTGAAAAACTTGATGATGAAACTATCAAAGAAAATTGGAAAAAGGATAGTTGTGGTTATCGTTCTCACTCTATTACTAGAGTAGAAATTCTTGAAATAAGAAGAATCAATAGATTTGAATTGATTCAAGAAATGAAGGATATAAATCAGAATTATAAATTGATGAATAATCTTATGAATATGCAATGGCAAAATTGTAATCCTGAATTTGCTATATTGATGAGATATTTTTTAAAGAAATGGCGTGAGGATGAAATTAAGAGAGCTATAGAAGTTGAAAGGCGCAGAAATACTAATATGAGATCTTCTAATGGAAGAACCAAAGAAGAAAATATCAGAAGACAAAGGCAGCAAATGAATCCTCAACAAATTTTTCAAAATATTTGTGAGAGAAGATTTAATTCTAATCATGATGAAAGATGTCATGATTTATTAAGTTATTTTAAAAATTTGGTGAAAACTAATACTTTAAAGGCTCATATAGATAGAGAAAAGATTTTAGCTATTTTAAAACAAAGACAATCAGATATAAGAAGACAACAACAAAGAATGCAAGAGCAGCATAGGAATCAAAATCAGCAAGGGGTTAAACGATGAAAAGAGTAAGTACTAATTCAATTGTTGTATCAAAGATGAAGGATGAAGAATACTATAAATTACGTCTACATGAATGTGCTTGCACTGATTGCAAGAATGCAGTATGGCAGAGACGTAATACTTTAATAGTTTGTTATTGTCATCTTAATTTTGGTGAATGTTTTGTTACAGGGGATCACCCAATATTTATTAGTGAATGTGATGGCAGCATCGATGAAGAAAGCGAATTAAAAATTAGTAAGCATTCAAAAGAAATTATAGAAGAAAGTGAAGTAATTGATTCAATATCTGAAGATATTGATGAGGTTGAAGAGGAACTTTTTGATCCTTCTGAAGGTATTGAGGATAAAGATGGAAGAGATCTTAAAAAATGAGAAAAAGCCTAAATATAGGACTTTAAAAATATGCAATGCAATTGCAGTTGCATGTATATGTTGTGGAGCTATGCAAGCAGCAACGCAACATTTTGCAGCTATAGTTAAATACAATAGTTTATTAAAAGTTGATGAGATTGCTGAGCATTTTTATACCCCTTGGGCAATATTAAATTGGTGGGGGAGGTTTGGTGAACAACAACCTGAATTATTTAAGCAGCCTGCACAAACAGGAATGCTAATTTTTGTGGTTGGGATGGTTATTGTTATTTGTATTACTGTTGGGGTAAAAAGCAAATTAAGAGGGCTAGAGACATTACACGGTTCAGCACATTGGGCTACTGATGAAGAAGTTGAACGTTGTGGGCTACTTCATAAGAAAGAAGATGATAGCAAACCTTATGTATACGTAGGAGCTTATGTAGATAAGCATAAGAAAGTACATTATTTGAAGCATTCAGGACCCGAACACGTTCTTTGCTATGCCCCAACAAGATCTGGTAAAGGGGTGGGGTTGGTAATACCTACATTATTGTCTTGGAACGAATCAGCAGTGATAACTGATTTAAAAGGGGAATTGTGGGCATTAACAGCAGGTTATAGAAAGCAAGAAATGAAACAAAAGACTATTCGTTATGAACCTGCAAGTGATACGTCAGCATGTTGGAATCCTTTATTAGAGATTCGAGTTGGTACTGAAAATGAAGTTGGTGATGCTCAAAACTTAGCTAATATGATCGTTGATCCTAATGGGCAAGGTTTAGATGGTGCTGATGGGCACTGGAAGAAAACAGCTTTTGCTTTATACACTGGTTTAATTCTTTATGTGTTAGATTTAAAAGCTCAAGGAAAGATACAAGAGGCTTCTTTACGTGTTATCGATGATATGTTAGCAGGTAAGGATATTTCTATTGAGGCAAGGAAGAATTTAAAAAAAGGCGATCCAGAGCCGAAGAAAAGTTTTAACGAGTACATGGAAGACATGGCAAAGTCTGCTAATCCAGTTGTTAGTTCTGCTGCTCAAGACCAATTAGATAGACCGCGAGACGAAGGCGGTTCTGTACTTTCTACAGTAAAATCAAATTTATCATTATTCCGTGATCCAATTGTTGCAAGAAATAGTGCAACATCAGATTTCAAGATTCGTGACATCATGAATTCCAATATGGCAGTAAGTGCTTATGTTGTAACTCAACCAAATGATAAAACACGTTTAAAGCCGTTAGTACGTATTTTTGTGAACATGTGTGTTCGCTTGTTGGCAGATAGAATGAAATTTGAAGGAGGTCGAGCAAAATCATGTAACCATCATAGATTATTGATGATGCTTGATGAATTTCCTTCTTTAGGTAAGTTAGAAATTATGCAAGAATCATTAGCATTCGTTGCAGGCTATGGTATCAAGTGTTACTTAATAACACAGGATTTATCACAACTTAAAAGCCGTGAAAACGGATATGGTAGTGAAGAATCTATCACATCTAACTGCCACATTCAGAATGCTTATCCGCCAAATCGAATGGAAACTGCCGAATTTTTATCAAAAATGTCAGGTCAAACTACAGTTGTTAAGAAGTCGATTACTAAGAGTGGTACAAGCTTATTTAATACAAGCACTAGCACTACCATGCAAGAAGTACAAAGACCACTTCTTACTCCTGATGAATGTATGCGATTGCCTGGTCCCAAAAAGAATTCTAAAGGTGATATTGAAGAGGCAGGTGACATGTTAGTCTTTGTATCAGGGTTTCCTGCTATCTATGGCAAGCAACCTTTATATTTTAAAGATCCTGTGTTTTTAGCTCGTTCTAAAATTAAAGCACCTGATAAAACAGATGTTATTAATCCTGAAGATCGTTATATAGATCCTAATGAGCAAGGACAAACTCAAGTTGTAACATCATCACCAAAAGAGACTACAGATACTAATACTAATACTAATACAAAGAAGGATGCAGTAAATGCAACTCACTCGGAAGAAAGTCAAAAGTATATCAATAATCCTTTTTAGTGCATTTTTAATTGTGTTGTTAGTAGGGATTAAAAATATGATGTATAGCTTAAATACGTCAAGTTCTATGCCTATTGGCTATTACAAACTTCTTGCTGCTGAAAATATTCATAAAGATGATTTAGTAATTGTTTGTTTAAAAGATAGCCAATTAAAAAAAGATGCAATTGAAAAGGGGTATTTAGAAGTTGTAAATCATGAAAGATGTAACATTGTTCCTTTGCTTAAAAAGGTTGTTGCAGAAGCACAAGATCATATTTTAGTTACTGCTGAAGGTGTTTTTATTAATGGTAATTTTGTTGAAAATTCAAGACCGATTCATACAGACTCACAAGGTAGGATATTACCAATAGCATCACTTGATAAAATATTATCTAAGGATGAATATTTTGTTTTAGGAGAACATCAAAAAAGTTTTGATGGCAGATACTTTGGAATAATAACAAAAGATGAAATTATAAATAAGGCTGAGCCTAGTTTCACATTTTAAAAAGGATAAATGATTATGAGATTATTCATAGCAGAAAAGCCAAGCGTGGCAAAGGCAATTGCTAACGTTATAGGCATTGAAAAGAACAACAAGAACTATATTGAATGTAAGGATCAAACACTTGTTGCGTGGTGCTTTGGTCATCTTTACGAACTCGCAGAACCTGATGTATATACTGACGTTAATGCTCCAAGATCTTCAAAGACTAATAAAAAAATGTGGAGGTGGGAAGATCTGCCAATAGTTCCTCAAATTTGGCAAACTATAGAAAAGGAAGAACATAAAGAACATATCAATATGTTATTTAATTTAATTAGTAAATGTGATTGTATTGTACATGCAGGAGATCCAGATCGTGAAGGACAGTTATTAGTTGATGAAGTAATTGAAAAAGCAGGATTTACAGGAAAGGTTCTAAGATACTGGGCAAATGCAATTGACGATAAATCAATTAAAAAAGCACTCGATAATTTAGAAAATAATTCAAAATATGAACCGTTGTCGAATGCAGCAATTGCTCGCCAACGTTGCGATTGGCTAGTGGGAATGAATATTACTAGAGCAACAACATTATTACATCAAGATATTTATACAGTGGGTCGTGTACAAACTCCGACTCTTAATCTTGTATATCAAAGGGACCAAGCAATTAAGCACTTTAAATCAATAGATTTTAACGTTTTAAAAATAGATGTAAATGTTAATAACGGCAATTATCAAGCAACATTACAACCTAGCGACACTCAGTTAGGACTTGATGAAGAAGGACGTTTAATCGATAGTGCAGTTGCTCAAGATATTGCGGATTTTTGTAAAGATAAAGATGCAACAGTG
The DNA here is from genome assembly GCA_944322895.1 of Candidatus Gastranaerophilales bacterium. GTDB lineage: Bacteria > Cyanobacteriota > Vampirovibrionia > Gastranaerophilales > Gastranaerophilaceae > Avigastranaerophilus. The sequence goes on from CALUQL010000014.1 coordinate 13,510, forward strand.
ATTAGTGTTCAAAAGACCAAAAAGACAGTTAATCAACCAAAGGGATTTTCTCTTGCAGAACTTACAGCAACAGCAAGTAAAGTTTTAGGTTTTACTGCTGCACAAACTCTAAAAACGGCTCAAAGTCTTTATGAAAAGAGGTGTACTTCTTATCCAAGAACAGATTGTTGTTATTTGCCTACATCTCAGTATGAAGATAAAAGCTTTATTCTTGATTCTATAAGTTTAATTTGTGAAAAATTCAAAGATGCTTGTATATCTGTTAAAGATTCAACTATAAAAAGTAAAATTTGGAACGATGAGAAGACAACTGCACACCATGCGATAATTCCTACATTTTCAGATTCAAAAGTTGATTTAACTGATGCTGAAATGAAACTTTATGAATTAATTGCTAAACGCTATATTGTGCAATTCATGACAGCTCATGAATATGAACAAACTGAAGTAATAACTCAGGTTGTAACCTATAACTTTAAGACAATAGGCAAAAGAATTCTAGTCAATGGTTTTAAAGATTTTGATCAAGATAAAGATGAAGAAGATAATAAAGAACAAGAATTTAATAATCTTCCCGAATTGAATGAAGGTGATGTCGGTACAGTTCAAAACGTTAATATTCAAAAACAGAAGACTCAACCTCCTAAATTCTTCACAGAAGGTACTTTAATTACTGCAATGGAAAATATCCATCGTTATGTTGACAATGAAGAATATAAAAAACTATTGAAAGATGGTGATGGTATAGGCACTTCTGCAACTCGTGCTTCAATTATTGAAGAACTTAAGAAGAGAGAATTTATCAAAGTAGAAGGGAAATTCATAAAATCTACAGAGAAAGGTGCAAATTTACTAGCAAATATTAGTGAAGAAGTTAAAAGTCCGATTTTGACTGCTACCTTTGAAAGAGAATTAACAGATATTGCTGAAAATCAAAAAGGGATAGGTGCTTTATTAGATCAATGTGTTGATTTTGTGCAAGCTGAAGTTATTAGTGCTCGAGCAAAAGCTAAATTACTTTCTAAAAAAGTAAGTGTATTAGATTGTCCTTACTGTAAGGAAAAAATGATTGAGCAAAAGTTCACTTATTCTTGTGAAAAATGCGGTTTTAAAATCAATAAAGAAATAGCACAAGCGACACCTTCTGTTGAATATTATCAAAAAGTTTTGAATAAAGAAGATGTTCTTCCTTTGGTGTTCAGAAGTAAAGAAAATAAAAAATTTAAAGCAAAATTAGAACTGGATTATGCTAATAAGAAATTGGTTTTTAAATTTGAATCAAAGGAAAAAACAAATTCAGAAGTTTCAAAATATACCTGCAAAATTTGTGGGAAGGGCTTGATTAGAAGAGAATCTGCTAAGAAGAAAGGTGTGTTCTGGTGGGGCTGTTCTGGATATCCAGAATGCAAGCAGACTTACTTTGATGATAATGGCAAACCTGATTTGGAAGATAAAAAGAAAAACAAGGAATAATATATGTCAGCACAAGATAATACAGAGAATTTTTTTAAATCTCTTACTCCTGAAGAAATAGCGGAGTTTAAGAGAATTTCAGCGGAAGCCAGGGCGAAAAAAAATTACGTGTCACCTGAACGCTTGGCACAAATTAAGCGCATGATTTATTTATGTGATCAAAATTTAAGAATTACACAAGCAGAGGCTCAAGCTTTAGCAGAAGAAGGTTATGAATTAATATCTTCAAATCAAGCTGAAGATATGTCAATAGCAACTAAAAATTACAGGGAGGAGACATTAGAAGATACTTATAAAAGAGTAACAAGCTCTGAATATCAGAAAATATTAAAAGACTTTATTGAAGAAGTTAAAAGATTAAAAAATAAGAAATAATTTTTCTTTTGGTTTGATGAGTCTGAATATCAACAAATTATTATTTAGACTCAATTTTTAATTTACATTTAATTTTAATAGGGATTTGTAATGGCTAATAATGCTGAAAATGCAATGGAAAACTATAAGAAAATGGTTTCCGACATGATTATTTCATCAATTGAAAAAGGTGTTGCACCGTGGGAAAAACCTTGGTCAGTTGAAGATATGAAGATGTTAAGACCTCATAATCCAGAATCTGGATCTTTTTATCAGGGAAATAATGCTTTAACTTTAGTATTAGCAAGTATGGTTAAAGGATATAACGATTCTCGTTGGATGACGTACAACCAAGCGAAAAAGGCAGGTGGTACTGTACGTTCAGGCGAAAAAAGTATTCCTTTAGTACATGTTATTTATGGAAAGGAAGAACCTGAAGTTGATGAGCAAGGAAGACCAATTGTTGATGATAAGGGCAAACTTAAGATGAAGTATATTCCTTTTCGTGTGCCAGTCGTTACTAAATTTAATTTATTTAATGTAAAACAAATTGATTTTCCTTTGGACCATGAATATTCTCAGTCAATAAAACCTGAAGCTCTTCCTACTCAGTCATGGGATGATTATGAGCGAGCAGAGCAAATGATCAAAGATACAGATGCTAAGATAAGTTATTCTGGTACACAGGCTTATTATCAACCAAGTTCTGATGAAATTTACATTCCTCCAAAAGAATTATTCTCAACTCAAGAAGGATTCTATAGTACTGTTTTTCACGAGCTGTCTCATTGGACAGGTGCTGAATCAAGACTTAATAGACACTATGGAGCAAAAGGGACTAAAGCTTATGCTCAAGAAGAACTTGTTGCCGAAATTTCAAGTTTTATGATTTGCTTAAATTTGGGGATTGGACATAACTTAGAAAATCATGCAACTTATGTTAATTCATGGAATGAATGTCTTCATGATGATAAGCAGGATATAGTTGATGCAGTAGATCAAGCTTTTGATGCGCAGAAATACATTACAAAATTATGTCGTGATAAAGAAAAAGATCGTGTAAATGCAGTAAATAATGCGGATGAACGTATATATTTAGTTAATATTAACAATGCTGAAGATATAGCTAAGTTAGCAAGTCTTGGTGCATTGTTAGATGATGATCAACGTACTTATATTACGCAAGAGCATGAATTAAAGGATTTTATAGATTATCTTCCTGATGATATCAAGAATACGTTACTTCAAAATTCTGAAGAACAATCAGAAAATCAAATATTTGATACCGTTAAAGGTGTATTCTCTGATTTTAGTCTGGTTGAAGAGTATGTTCATAGAAATAATAATTCTCTATCAGAAAAAGAAAAAAATAAATTAACTGAAGATTTGCAAAAAGTTAGAGAACAAGCTGATGCTCTTTTAGCTTTACTTCAAAAGTCTGAAGAACAAACTGAAGATCTAGTTGTATCTCCTTCTGATGTTGAAGTTGAAAATGTGGATCAACGTGATAAGATTGATGAATTTACTCAATCTAAGAAAGAACAAGAAGATGATATTTCAGATAATAACAATCCTAAACTATATCAAAGTGAAACAGTAGCAAGATTAATAACGGACTTTAATAATGAGGCTTTTAATCTGGATGAACATCATCCTGTGTTAGAACCCATTTATAGAACACTTGCCAGATTTGCAACTGAAGATTCTTTGAAATTTGAGGTGACTCAAAATGATCATTCGATTAGGAATCCAAATAAATTTTTTTCGGTTCTGAAAGAAGAATCAGAAAAATTGGGCAATAACCAAGCGTATGAATTACTAACAAGTGATGATTATTATAATAGTTATAAATATAACTTTATTAATAATATTCTATTTAGGGACATAAGATATGATGCTTTACGTTACTTATCAAGAGAAACGATTATTAAAGATCCTGATATTCAAGCAAGTAATAATAATAATGTAGAATTTAATAATTTTGAAAATTTAGAAGTTACTTATCATTGGTCAGAGTATGGTTTTGACATACCTAATGATAAAGATATAGTTTTAAAAGGAAAGGATGCTTACCAACTGTTAAAGAAAGTAATGAATGTTGATAAAGAATTCTTTAATCGAGGTAGTGGTTGTTATAAAACTGAACTTGATATCAAAATTGGTAACATAGAATTTCGTGACCGATTTGGCTTAGGTGAAGGTGAATTTAGATATGATACATTAGGTGAAAGCTTAATACATATTTATAGACGGTCTTTTGATTATGATATGGTTTTTCAAAAAGAAAATGCTTTATCAGAAGATGAATTCCGTTCAAAATTACCAAAAGAATTATTTGATTTAATAAGTCAAGAAAAGGCTTTTGAACGAGAAATAGAAAATACAGAAGTATTACAACCTAAAGTACAAGCCGAATCTTCTATTGAAGATATAGGGTATGGTATTCCTAACAGAAATGAAGAAGTTGAAAATAAAGAAATCAATTTAAAAGCTTTTTATAAAAAGCATGTTGATCATTCTTACAAAAGTTATGTAGACACTTTATATGATGATAAGGGTCAAATAACCGTCAAAAATGCTGATGATTTTAAAAATCTTATTACTCAAGATATAGCTACACAAGAGTTTAAAGATCAGCAAGGCGCTCAGACTGATTGGAATAACATTAATTGGGATGCAGAATTTACAAGATATCAAAAACGTTTCCACAGACGTGATGATCGTTTTGAAGATAAAAAACATCCTAATTGGGAACGAATCAAATTAGTATGTTCAATATTTGCAAGAAATTTTGTGAAGGGGTATAAAGCTTTACATCCAGAAAAAGAAGATGATTTATTATCAAATGAAAAGTTATTACAAGATTTTTCTGAAAAAACTCTTGAAAATATTACTTCATACAGAGAATACGTTAATCAACAGATACAAATAAATTTAGAATCAATTAGTAAAGGTGAAGACTCTAACTATGCTAAATTAGCAGATTATATGCTCAACGATAAAAAAGCATATGATGCTTTATTTGGAAATATTGTAAATGAAATCGTAGCAAAGGATTTAGATAAGGAGCAAAGTGAAACATCTGAAGAAGAAGTATCACAGACGTCTGTTCAGAATTCTGAATCCAAAGTTGAATCGACTACTGATGAAGTTGAAAAAACTGAAGAACAAACAACTACTCAGGAAGAAGCTCAAACGGCTAGTGTAGATACAGAAAATTACACTAACATTGCTGATGTTAATGATATGGATTCTTATTTGAGTAAAGATATTTCTAATGTTCCAAATAGAGAATATTTGAACGTTGATTTTTCAGAAAAAAACGCTGTTAAATCAATGGGGGCTCAATGGGATAAAGACAAGAAAAAATGGTATGTCGAAGGCGAACTTATAGGCGATCCTAGATTTGAGCAATGGAGAAAACCTAAAGTTGTAAATATTCAGGAAGAAACAGTGGTGTATGATAATGTTAATGAGGCTTTTGAGGCTTTTAAACGTGATTTAGATGTTTATGGTTGCAAATTAGATGAACGTTCATTTAAACAAAATGGCGATCAAATTTCAGGAAGAGTAAGTGTGCCAGGTGATAAACAGGGTGAAAAAGGTGCTACTTTCTATTTTCATACTAATGAAAATCAGGCTGTTACAGGTATTTTATACGACTTCCATCAAGCAAATAGAGTTGTATTTAAACGTACATATGCAACAGTTAATTCTATTAATAATATGAGAGCTAGAAATGGGCAATCAAAGCGTTACACTAACTTTGGTAATACTCAACCTCAGCAGCCAATTATTAAGAATCAAGTTCAAAGAAAAGTATCTAACTATAATGTTACAAATGCTGTATTACTTGAAATAAAGAAATATCCTAAAGCTCAACATCACTCTTATTTAGTAAAGAAAGGTATTCAGCCAACAGAAGGAACTTATATTAAGCCATGGAATGGTAATAATTACCTGTCAATTCCGATGGTTGATATAAATGGTAAGATTACAGGGTGTCAATATATTCGAGAAGATGGCTCTAAGACTAACAAGTTAGAGTCTAACAAGAAGGGGGCTTTTCATCCAATTAATGGAATTCAAACCTTAGCAAATAAACCTGCAATAATTATTGCTGAAGGGTATGCTACTGCATGCACAATCAATGAAGTCACTAAAAATTATTTTGGTGTTGTTTCTTCTTTTGGTTCTGATAACATTTCAGATGTTGCAGAAAAGCTTCATGAACGTTATCCTGAATCTTTAATTGTTATTGCTGCTGATAATGATCACAAGCATTCTGATGGTCACAATGTTGGAATTGAATCAGCACAACACGCTGCACAAAAGGTGAATGGTGTAGTTGTAATTCCTAACGTTACGCAAGGCAATGATTTTAATGATCTTTATAAGGAAAAGGGGCTTGAATCTGTAAGAGCTGAATTCTTGAAAGTTCTTGAAGAACTTAAAAAGCGTAAAAACGTTAAACAAGAAATTAAACAACAAAAAGGTTGTTCTCGATAGAATGTTGTCTTTTATTGAAAAAACAATACTTTCATGATAAAATTAGAGCAGTAGGTTTAAAAACCTGCTGCTCTAATATATTTAATTGATAAATGGAAGTGATTTTTTACCATCTTCAAAGAAAGCAAAAGAAAAATTAGTTTAATTATAACATATTTTTTTCTTTTGGGGGTTATTATGAGAAAAAAGACAGGAAATAAGCAAGGTTTAGGGGGGAAAGTTCGTAAACTAAAAGCTGCTGGAAAGAGTTTGCTCGAAATATCACGCATTTTATCAATTAGTTATGAAAAGTTAATGTACTTTGAGAAAAATAACGAAAGAGCAAAATCGGCAAACAAAATTTTACCTAAAAAACAATACTTAAATGAAATCTATGAGGATTTTAAAAAAAATCCTAAAAGTTGCTCAGCTTATTATCAAGATTTTATTAAAATTAAAGAAGGCAATGAATTAACAAGTTCAGAATTTCTTAAATGTTTTTTAACATATATTCAGAAACGTGAACATACTGACTATAACTTCACAGATTATAAAAATTATTATACTCAGCAAAAGAAAGAAAATGAAAAAAAAGCAAGTGACTTGCTAACTTAGAATTAGCTTAGTAAAATAATACTTATTCAATATACTTATTCAATAAAAGGTATCAAGCCGTGAAATTTTTTCACGGTTTTTTTGTTTTTGACAAAATAAGCAAGCTTATTGTTGTAGCTATTAGATTAGTAAGTCGTTCAGAATTAGATTTTTAATAAAAATAAATAAGCCGTGCCTAGCGAACACGGCTTATGGATGGCAAATTTTACGTTTGCTGCGATTCTCCAAGTGACTTCAGCAAACAACGCTAGAATTATTTGTAATAAAAAGTTGCCCCCATCACTTGTTCATCAACAGTAACTTCAACCCAATTTAAAGTCGCTGTGCAACCTTTTGGTGTAGATTTACCTCTTGTATCACGAACACAAGGAGTACCTCTTACATAAGCTTCATCATTATACTTAATGCATTTTGTTTGCACACAAGTGTTAGAGTATTGACCAACGCCATATTTAACACATTCTGTTTTTTCGCAATAAGCATTGGCAGGGATATATGCGGCAATACCTTCATTTGAACTAATATTTGAACCTTTAAAAGAAGTTAAATTTGAACTTGCTAAACAAGGACTCAAAGGTGGTAGTGGTGACTTATGGTGTCTGATTCTTCTGATAGCTTCTCTTTTAGCACCACTACATCCTTTTGGAAAACCTGTGGGCAAGCATAACCAAATTGCACATTTATTATCTGGATTACTTGAAGTTGCTTGAATCGATTGTTTTTGTTCATCGTTGATTCGATCAGAATATTCATCTACAAGATCTAAAGCTTTATCATCAATTTTTTGCTGTTGATCTTCAAGTTTATTAAGTTTGTCTTGAGATGCATTCTCTACAAGCTTTTGATTATCAGATTCAAGATTATTAAGATTAACAGTTTCAAGTTTATCTTCTAATTTATCTTTTGCATTATAGAATTGATCATTTTCTAAACCTGTACTGAATTCATCAGTATTTGCTAAAGCTAAGTTAGAAATTCCAAGTAGAATTAGTGTTGCTATTACTATCTTTTTCATAATATTCCTTATTTTTGATGATTAGAGTTATTTGAAGAGTTATTTTTGTTTTTATTTAGATTACTTTGATGTTGAGCATCATTGTTTCTTGAATTTCTTATATGATTTCTAATAGAATCAGTTGCTGCGGATGCAAGAGAACTAACTGCTCCAACACCCCTTTTTGCTAAAGCAATAGGAGCTCCCACTGCTCTACCTAATAAGTTACCTGCTGTTGCAGTTGCTGCTTGTACAGGGGTAGATGTTGCGGCAGAAGTCAAGGCTTTAGTAGCATATTTACCTGCTACCATGGCACCTGTTGCAGCAGCTGCAAATGTTAATGCATTTGAGCCTGACATACTTGAATCAATTAAATTACCAACGGCACTTGGCACACTTAGAGCAGTTGCGGCAAAAACAAGCATAAACATTATTAAACAAATTGTATTTGTTAAGAATGCAGTAAATCCTGCAAAGCTTGGATTGCTATCTATTTGATTATTGATAAATTCTGTACCTACTTGAATCAAGAAGATTAAAGTCATAAGTTGTAATGCAAGGGAAAGACCTGCTTTAAAATAGTTAATAGCAAATTGGTTGGTGAAAGTTAAACCTCCTAGTCCAACTGCTAATATACCTGCTCCCATGACAAAATACATTTTTACGCAAATAACAATGTAATTTGCCATAATTATAAATAAACCAAAAATGCCGATTATTCCTATAATAACTGCTAAGACATTAGCAAAGGATAGTTCTGTAGCGGCTTTAGTTGCTAATTGGTATTCATATTTACCTATAAGTTCCCAAATAGCTTGTACAGATGAATTTGCAGAAGATCCTGTAGGAATTTGAGCTATAGAGTCTATAATTCCTACAATGTTTTCAAAACCAAAGTTTATAACACCAATGAGAAGACCAATAAACAATATCAGCTTAATTACTTCAGCAAAAAATGTTTGAGTACTTTCTTGATTAAAGATTAACTTATAACCGAGAAAAACAACTGCTATTGATGTTACATACATTAGAATCCTATTAGCTGCATCGAATACTTTGATACTAGCTGTGGCAACAGAATCTTTTATCTCTTGCATCATAAGTGCAGGTAGCTGACTAACAATGTCATCATGTGACATATCTCTGATTTCTTCAACTGTTGAGGCAAAGCAATCATTAGAAAATGATATTATTCCTAATATTAATATTAGAAGTAGGGGGGATTGGAGGAATCTGTTCATATCTATCCCTTAATTTTCTTTATTATGTTTTTAGAAAGTGGACTTATCCAACCGAAAACGAATAAGAAAGATTGTTTTACACCCATTGTATGTGTACTTTGTGGTGATATTAGTTTGCCTACCGAATTTGGAACTTCTATGGTTAAATAAGCAAAACAAAATGTAACAATGGTAAACAACAATGAGTTTGTAAAAAAAGTGAATGGATTTAAGAAAAAGTCTTTTGCAAGAAGGTCTTTGAGTAAATAATCACAAGTCATTATTAAGAATGTATTAGTCATAAGAATTAAAGCAAAAGCTATTGCCATCTTAAAATAATTCATAGCAAATTCATTTGTAGAACTTACACCACCCAAAGCTAAACACAGAATGCCAACGCTTGAAACAAAATACATTTGTATAGTTATAATCAGATAATTTGCAAGAATAAACAATAAAAAGAATGTTGAAATTATTGCAAAAACACTTGAAAAAATGCAATGTTGAGCCACTGTACTGTAACTAAATATGTTCCAAATATTGATCTGAGACTTTACATAAGAAATAATCATTTTCCAAATATTAGTTATTTGATCAACAATCAGTTGTATGCAGTTATATTCTTCTCCTGTAGGTAACTTGGTTATAGATGTTATATAAGAAATAATTTCAGGGAATGAAAGATAATTTAAAAATCCCCAAATAGCACCAAATACTAGTATTATTTGAATAATTTCTTTGCAAAATTCTTTAAAATCATGAGAACCGAAAATCAGTCTTTTTCCTGCAAAAATTATTGCTAACGTTATCATGAAATTAACAATATACTTAGCAGAATCTATAATCTTTTGGATATTTCTGTTAATTGATTGAAGAATTTGATCATCGAATTCTTCAGAAATATGAACTAAATAATTAGTATCCATCTCTTTAACCTCATCGCCAAGAGCTAGATTGTTACTAATTAAAAACAAAAAGAGAAATAGTTTAAAGACTTTTTTCATTTTACTATTTTTTTAAATTATCAGGGTTGTATTTGTTACCAATTTGGTTTTTCAATTGTGCTCTTTCTTGATTAGTTTGAGTGTATTTAATTTGAATATCATTTGCACGTTGTTCACCTATCATTTTTCTCAGAGTTACAATTTCGGTTGTTAATACGGTGAGCATTTCAAACATACGAGCATTAAGTTGTGCTTCTGTAGTATCATTACTGAAATTAGTACTGATGTTTTCAATTCTTTCTTTAGATTCGTCAATGTCTTGCTCAAATTGGCTTTTCTGCCCATCTGTACTGTTGTACATTTCAAGTTCACTTCGTAGAAGACTTATGATATTTTGAGATATGTTTAATTTTTGAGTGTTAAGTTCTCTTAATTCATCATCGGTACATGTGTGTCCTGTAGCGCATAAAATTGAAATTTTGCTTTCAACAAACTCTAAGTCGTCAATAAATTCTTTTAAAGAATTGTATCTAGTTGCTAAAGCGTTATATCTATGCGCAAGTGATCTATATGCTTGTATATCTCTATTAATTCTATTAATTATATCCATACCAGGAACTTCAATTCTTCTTAGCTGCTCAATTTCATTTGCGTAAGAATCAAGCATTGTATGAGTTTGCTCAATCATTTCTAAATAATTAATTAATGTTTGCGTTAAACTGGCTACGTCAATTGTTGGTATACCTGATGCATGAGTTGGTGTACTTATGCTAAAAGACAAAGTGAAAATAGCTGCAAATATAGTATTTTTAATTTTCTTCATAAAAAACTCCAACGACTTACCTAAAGTTGTAAGGTTTGCTAAATTGAATATCCTTATTTACGATAATGTTAAAACGATAACCGTTTCTTATCTCAATTGTAGGGCTTATGTTCATGTGCTTACGAATTAATTCAGTAGTAACTTGTCCTAATTCATTGCCTAGAGCTTCAGACATTGCACTAGTTGCAGATTGTGTTTCTGAGGTCCCATTGTTATATTTATTGTCTGCATAGGTAACGCTTGCAGTAACAACTGAAAGCAAGAAAGCCCCTTTGAATAGTTTCCAGTAGTGATTGTTAACTTGATCTGAAAAACCACTCGCACCTGCCATGTCAACACCTTGCATTGATTCTAAATCAAGTGTTTGACCATTTGGAAATACTAATCTGTTCCAAATTACAAATACTCTTTCTTGACCAAATTGAATACTATTTGAAAAAGCTCCAAAAATTTTGGTCCCTTGTGGAATTAACAAATGATGTCCTGTAGCAGTGTCATATACATTTTGGCTCACCATTGCAAGAATATTACCTTTAAGATCGCTATTGATTGCAGTTTGTAGCACAGCGGGAATAACAAATCCTGTATTGATTGTTAGTGTTTTAGTTTTTTCTACAGAATGACCTAAATCCCAATTAGTAGATGAAGCTTTAGTAACAGATGCGTATGCATTGTTATTATTGGTATTATTACTGTTGTTATTATTAACGTAATTTCCCATCAACTCTTGAGCAAGCTTCATTTTTTCTTTATAAGATGAAGTGGTTGATTTTTGAGCTCTAATTTGAGCTTGAACTTTATTATAATAAGCCATCTTTTCTTCATAGCTTGCATCGTTTGATGGACGTGCAATTTGTTGAGCTGAAGAAGAACGTTCGGTATCTTTTGATAGTGTAAGTTTTGATGATGATTTCATTGCAGAAATGAATAAGTTATTTCTAATCTGCTTGAATTGATCGAATCTTTCATCAACTTCACCCATTCCTTGAATATCTTCATCTTTGATGATCTCGATATTTTTAGGAAGTTTTTTTGAACCTTGATTTACTGTTTGATTTGCTGAAACTTCAGTTTTTTCATCTTCAATGTTTAGAATTTCAGTTTTCTGTTCTTCAAAGTTTTTTTCAAAAGATGCAGTTTTTAAAATATCTTCAGCAGCAAAATTTTTTTCTTCTTGCGTTTTTACTGCTGCTACCTTTTCTCTTTCAGTTGAAGTATTCTGCTCTAAATTTTTATTATAAAGACTATAGAATACAACCGCTAATGTTAAAGCTAAAGCACCAACACCAATAACTTTTGGCATAGCACTAAAATTTTTATTTTGAGGTTGATTTGGATTAGGTGCCATGGTCTTACCTCATTAGAGTCCAGTTAGAAGCTGTTGTTATTGTGCCGTTAGATTCTGAGTAGAATCTTGCTAATACATCGTTGTTAACGTGAATAACTATTTGATAGTTTCTTTTATCTTTTTCTCTATTATTCAATACGTAACTAAGTCTTAAATGGTCCGTGTAAATAACTACATCTTTACCATCTCGTTGTTGCACGTAATTTATCGCATAACCTTTTTGTCTTAATTTAGCAATTAGTAAATTATGAAAATAATCATCTTTAGCATAGGTTACGCTAAATTGAGTTTTGGCAGGCGGATATACAGTCACTAATTTATTAACTGTATCATCTGCGATAAAAGTAATATCTTTAGTGTAATTTACTTGTTTTGAATTACTGAAGTTTCCAACATTTTGAGTTGTGCTGCATGCAGAGATTGCAGTTAGCATTGTAATTACACTTAAAGCTTTAATTGATGATTTTATAAAATTCATTTATTTTGCCGCCTTTCTTATAATAACTTTATCTTGACTAGAACCTACACCTGCAATTAGCTCTGCTTCAAAGAAAATAGCATCAACAATAAATCTATTATGTTGTAATCTATAATTAACTAATTGCTCATTAGACTTGCTATTTGCATTGAATTTTGTAACGACTAAAGCAGGAGCTTCATTTGAGTTCATTGTTTTAGGCATTTCAATGATTGTTTTGACACCGTCATTGTAGACACGTATAGGTTTCCAAACGACATCATCACCTTCAATTAAATAGTCAAAATTTAAGTTATCTAAATATTCACCTGTTTCAGGAATAACTTTTGCAGCATAAGCTTGTTGCTTGCTTTGCTGTTTTGCTTTAAATTTTGCCATGGCTTCTTCAGGATATACAAAGCTTACCTGCGGCATAAATTCATTTTTAGTGGATACTAGATTGATGTGATAGATTCTTCTATCAGTAGTAACAATTAAGTTTGTTTTGATATTTACATCAAGAGGTTTAATAATTAAGTGTTCTGTAGAATAACCACCATCACCTTCTATTGCAGGTTCAATAGTCCAACGAGAACTATCCCCTAAAAAAATTTGTTGCGTAACTTCTCCTTGTTGCAATTTGATATCACAAACTTGCATCGGAGAGCATACAACACTAGGTTTTTGCGCACCGTATACGTATTGAACATAGCCGTTTTGAGCCTCTGAAGGGGCTACAGTGTTTCGATTTTGAATTTGTTTAGATAAATCTAAAGCTTTAATTTCATTTTCTGTTAGTTCAATATCTTCAGAATTAGAAGTGTATATTTCATAGTTTTCATCTGCTGCGTATATTGAACTTGATAATGCTAGTGCTGTTGCTACTGCTAATAAATTTTTTTTCATCGCTGCTATTTCCAAATTAGTTACGTAATTTTTGAATGTTGAAGTCTTTGATGTAAAGCCCTAAAGGATTATTTTTAAGTGTGTCAAATGATAAAGATGAGTTGTCTACAAAGTATATTGTTATTGTTGCTTTGAATTTTTCTTTCTTGAGAATACGACCTTGAGTTGAACGAGTGATTTCCTCCCATTCAACTTGATAGGTATCATCTGTTATATTTAAAATTGTTGTAATATCTAAAGATACATTTTCCTTTGTTACACGTTTAAAAGGGTTATTCTTTTGATTATCTGCTTGATAATATTCAGATAGCTTAATTGATGCAGGAGTGTTATTTTCTACCTTTGCATAAGCCCTATTAACCATATTAAGTTGATATGCAGTATCTAACGACACTGTTCTTACATCGTTGATAAAATCCATTATTTGAATTTGTACAATCTTAGGATCTTGCGTATTATATTGAGGTATAACTCCAGAAAATTGAGATCTACCAAGTTGATCAATTTCAATAACATATGGAGTGAATTTGGATTGAGAACCAATATATATAATTCCACCAATTGAAAGAAGGCATCCACTTAAACTTAATAATGCAACAATTTGCCATAATTTTTTGGTTGCAGTTTCTGATGAAATGTAGTCATTCCAAGTTCTTCTTGCGTTGATATATGGATTGTTATTACTTTTCTCTTCGGTGTTTACTTTATTCGTAGTCATTTAAATTAAGTCCTTTTATTGTTAAGTATTCATCAACCCATGCATTGCCATGCTTTCTTTCTAATTCTTTAATGAGTGCTATTGTCTCTTTGTCTGATACTGCAACAAAAGCGAGCGTAAGCTTTTGTAAAGCGAGAGAGAATAATCTTCTTCCTTCTGAAGATACAAAATAATAATCACGTTTAGGAACGGCATTTGCTAAAATTTGAATTTGTACATCGTTCAAGCCAAATTTATGATACATTTCTGATGTATCCTCATTTGTTGCAGTCGCATTTGGTAAGAAGATGCGAGTAGGGCAGGATTCGTTAATTACATCCATAATTCCTGAATTTGCAGCATCAGACATGCTTTGTGTTGCCATGATTACTGCACAATTTGCTTTACGGAGAACTTTGAGCCATTCTCTTATTTTTTCTCTAAATACAGGATTAGAAAGCATAATCCATGCTTCATCTAAGATAATTACAGAAGGTTGACCTTTCAAAGAATCTTGAATTTTTTTAAAGAGATAAAGCAAAATTGGAATTCTGTTTTTATCAGGATGATTCATGATTTCTTCCATTTCAAAAACTGTAAATTTAGAAAGTTCAATTGAATCTTTTTCACCATCGAGAATTTTTCCCATTGCTGAATAACCAATGTAATTATCAAGAATTAATCTAATGTCTGTATCTTGAATTGATGAATAGAAAGAACTTAAAGTTTTTTCATTGTTATCAGACATTGATTTTAGAGCTTGCTTAATTGCTTGAATCTGTAATGGTGTAACTATTCCTGTTTCATTGATATTATTTAGTGTAAGAATTGATGATATAAAGTTTGTTGCCCATTCTTGATCTGCCGCAGTTTCCAAATGTGCCAAAGGGCAAAATTGCAAACTTGAATCATCAGCACCTATTTCATAATGACTTCCATCGCATGCTTTGCATAATGCATACATTGACATGCCCTTATCAAAGGCAAAGATACTCATTCCTTCATATCTTTGAAGTTGTGCTGCAATTGTTGCAAGTAATGTTGATTTACCTGCACCTGTAGGTCCTAAAATTAAGGTATGACCTAAATCTCTCACGTGCAGATTCAATCTAAAAGGTGATGAACCATCAGTAACGCAATACATTAGCGCAGGAGAATTAGTCGGATAAAATGGACAAGGACAGTAATCTCTGCCAGTCCAAATTGACGAACTAGGGATTAAATGTGTTAGATTTAAAGTGTGTAATAATGGTTTTCTGATATTATTTGATGTGTTTTGGGGTAATGACCCAAGATAAGCATCAACTGAATTTGCTGATTCAATTCGAGCTGTAAAACCTATATTATTGATACATTTAACTATGTAATGTGCATTGATATCTAACTCTTTATAGTCTTCACTCATTAAAATGATATTAGATGTGTAATAACCACACCCAACTAGCCCTGAAGATACTTCAGAATACATTTCTTCTGCATCATTAGCCATGTCTAAAGCATCATGATCGATTTTTGATGAAGGTAGATTAAATACTTGAGCTAATAACCCTCTTACTTTTTGCTTCCATTTTTTTTGATATTTGTTAATTTGTCCCTGCGCAGTGTAAGAATCAAGAAAAATATATCTTGTATTCCAACGACAAGAGCAAGATACTTTGGAAATATTATTAAGTATTCCCATGTATGATTCCATTGGAAAACCATCAATAGCTATAACTTTAATGTATTTATTTCCTATGCTAGGTATAGTACCAACATAGAAATCTTGACTCGCTAATATTTGGTCGAGAAAAATAGGATTGTCAGGAAGTCTAATTGGATGATAAATTCCTGTAATACAGTAATTTATAAAAGCTAATTGTCGATCAAAAGTAATAGTCTTACCATCTTCATCTTGGTATGAAAAACTCCTTAATCTATCTAAAGACATTGTTAAAGACAATTGGCTTTCAATGTCAGATAAAGTGTTTTTAAATTTTTCTAATATTTCTTTCGTGAAATCATTACTTTTATTTTTTTCTTCTTCTTCAGTTGTTTCATACATTAAACTTATAAATTTATGTTGCGTTAATGTAGGTGGAAGATATGTAATAGTTAAAACAAATTCTGTTTCGTAAACATTACCAAGTTGAGAAAAATAACGTCTTCTTTCTTCATCGATGGCACGGCTTACTCTATTTGGAAAGCTGCTACAATATCTTTCGGAATAAGAATCTGTTTCTTTGCGAATTGAATCTAATTGAAAAACCCAACCATCGCCAAGCTGTACAAATAACGCATTGATTCTACTGGCAATCGCATTTTTTTCGTCGTCCGTGGTTGAATCGTTATCATCGCAAATATATGCATATGAGGCACTTAAAGAGCCATCTTTACCTAAGATAATACCGTCTTCAATAATTGACCCATATCTTAATAATTCAGCAAAACTCTTTCTTTTGTCTTTTTTAAATTTCTGATCATTGATTGATGCAATGATTAGTCGAGAAAAAATAATAATAAAAACTAAAGAAGTAAGTCCTAAAGATAACGCAATAAAAATCATTATTATTTTTCCTCAAAAAATGGAGTTGATTTGGCGGAATAGAAACGAGCGTAACGTATATATTGAAGATATATATCACGCATTTTTGGATCTGCTTTAACCATTATTCGAGAAGCCCATAAACTGAAAAGCCATAAACAGATACCGAAAATGGTAGAAAGCAAGCTTTGTAAAATAAATATTAGAGCAACAGAAATAACAAGTGACATCAATATGATTTCACGATCTCCTCCCATGAAAAGAGTATGTCTGATAACTGATCTATGAATAGGAACTCTATTTAACATTCTGCTGCTCTCTTAAATTAAACTGACTGATTGATAACAAGTGTATTTTGAGGTTGAATATTGTAAGTTGTTGTTATTAACGCTCCTGTGCTAGTGGTTGAGCCACCCACGGCAGAGAATATTGAGTTAGCTCCAACGATTAAGCAAATTACTAATACAAGATAGATGATTGATTTCATGAATTGAGACACTTCACCACCAAAGATCAACATGCCACCTGCTGCAACAATACCAATAATTGATATTGCTTGAGCGACAGGACCAGTGAGTGATGATTGTATTTTTGATAATCCTGATTCCCAAGGCAATGAACTTGCAAATGAGGGTTCAATACAAACAATGGTTGTTACCAATAGAACAAATAAACGAAATAAATTTTGGTTCATAAGTGATCCTTTAAAAAATATGAAAAACAAAAAAATAATGTTGAAATTAAGTAATCTCTTCAGTTAGATAACATTTATTGAAGTTGTCATAACCATTAACTTTAAGAATGGATGCTATCTTTCTGTCATGACCTACACGAGTAATATGCACTATTACATGCACACAGGATGCAATAAGAGGTTCAATTGGTTTTGGATAATCTCTATTCATTGATATAAGTAAAGCAATACGTTCAAGTGCTGCTACAGGGTTATTCGCATGAACTGTTGCAGCACCACCCTCATGTCCTGTATTCCATGCCATTAGTAAATCTAAAGCCTCTGGCCCTCTTACTTCCCCTACAAGAATGCGATCAGGACGCATTCTCAACGTTGTTTTTAATAAGTCAGTCATTGAAACATTTGGAGAAGTGTGAAACTGTACATTATTCTTTGCAGAACATTGAATTTCACCAGTATCTTCAATAATTACCAGTCTTTCTTTGGGATTATTCTGTACCATAGCTTCAATAACAGCGTTAACAAGAGTAGTTTTACCAGAACCTGTACCACCCACAATTAAAATGTTTTGGTGATTTTTTACAGCGTTTAAAATGATGTTTTTTTGATTTTCTGACATAACACCATTCTCAACATATTGTGATAGCGTGAAAATTGAAACTGCTTTTTTACGAATGGTAAAAGTAGGACTTTTAACGCAAGGAAAAAGTTGAGCGGCAAAACGGCTCCCATCCAGCGGAAATTCACATTCCAGAACGGGATGTGTTTCATTAGCTATTTTTGAGTGAAAAGATGCAACTGTTTGAATTAAATCAAGGGATGAGCAAGAGCTCATTTGACACAACTCTTCCATGCCGCTGCCGAGTTTTTCGACCCATACGGTACAATCAGAGTTGAGCATAAGTTCAACAGTTTTTGGGTCTTCTAAAGCATGAAGAATTGTATTGCCTAGAAGAATTTTAATTTTCTCGATAGTTCGAGTTATTACAAGAGAATCAGTTATTGCCATATGTATAATTATTGTTTAAATATATCAACAATAATTATACAATAATACATAAGTATTGGCAATGATTATTTTAAATAATTAAATACAATACAATATAAAAGCTATTACTTTTTTATCTTATATGATTTTTTTAAAACGAAACTTTATTTTTAAGAGAACCATTATACAAATCGCATTCGTTTTGAATCACATCATTCTCATCATTAACACATTTTTTTACTACAACTTTTTTCTGAGGGACTAATTCTGTCATGCTGCAACCTTGTAATCCCAAACCCAAAGCAAGCAAAAAAGAAACTAATAATAATCTTTTCATCAAGTTTATCCTTAAATTTTAATCGTAAAACATTTCTATCAGTGATTCTATATTAGTTGGTACTAATTTGCAAACATTAATATATCCTTTAGGTGTATTTTTTATATTAGAAATTGGAGTTGAAAATAAAATTGGTGGATAGAATGGAACAGTATCAAGTATACGAGATAATGTTTTCAATGTAGGTATATTTTCATAAGTTGTTAATCTATGAAAATGTTGCATTGATAAACCACTATCTCCAAGACATTTTGTAAGTGTAATATTATATTTTTTTAAGCTCAATTTAAGAGATTCAACAAAATAATCTATATATTTGTTTACTAAATTATTTATTTCATCATCATTGTTTGTAACAAGTTCTTTAATTTCATTGTTTGGTTTGTATTCGTTTGCAAGTTTAAAGAAGTCTACAATTGAGCAATCTTTAGGAACTAAAATATCAATTCTTGTAAAAGAATGTTCTTTTGTCTCCCATTCAGGAAGTTTGAAAAAATCAGACAAGGGAATACTTAAACATTGAGATGCCCTAACAATAAAAGTTAAACCTATTGAATTAGCAAGTCTTTTAACTGCATAGTAGTTAATGCGTTGAATTCCACTATATTCGCAGAACTTATTTACAGAGCATTTTCTCTTTTTAAGTTCATTGTCAATAAGCTCCATGATGTATGTTTGTAAACGTGAACAAATATCATTTTCTTCTTTGGTATTCATTTTTTTATTGACTCTTTTTAAGTTTTAGGTATAAACTATAGTTACCTTTTGAAGACTTTCTTCCAAAGTAGCGTACATTGGTATCTTTTGATGCTATGCGATGTTAAATAATGATTAGTTATTTAACGTTAGCAATTGCCTAATGGGGATGATGCGAGTTGTGTTCGGGTTGGGTGATTTATG
>CALUQL010000015.1 GCA_944322895.1 Candidatus Gastranaerophilales bacterium
TATAATTCTGCAGCATTTTCTTCAAATGCTTCCATAGACTCTGTATAATTTGTTTGTGCATCAGTAACGGCTTGTTCAGCTTCAATTACAGCTTCGTTATTGTATTTCAGAGCTTGCTTTTCACTTAATTGAGCTAAAGCCTCACTTCTTCCTGCTTCTAATTCTTCTACGGATTCATTACCAGTTATACTAGCAGCCGGAATACTTGAAACAGGTTCTTCTGGACCTGTTAATCCTCCATTCTGGCCTATGGGTGAACCACCTGAACCAGAACCTCCTGCTGAGCCAGAGCCTCCTGCTGATCCGGGTTCTTCTCCTGAATTAGTACCTTCTGTACCTGTTTTAGCTTCCAAACCTTCAATATCATCTAATGACACTGTTTCATCATCACCATCAAAACCAGATATGGCTTCCCAAGCATCTAAATATTCATTTTCTATTGAAGACATTTGTACATCACTATAAGCATTTGCAACAGCTAAAGCAAATGCTGATGTATCTACAGTTCCATCTTCATTTTTTTCTAAATCTTTAAAAATAGAAGCAACTTCACTGCTTGTAACAGTTTTATTAATTCCCAAGTCTTTAAGATATTTATTTATAAAATCTATACCTTGGTTGAGATTAACATTATTACCAGTCATTATTTGCTCCTTTTTCCATACATATAATTGATTTGTCGGTTTTTTTTTATTTTTCTTTAGAAAATGGAACAAATATAGTATGTTTATTTACAAAAATTTACAAACTTAAGTAATTTCTTTACGATTGGAAATCATTTCCCAACAATTTTTCGGACAAACGGCAGAACAAATACTACAGCCAATACATTTATCTTTATCAGATTTGTATAAATTATCTTCTATTGTAATAGCTGATTGAGGACAATTATTTAAGCAAATTTTGCAATTAATGCAGTTTTGTCCATTCCATTTTGGAATTCGAACTCGTCCATTGCCATTTGCAGGCAAATCATAAACTACAAAATCTTCTTGTATAAAATCACCAAAAATACCACCATTGACCCAATGTTCTTTTCTAAAATCAGAAACGGCTATCTTATTTTTTCTTTGAGCAGAATCAATTGGAATTATTTTTCTCCAATCAGTCCAATTCGTTAGTTCAGAATATAAAGCATCCTTTTTTATATCTTTTAAAAATTCAATCATACCTGCAGATAAAAATTGTATATCTTCATCATTTAAAGGATTTAAACAAACACAATCTGAAATTTCAGAAACAGGTCCTCTAACATATATTGTTCCGCCAACCATTCCGACACAGGATCGACTTCCTAATACGGATTCTAATCCGTCACATTCGTATCCACAAACAACTGCGATTCCACCACCCATAAATTCAAAACCAAAAGAACCTGCGTTTTTTAATACCCAGAATTCAGGAAGTTCAAACTTAGGGTCGTGTTTCATCAGAGCCCCACTTCTTGTTCCGACTCGCCCTGATACAAAAATTTTACCACCTGCTGCACAATGTGCTGCTGTATCCCCACAATCTCCATTTATAATAATTTTAGCACCTGAATTAAGCCAACCTACATCAGCTGGAGCTGAACCATCCACAATAATTCTTGTTCCCGGAAGGGCCATTGCACCAACTCTTTGTCCCGGGTTTTTTACATTAAAAATTAGTTCTTTATCTCTATTTTTCGCCCATGAAGATCCGCCAATATTGTGTTGTCCACAGGCATTGATATCAAAATTTGTATATCCTTCATCAATTTTTTTTGTTATTAATTGAAGAAGATCTTGTGTAGACATTCTCTTATTATTATTTAATGTTTCAATTGTACATACTTCTCTTTTCATTTTCTTCTTCCATTAATTAACAAACATATTGTATATCGAGTCTATCTGCGACATTTTTATCAACAGTAATTAACGCGTCAGAGCGTCCTATTGGCAGTGTAGAGTTTCCTATAGGTCCCATAAGCTTTTTTAACTCCATATCTGTTGCTATAAAATAATTAACGATATTTTGAGCAGCAACATCAATATCAAGTCTTTTAGTTAAACATACATCTTGGGTCGCTAAACCTGCAGGACATAAACCTGTATTACAAGCATTACATTTTCCTTCATCGTTACCTACACAACCTGCGATTTCGAGAAGAAGTCGACCTGTAAAAACACCATTTGCCCCTAGACATATAAGTTTAAATGCATCAGCGGCAAAACTTCCTGTTTGTCCTAAGCCTCCACCTGCAAACAACGGAATTTCACCTTGTCTGCCTTGATGAACTGCCGCCAAATAACAATCTCTTAGCTTTGAGGTAATAGGATGACCTGTATGATTTAAAGAAATTTCATGTGCGGCACCAGTTCCACCAGCAAGACCATCTAAGAAAAATCCACCGACAATATTATATGGATCTCTAAGTAAATTATTATATACGGAAACACTTGTAACAGAGGCTGCAACTTTTATAGCTACAGGTACCCTAAAATTGAATGCAGCATTCATTGATAAAAACATTTTTTGTACAGATTCTTCAATAGAATATAAACCTTGATGAGTTGGAGGACTTAATAAATCAGCACGTGGAACACCACGTATTTCTTGCACATATCTTGCAACTTTACTTGCCATCAATAAACCACCATCACCAGGCTTTGCACCTTGACCGATTTTTATTAAAATACCCGCAGGATCTTCTACCATATCAGGCATTGCTTGAATGATTCTATTCCAACCAAAATGCCCTGAAGCTATCTGTAAAATCATGTATTTAACATATTTTGATTTTAGTAATCTGGCAGGTATACCACCTTCACCTGTACACATTCTTACAGGAAGACCCATAACTTCATTAAGGTATGCAGTTGCAATTGCCATTGCTTCCCACATTCTCCAAGATATAGCTCCAATTGACATATCCCCCATGAGAATAGGATAAATCCATCTGTTAGGAGGTAATTTTTCAGAGACTTGCATTTTACCTTGTTCCATATGTAAATCTAACTTATCAGCAGAAAGAACTCTCCCAAATGGTGTTCTCAATTCAAATTTATGACGAGCAGCATCTAAAGAAGGGTCTGTCATTTGTGATATTCTGCCTATTTTTATTTTATCAAGTGTACGACCTTCTGTATTTAAGTTTGAACGACCGCCTTTTTTTAATGAATCTGCTTTTGCAGCTCTATATCTAACCGAATATCTGTCATTTGTATTCCTGATTGCTTTTATTGCACCGTTTGGGCATACCCTTGAACACAGACCACAACCTCTGCAGTGATTTTCAAAAGATATATTTTGTTTAATTACTAATATTTTTTCAAAAGATGGTTTTTGTAGACCGCCTGACAATTTTCTTCTTTTCTCTAATACCGGCTTTATTGCACCAAAAGAACATACAGCACTACATTTTCCACATTGAATACACTTAGACTCATCATATTCTATTATCCAAGGTAAATCATCCTGATGTAATTCATTTATACTTATTGTTGCCATCTTTCCACCGTTAAGTCATTTTTTATAATTATCGTTTCTTTCTCATTCGGATATATGTCTTTTGTAATATCTCTGTTTGGAAGAACATCATTAATTCCGTTAACCTCAGAAGTCATAATTACTGTATCATTATCCCTGCCGATAACAACAGGTCTTAATTTCTTTGAATCACAAACACATAGCATTTCACTATTTGGTAAAACTCCTAGTATTGTATTTGGTCCGTTTATTTCCAAATGAGAAAGTGAGGCTTTTATTCTTAATAATATATCTTTATCCTGTCTATTTTCTATCTCTTCATACGTTAATGGTGTTATTGTGTGTTTGTAATACTGAATAGGCCATTTTAAAATTTTATTAGTATAATGTAGCGTATATAAGAAACATTGTGAATCGGACTCGAAACCGATGTAGCCTTTATACAAAGATTGCTGATAATCTCTATTTTTCTCAAAAAAAGTATTTTCGCCATTTGCTAATACAGTATATCCATCTAAAAAGAATGGATGAGCTGCATACCTTACAATATCATAATTAGTATTCTGACGGCATTGTGCGGTAATTACTTTCGCACATAATTCCTCATTTTCATCCCACAATCCAAAGTATGTTCCTATATCATTGGGACTTCCTATCTCTTTCAATGTTAATACATCCGGCCAAAAAGAATAGACATAACCTAAATTATTTTTTTCTAATTCTTTTCTTAACTGTAGTGAAGTATCAACTAAAAGTTCTTCTTTTTCTTCTTGAGTTGCATATTTATGGCTTTTTGGATATTGAAATGCTTCAAAAATATAGTTCGGCATTGGCTCAATTTTTAAACCTTTTTGGTTATTTATATCTGGAGCCCATTGTAATACACGAGTAAAACCTAATTCATGTAATATGTCTTCAGCTTTTCTTGTACCTTCAACTGTTGCAGCCATAGATAAAATTGGTAGATTTTTATATGCTGAAAAAATACCGCCTAAATCTTGCATAACAAATGCAAACCCCGAATTATCGTGTCCTTTTTGTTGTGAACGCATTAATTTTAAGGCTATCGACGGGTGTAAATATTTTTTAGATTTTATTGCACCAATTCTACACATTCCAGAGTTATTTTATTCCTGATAACAGAATAATGTCAACAATTTGAGAAAATTTTAATTTTTTTTTACAAAAAAGGCAATTTTATTTTGAAGAAATACTTTATATAAGAGTAGACAGTTCAACGAAAGGAGAAAATAGTCTTAGTCTCAAAAAAACACAAAGAGGCAATGCTAAGAGAAACAAAATAAATTAAAATCAGCCATTTTAGGCAAAATGATTAAAAAACAATTTTTTTACTCTCTCTCTTAATATCCTCGTGTTTATTTGATGTTTGCACACTCTGCAAACATTTTTTTTTTGCTTTTTATTGATTCGTTTCAACTATATATATACCAGCTAGCCCATTTGTAATTTGCTCTCTCGTAAATCCGTTTGTGAAACCATCCACCATTGATTGTTTATAATAGTTTTCCAAATTAGGATCGTTTACAATGTATTTACCGTCATCTGTTTTACCCGCTATTACAATAAAATGACCAGCGTCGGTAAATATTGATGATTGTAGTACTCTTGCTATTACAGGCTTACCTGCATCCAAAGCTGCATCAAGATTATTTGTACCATCTCCATTCATATCAGCGCAAGCATTTCCCCAACCTTCATATGTTGTTACATTTAAGCCTAAATTCTTAATTCCGGCATGCATTGCAGATGCTGGGTTGTCTCCTCGATAACCATTTGTTAACATGTCTGGAGTTATATTTTCTCCAGTTAAATATGAAGCAATCATTGCTAAACTTGTAATTCCACAACCGGCACTTCTTATTGTTCCTGTTGCAAATGCATCAGTATAAACGGTTTGGAAATATTGGGGAATATCGGAACGACTGTTAAAAGAATCAAAGTCATAAAGTTCATATAGCTTTTCGTAGAATTCTTTTGTTTGTGGATCTTCAATGCTGTCAAGGAATTCTTCTAAAGTCATGTCTGATTTTTTTTCATTTGTTTCTCCAAATTCTTCACCATTTTTTGCTTTATCGATAGCAGAATCGTATGCTGAAACATTTTCTCTTAATTGAGCAATATCAGCATCTATTTGTGCAGTTTGTTCAGCTTTAACAATAGATAGATTCGCTTGAGCATCTATATATGCCATAAATGCTTCTTTTGCTGCTTGAGCATATTCATTTTCTTGCATTTCTTGAGAATTCAAGATTTCAGCTAGCTGAGTGTCTATTTCTACTCCTTCTTCTTCAAAAGAAGTCAAAGTTGCTTCTTCATTTGTTAGTGTAGCCTGTAAGTCGGCAAGTTTAGCTTCTAAGGCTGCTTTTTCTTGTAAGTAAGTAGCATAATCAGGATTTTCTACTTCTTCACCATTAACAGTTATTGTTTGAGGTGGTTCATTTAAGGAAGCTAAGTTGCCTTCCACTTCGGATATTTGAGTTTTTACACCATCTACAACAGATTTTTGATCACTTATTGCTTGATCATTTTGTTCTTTAAGTTCTTGTGTATCAGCAACTTTTTCATATAATTCTGCAGCATTTTCTTCAAATGCTTCCATAGACTCTGTATAATTTGTTTGTGCATCAGTAACGGCTTGTTCGGCTTCAATTACAGCTTCGTTATTGTATTTCAGAGCTTGCTTTTCACTTAATTGAGCCAAAGCCTCACTTCTTCCTGCTTCCAATTCTTCTACAGATTCATTACCTGTTATACTTGCAGCCGGAATAGTTGAAACAGGTGTATCTTGATTTAAAACTCCACTATTCTGAGATGAAGGAGTAATACCCGAGCCTGAATTTCCACTTGTTCCACCTGAACCACCGGAAGAACCTGTGCTTCCTGTTGTTTCTGGAGTTGTACTAGCAGGAGTTGTTTCTTCTGTTTTAATATTGGTTTCTAAATTTTTAATATCATTTTCTGATATAGTTTCATTATCTCCGTCAATACCGGATATAGCTTCCCAAGCCTCCAAGTATTCATCTTCTATAGATGATATTTCAACATCGCTGTATGCGTTTGCAATAGCTAAAGCAAATACAGAAGTATCTACAGTCCCATCTTCGTTTTTTTCTAAATTTTCGAAAATAGAAGCAACTTCGCTGCTTGTAACAGTTTTATTAATTCCTAAATCTTTAAGATATTTGTTTATGAAATCTATGCTTTGGTTTAAATTAATATCTTTCCATGACATTAATAATTCCTTTTCTTCATAACTAATATTAATATCGGAATAAAATAATAAAGCCTTAATATTTTTTTATATGTAATAGAAGAAAAATATAACATAACTTTACAAAAGAGCTTTTATATTGTTGCATATGAAACTTTATTAATTTATTTTAATCAGTTTGGACAGTTAATATTGTAATTTTTGTTAGCATAATTTTTTTAGTAATTTAAATATAGTGTTAAATTAAGTTTTTTAGTTTTTAAATTTAATTGAAAATAGCAAAAAATTATCTACTTAGTTTTAAAAGATTATGAAGATTTTTGGATGTTTTAATTATAACTATATAAAGTTTAGCCCAATAAATCCTGCTCAAAGGCATTTATGTTATAGTAATAATCTTTTGAATAAGAAAAATGTAATTAGTTTTTGTTCGTCAAATATTAAAACAGAATTACCTCAATTTAGAATAAACTATAGAATAAAACAACTAACAAAACTAGGGTTGTCTGATTTTTATGCACGCAGACTTGCAAAAGTAGACAATAATAAATATCAAAAAATTATAGAACTTGTTTCTCTTGGTGTTTTTGAAGAGGGTTTAGAAGATACAATTGAGTTGGAAGAAGAACAATATAAACAAGCCCTTGAACTCATAAGTCATAATGTAATTAATGAGGATTTAGCTTCACTTGCAAAACTCGAAGGTAAAGCATATAGAAGAGTTATAGCGCTTAAAGATAAAGGTGTTGATACTGAACAGGTTGGTCTTTTCGCTAATCTTAGCGATGAAGAATATGAAGAAGCTAAGAAAATGATGAAGAATGGTTATACTCCGATTGAATCGGCAAGTTTTGCAAGGCTTTCAGAAGAACAAAAAGAAATAGCTTTAAATCTATGTACTATGAATACACCTGTTGAAATAGCTGCAGATATTGCACTTATGGACGTACAAAGAAGAAATCTTTCCTTGGAATTGATAAGGAAAGGTATATCTGCTGAAGAAGCATTATATATTGCTAATTTAGAGGATAAACAAGAAGATAGGCTAGATGAGATTATTTCTATGAATGTTGGAGATGAGAATGTCTCAGATTTCGCTAAGTTTTCGGAACAACATTATAAAAAAGCTGTATCCTTATTTTCAAAAGGTGTTCTACCAGAGTATATTTCTGAAATAATTGCAATAGAAGATGGGAAAAAGGATAATCCTGAATACAAGGAATATAGAAAACGAGGATATAGTAGAAGTATTTCCTATGCACTGTCGCTATTGGATTCTGATGAATTAGAAGAATTATCGAAAATAATGAGAAAGAACAAAAGAATAAAAGAAATTCTTTTTCAAGAATATGATATAAATCTAATAGAATTACAGGATTCAAAAGAGTTAGAAGCAATTTTTAGTCGAGAAATTCGATGTAAAAACGGAACCAAAATTACTTTTGTTCAAACTTTCGATAATCGTGGAAATTCAACAAAAAGTAGACTTGAAGAATATTCAAACCACTCAACATCTTCAACGTTATCAGGGATTTCAGGTGTATATAAGGCAAAATATGATAAATTTGGAGAAATAAGGGAACTTTCACAATTTATACAAGATCCGGAAACTCATTCAGTAATTGGAGTTCTTCACAGTAAAGTTTCTGAATTGCTTCCTGGAGTATTTGAATCTGTATATTATGATATTTCAAAGTTTAAAGAAAGTAATTCTAATATAGATAATGAGGTTGATTATGATATTGAAAACTCAGTACTAACAAAAGGTATACCAATGTCAACTGTGGTTCAGCTAGAAGATGGAACTATTGTTTATCAGGAATATTTTAGAAAAAATGGTCTATTGACTGATAGGGAATATAGAGAAAGAAAAAATGCTGATGGTGAAATAATTTATAGTTATTATTCATATAATATCAAAGACAGAAAAAACAAAAATTTGATGGATATAAAAAGAGTTTATCGAAAACTCAATGATAATGTTTCAATAAACATAATAAATGGTATAACTTATAGATTAATCTACGATGACGAGAACAAAGAAATAACCGTATTTGATGGTAAGAACAGTAAAAAAATTTCCTTTAAAGATAAACTTGCCTATTATTCACAGGATAAACTCTGGAAAACCATAAAAACACTTCCTATTGATACTCTATTAACAATAGATCAAAATGCAAAAAAATGGAATTATTGCAGAGAAGAAGATTCTTGTGCTGACGGGTACACACATACAATTTCGACTGGAACAAAACAAAGTGTTATATTACATGAAGCTGGACATTTTAAAGATTATGAAACACAATTTAGTATTAATAATAAAACTTTCTTGAAGGTTTATAGTAAGGAAATGAAAGCATTTTTAAATTCAATACCTTATAATGAGCAAGAATTTGTACAATATTTTTCTCCAAGGGCAACACTAAATGATGCTACAGGAACAAATGAATTTGTAGCTGAAGCGAATATAATTTTAACAACGTATGGAACTGATTATGAAAGATTAAAAACTAGATCACAGTTTTTAGTGAGATATTTCCCTGAAACATTAGCGATAGTTGCCGATTTACTGAGAAAAACCTCCCAAAAAAGTTTGCTTGCAGAAGATTAATATTTTTAATTTATAATAATAGAATGATGAAAAAATTTATAATAAAAACATTAGGATGCAAAACAAATCAAGTTGAATCTGCATTAATTGCAGAGATTATGACAAACAATGGCTATACGGAAACAAACGATATAAATAATGCCGAATATTATATATTAAATTCTTGTTCAGTAACCCAAGTTGCAGATGCAAAAAACCTATCTTATGTAAGAAGAGCCAAAAGAGAAAATCCGAACATTAAAATAATAATCACAGGTTGTATGGCCCAGTTGGAAAAAGAAAATCTCTTGAAAGAAAACTTTGCAGACTATGTAATCGGAAATCACGAAAAGAATGATATTGCTGACATTATAAAAAAAGGTGAAAATTTAAAAGTTTCAGATATTTTTAGTCACGATTATTTTAGGTATGAGAAACTACATCAAACACATAGAACAAGAGCTTCCGTAAAAATACAAGACGGTTGCAACAACAGATGTTCATACTGTACAATTCCTTTTGCGAGAGGTAAAAACCGTTCAAATTCAATAAAAAATATAATTGAACAAATTAATTTATTTGCTGATGAAGGATATTTTGAAACAGTTTTAACCGGTATTCATATTGGACAATGGGGTAATGATTTAAACCCTCAATTAAAACTTCAGAATTTATTAGAGGAAATCGAAAAAACAAATATAAAAAGATACCGACTTGGCTCATTAAATCCAACAGAACTAACAAATGATTTTATCGATTTTTTATCAAAATCTAAAAAATTTTGCCCGCACTTCCATCTTTCACTGCAATCAGTTTGCAATAAGACCCTCAAAGCTATGAATAGAAACTATGGAGTTCAGGAAGTTAAGAATCTAGTCAGTTATA
This sequence comes from Candidatus Gastranaerophilales bacterium, assembly GCA_944322895.1. GTDB lineage: Bacteria > Cyanobacteriota > Vampirovibrionia > Gastranaerophilales > Gastranaerophilaceae > Avigastranaerophilus. The sequence continues at coordinate 10,158 of CALUQL010000015.1, forward strand.
TTAATTACAAATTTGATAAAGCTTTTATCGGTAGTGATATTATTGTCGGTTTTCCGAACGAAACTAAAGAAGATTTTGAAATTACATTGAATAATTTAAAAGAACTTGAATTAACACGTATCCATGTATTTCCTTACTCCAGAAGAAAAGGAACAATAGCAGATAAAATGAATAATCAAGTTGAAACAACAGAAAAAAAACGCAGAGTCAAACTTGTCCAAGAAATATCAGATACAAAGCTAAATGTATTTTTTAATAAAAACATTGAAACATATAATGAAGTTATAATCGAAAAACAAAGAGATAAAAAAACAGGTTTACTTAAAGGAATAACAAATAATTATATAAATGTTCTAATTGATGATAAAGATTGCTATAAAGACAAACTTGTAAAAGTAAGATTAACATGCTTATCAGACTATAATGAAAAAATGATTGCAGAAATTATTTAATTACAACAAGTTGTTTAAGTATTTTTTTATATTCATCATCAACGTGATTTTTTGTAAAAAAATCATCAAGGGAGGTATATTTACCTAGTTTTCGTCTTATCCAAACAACTTTTTTTGCTTTAACTCTATCGAAACCTGGTAATTCTTTTATATATTCCCAATCCGTTTTGTTGACATTTACTTCAATATCTTGTTTTTTTGTTTTCTTTTGTTTAAGTAACTGAACATATAGTCTTAATTCGTTTATTTTTTGTTCTTTGAGAATTTTACCAATTATAATTATTGCAATACCAGCCAATATTAAAAAAGCAACATAAACCGGACTCTTATAAAAAAAGGCTAACCCAATTAATGAAAAATACAAATACCAAAATATAAACATAAACAACCTAAACTATTTTCAATCGACATATAATAATTATATTATATAAATAAACTAATTTTGAATTGTTATACCAAATTCTTCTAATTTTTGAATTATTTCTGCTTTTTTTTGTTCCCAAAGAACAATTTCTTTTTTCAAATTATGCTTATTAGCTGAGCTTAATAATTTTTTCACATATTCAAGCTCAACAACATACCTTCTAGGTGAATTACATAAATCGCTTTTTTCCATTTTTTTAGAGAAATCAGAATAAAGATTACATAATAGAATATGAGATTGGGGACTAGAGCCAATTGACGGATTAACATTTCTATTCATATTAATACTTTCCATATTAGGATTTTCCATCTATAAACCTACGCTATTCTAGCATAATATATGCTTCTAAAATATTTTGTCAATTGTGATTCATTTATTACAATATGTTTATAAGTATGCCATGGATTTGTAATTTCGAAAAGTATTTCTCCATTTTTTCCGTTTATTGGTTTTATTGAATATGCATGACTACCAACAATATCTAATTCTTTATTTAAGAATACTGTATCAGTATTTCCATTTGTACCACCACCAAATATATATTTATGATTGGATGAGTTATCTTTCAATAATTTAAGACCAGAATCCACTGTTAATCTGTCTGAATTTTCAAATCCAAATATAGCAAATACATCATTCATATATCCACCGTTACCACGAAGTTCTTGCGGTCTGTTGCTATCTAAAACTAATTCATTTAGTTTTTGATTTAGGTTTTCAATTTCTGTATTAGTCTTATTAAGTATATTTTGATATTTTTCTTTATGTATATTGAGATTATCAAAGTTTATTGATATACCATCTTCTGTATTAGTTATAAATTTAGAATAAAAACTTTCTCTATATTCTGGGAAGAAATCTCCTATTTTGTCATATTCTCCAATTGGCAGTTCATCTACTAATTTTCTTGCATTTTCTAAATCTAAATTTTCCATATTGAAATCATATATTGCATCAAATGCTTTTCCTGCTTCAACTATATTTTCGTAATCGCTAATTTTGTTTATAATTTCACCTTCTAAGTCTTTAGCTTTTTTATCTAGCAATTCAAGACCATAGGTATATTCAATCATTCTTACACCTTCGGAACCGTTAACAATTTTTGTTGATTCAACATAATCTGTCATATTTTTATTAAAATCAAGTTTGAACTCAACATTACCTTTAGGGAGCTTAAAGCTTACAGAACCGTCTTGATTTTCAACAAAACATCTTAAAATTTGTGGGCTTGTTTCAGGATTAGACAACATAGAATAAATAGATGAAACCAAGTAACAATCACCAATGTTTTGTTGTTGTATTTTTACATTATTTCCGTTAGGAAATAATCTATTGTATGTTTTAGCTGAAATATTTAATTCTTCAATATTTCCATTGCTTAATTTAATACCTATATTTTTGGTATTTGGTAATTGAACCATATCACCAACAGATGTATTTAAACTATTTTTATTACCCGTAAATATATTAATGCTTGGTTTCTTACCTTCTAATGAAATAAGTTGATTAGCATTTTCATCAATATTCAATGACTCACCATTTAGAAAAATAACTTTTTCATCTCCAAATGATACAGATTTGTTTGTTCTTGAATTTATTAATGTTCCACCTTCTATCTTAATATCATCACCAGCTTTTACAGATAAAGAGTTTGAACCAAATATTTTATTTGTAGCTTCGCCAAATCCTAAACTTGTTAATGAACCAAAACCTGCACCTTGCAACGTTGTTTCTGCTAATTCAGATAAAGAAAAATCTTTATCTTTATCCAAAGCAGTATCAACAATATATTCTAAAGAATTACCTAGAGCACCATCAACTGCGCCTTCAACAAGTTCACCAGTAATTCTTGAAGCAGCAGTTTCAATCAGAAATTCACCTGCCTCATTTTTTATAATATTGCCAACTTGATTTTGCAATATTCTTCCTGCAGCTGCTTTTCCAAGATTGTTTGCCACTCCTCCAGAAAGACCGCTAGCACCTCCAACTAATGCATCTTTTAACATATCTGTTTTTGCATAATCAACGATATCTTCAATGAAAGATTTATCATTCTTTTGTGTTGCTGCATCTAGAGCTTTTATACCAACATTAACAGCTGCACCAACAGCAAAACCTCCAACAGGACCTAATGTTGCTGTTGCAATACCTGCTACAGTTGTTGATACTGCATTTAATGCAGAATCTTGTGTTGATTCGTAGTCCATAGCTGTTTCTGCAGCTTTTGTATTGCTTACTTTAGATCTTCCGTTAAATAGTTCATTTAAACTTTCAGTTGTTAAATCTTCACCAGTCAAAGCTTTATAATATGAAGCAAATTCTTTTTCTGAAGTGGCATTGCACATTTTATCAACTAGTTTTTCGCATTCTTTCATTTGCGATTTTGCCATTTTTTCTGTTGTACCAATACCAACAAAATTATTAACTTTACCTATAACGGTAGAAATTATACCTTGAGATTCAACTGAATCATCAAAATTCTTTGACATTTTTGACACTTGTGAAGAAATTTCATTTTTGATATCATCAAAATCTACAGACTGACCATCTTCAAGTGTAAAATTACCTTCTTTTAAGCTTTCTTGTGTTTTTATACTTTCTTCAATTGCATCTATATCAGGCTTTTCTGAAAATACCTTTGTATATAGTTTTGAAATAGCATTTGTGTCAGCACCATTTTTCAAAGAATTGTACATTTCATACATTTCAGAAACTTGGTTTAGTTCGCCTTTTGTACCACGGCCGAACAATCCTTGTGCCCCATCCCAAAGTTTTCCTAATCCTGATTTAGAATTAGCTTCAGTTTCAATTTCACTTTGTTGATTTAATAACTCTGCCTCAATAGCAGCTAACATGTAATCATTAACAGTTTGGGTCTTTTCCTCAGGTTCTTTTTCAGCTTCCTGTTCTTTTTCTTGTTGTTCCGCCTGTTGCACCAACTCATTATATTCTTGTTCAACGATAGATATTTTAGCTTCTAAATCTCCAATTTTTACTTGCAATTCTGCACCCTTAGCACGAATTTGTTCCAGTTTTTGTTCCTGTAATAAAACATCTTTTTGAGCCTGTTTTAATGTAGTTTCTGCAGTTTTTAGTTCTTTTTCTGTAGCTTTCAATTCAGTTTCTGCAGTTTTTAATTCTGTTTCAGTTGTTTTTAATTCTGTTTCAGCTTCTTTTAACTCATTCTGAGCTTTTGTTAATTCATTCTGCGCTTTTGTTAATTCGTTTTGTGCTTTTGCTAATTCGTTTTGTGCAGCATTTAATTCTGCCATAGCAGCTGCAACAGCTTCATCTCTTTTAGAGGAATCATATGAAATACTTCCATCACTATTTTCTATAATTTCAATAGGTATTGACATTGCAGCTTGCAATGAACTTTGTGCATTAGCAACAGCAGCATTGGCTGCATCTACATTCGCCTGAGCTGTACTGACATTGTTTTCAGCATTTTTCACTCCCGATTGTGCATTTTCAACAACTGCTTTAGCTGCTGTGACTTCGTTTTTTGCTAGTGTTACCTTTTCTTGGGAATTTGCAACTTCCGTCTCAGCTGCTAAAACTGCTGTTTCAGAAAGAGAAACAGTTTCACGTGAAGCTGTTAATCCACTTTGCATTGATTCTTCTTGTGACGAGATTGTAGAATACTGTGATTTATATGATTCAATTGATGACTCATAATTATTTTTTTCTTGTTCTTTTTTTGCTAATTGAGAGGAAGCAACGGAATCAGATCCATTGTGTTTATAACCATCAGAAGTATAAAAGAAATTTCTGTTCTGAACAAGAATCGTCATATAATGAGAACCTCAAATAATATATCTTCAACTAAAAAAGTTATCGGCAAAAGAGGAATAATACTTTAGAAGGTTGGATAAAATCTTATAAAAAAATTGAAAATGTTTTGAAATATTTATATGAAACAGAAAAATAATTAGTTTATAAAACTTAATAAAAATATATCATATTAAAATATAAATACTTTCGTTACATATCATCAATATTAATTTACAATCAAAAGAAATATGTGCTAGGATATTTTTATAGTTTATGGGTCGAGAAAAGGGATAAATAAATGCGCTATGTACCTTTGCATGTACATACAGAATATAGTTTACTTGATGGTGCAATAAGAAACAAAGACTATATAAAATTTGCAAAAGAAAATAACTTTGAAGCTGTTGCAGTTACTGACCATGGTGTTATGTATGGTGCATTAGAGTTTTACAGACTCGGAAAAGATATGCAGTTCAAAACGATTATAGGCTGTGAATTTTATGTGCTTCATGGAGATATCACTCAAAAGGATGCAAATAATCGTGAATTATACCATTTAGTTTTACTTGCAAAAGATAATACAGGTTATAAGAACTTGGTAAAACTTGTAAGTATAGCCCATATAGACGGTTTTTATTATAAACCTCGTATTAACAGAGAAATTTTAGAGAAACACTCAGAAGGACTTATATGCTTATCTGCTTGCGTTGCAGGAGAGTTGGCACAAAGTATCTTAAACGGAAATAAAGAAGAAGCAAGAGAAACTGCTAAATGGTATAAGAATCTGTTTAAAGATGATTACTATATAGAAATTCAAGACCACGGAATAGATGAACAAAAAAGAACAAATCCAGAACTTATTAAAATTGCAAAAGAGCTAGATATACCACTTGTTATAACGAATGATAGCCATTATTTAAGAAAAGAGGATGCTTCTTGGCATGATACTCTTTTATGTATACAAACAAATGCTTTAAAAGAAGATGAGAATAGATTTAAATTTTCAAATAGTGAATTTTACGTAAAAACACCTGAAGAATTAAGAGAAGCATTTAGATGGCTTGACTCTGAAACATTCGAAGAAGCAATAGAAAATACAGCAAGAATAGCAGACAAATGTCACGTAATCATTGAGCTTGGAAAAAGTATTTTACCCTCATTCCCTGTTCCTGAAGGTCATACAATTCCATCATATTTAGGATTTTTAGTAAGAAAAGGGCTACACGAAAGATACGAAGAAATAACTCCTGAAATTGAAGAAAGATGCAAGTATGAACTTGAAATTATTAATAAAATGGGATTTGACGCATACTTTTTAATTGTTTGGGACTTTATAAACTACGCAAAAACGCACGGAGTTCCTGTTGGTCCGGGAAGAGGTTCTGCCGCTGGAAGTTTAATTGCATATGCGCTTGGAATAACAGACCTCGACCCAATTAAACACCATTTATTCTTTGAAAGATTTCTAAACCCTGAACGTATATCAATGCCTGATGTCGATATAGACTTTGGAGACGGACGTGAAAAAGTAATAGAATATGTTACAGAAAAATATGGAAAAGATAAAGTCTGTCAAATTATAACGTTTGGTACGCTTTCTGCGAAAGCTGCAATAAAAGCGGTTGCCAGAGTTATGAACTTGCCATTTGAAATTTCAAACAAAGTAAGCCAATATGTACCTGCTGAAGTCGGTATGACAATTGATAAAGCACTTGAGGTTTCTCCTGACTTTAAAAAAGTATATGATGAAGATGCACTTATAAGGCAAATTATTGATGAAGCTCGAAATATTGAAGGGTTAAAACAAAATACAGGCATGCACGCCGCCGGAGTTATAATTTCACATAATCCGTTAAATGAAATAGTCCCTGTTCAATACGCAAAAGAAGGAAATGTAATAACAGAATACCCAAAAGAAGACTGTGAAAAAGTCGGTCTTTTAAAGATGGACTTCTTAGGGTTAAAGAACTTAACTATCATCATACAAACATTAGATATGATAAAACAACGCCATGGAATAGACGTTGATATAAACCACATACCATTAGATGATGAAGCAACATACAAAATGCTAATGACAGGAAGCACAGACGGGGTATTCCAGTTAGAATCTGCAGGTATGAAACAACTTGTAAAAGATTTACGACCATCAGTATTTGAAGATTTAGGTGCTTTAGTTGCATTATTCCGTCCTGGTCCTTTAGGTTCAGGTATGGTAAAAGACTTCGTAGAAAGAAAACATGGTAGGCAAGAAATAAAATACGCCCATCCTTTACTTGAGCCTGTATTAAAAGATACATATGGAACGTTAGTATATCAAGAACAAATTATGCAAATATTCCAAGTATTGGCAGATTATTCTCTTGGTGGAGCAGATGGTGTAAGACGTATCATGGCGAAAAAGCACCCAGAAGATCTTGTAAAATTAGAAGGTCCATTCATTGAAAAAGCTGTCGGCAAAGGAATGAGTGAAAAAGACGCAAAAGAACTTTTTGACCAAATCGGCAGCTTTGCAAGTTACTGTTTTAATAGATCACATTCTGCTTGTTATGCTTTTGTTGCTTATCAAACTGCATATTTAAAAGCACACTATCCTGTTGAATATATTTCAGCAATGTTAACAAATTCAAAAGATGATCAAACTAAAACACAACTATATATTGCTGAAGCTCAAAAATTAGGTATTAAAGTACTTCCTCCAGATATAAATAAATCTAATTCTGAATTCACTCCAGACGGAGACAATATAAGATTTGGGCTTAATTCAATAAAAGGAATAGGAGAAGCTGTACTAAAAGAAATAGAAGAAGAAAGAGCAAGAAACGGTGAATTTAAGTCAATTGCTGACTTCACACAAAGAATTAATCCTAGAGTAATCAATAGAAAAACACTTGAAAATCTAACAAAAGCTGGAGCTATGACTTGTCTTGAACCTTGCAGGAAAAAAGTATTTAACAATATTGAAAATATACTAAATGCTGCGGCTCGAGAAAATGAAGCAAAAGAACTAGGGCAGGTAAGCTTATTTGCAGGACTCGGTGGAAGTATGGGGGGCAGCAGCTATCAAATGCAATCCTTTGAACTATATGGTAATGATGAAGAATTTTCAGATAAAGAAATTCAAGAATTTGAAAAAGAATACCTGGGATTCTACGTTACAAGCCACCCGTTAGAATCAATCAGAGATAAACTACCCTTTTTAACAACTCACAATATTTCTGACATGGAAAACATTCCAAATGATACTTTTGTTACTATTTGCGGATTATTAACATCTGTAAGACAAATACCGACCAAAAAAGATCCTACTAAATTTTTAAAAGCTGGAGTTATTGAGGATTTAACAGGTGAGATTGCTTTCGTTGCTTTTCACAAAACATTACAAGAATATAACTCTCTTATTGAACAAGAAAAAAAAGTGATTATGTCAGGTAAATTGCAAAAACGAGAAGAAGGTAATCCTCAAATAATTGTTGAAAGTATAAAACCAGTTGAAAATAGCAATATAGTCACTATTAAATTTAAACAAGAAATTCCATTTGAAACAGTTATTGCAATTAAAGATTCATTAGTTAAATTCAAAGGAAGTGATCCATTAGTCTTTATTGCTGATAATAATGGAATTGAAACAAAAGTTCTTGCTTCTTCAAATTTCTGGTTAAATTCTTCTAACGACTTAATCCAATCTTTAGAAAAACAATTTAATCAATTTATAACTTTGTCAGTTAAATCGCTTGAGTAGCTTCTGAAACTATTTTAAAATCAATATTTTTTACCAAGAAAGAATACTTTTGGTAAGCTTCTTCAGGATTCATCCTTGCATCATTAATTTTTGCTTCTAGTTTAATAAATAGCTCTGCTAATTCAGGATCAAACTGAGTACCGGAACAACGTTTGATTTCAGATATAGCAACTTCATGAGATAAAGCTGTACGATATGGTCTTGTAGAAGTCATTGCATCATAAGTGTCAGCCAAAGCGATAATCCTACCAGGAAGTGGAATTTGTGTTCCTCTTAAACCATCCGGATATCCTGTACCATCCCATTTCTCGTGGTGAGCTTTAACCCATTCTGAAATCATTTGTAATTTTTTTATATTAATTACAATTTTTTCTCCTCTAACAGGATGCGATTTCATGACTAAAAATTCTTCGTCCGTGAGCTTGCCATTTTTACATAAAATGCTTTTAGGCATTGCTATTTTACCTATGTCGTGTAACAAACCGGCAATTTCTATATCTTCCATATATGCATCATCTAAATTAAGTTCTTTTGCCAGTATCATTGAATACAGAGTAACTCTTAAAGAGTGGCCGTTTGTATATGAATCCTTTGTATCCAAAGCATTAGATATAGCACGGATTGTCTTATAAAATAACTCTCTCAATTCATTATAAAAGACCTTGTTGTTACTTGCCATTGAATACTTTGAAATTCCATTTTCTACAGCAATCTTTAACTCTTCAGGTTCAAATGGCTTTAAAATATACTGAAATAAATCACAATCATTAATTGCAGAAACTAAAATATCTGTATCAACGTGACCTGTTAAAAGAATTTTTATAATCTGAGGGTTTGTTTCTCTAACTTTTTTCAAAAATTCTGTACCTTCCATAACAGGCATTTTTTGGTCACTGACAATAAGTGCAATTTTCTCACCATATTGCTTCACTATTTCTAATGCTTCAACACCATTATGTGCTGTAAGAATATTATATTTGCCTCTAAATGTTCTTTTTAGAAGTTGTAAGTTATTTTCCTCATCATCAACTATTAAAACAGTTTTCTTTTCATCCTTTGCAAAATTTAAAACTACATCTAAACTTTCTTTTAATTCACAAGAACTCATTTACTACCACCAATATCACTCAATAAATCGTCTATCGACTATTATAATTATAGACTTTAATATATTATAACATTGTTTTACAAAAGTTAACAACAGGATAAAAGTAAATATATATCATATAATTTAATTAAGGAAATTTTGTAGAGGGAATATGTTAAACGGTAAGAAAATTGTTGTAGTTATGCCTGCTTATAATGCGGAAAAAACTTTAGAAAAGACCTATAGTGAAATATATCATGAAATTGTTGATGAAATCATATTAACCGATGATAAATCAAGTGATAAGACAAAAGATTTGGCAAAGGATTTAAATATAACAACAATTGTACATAAAGAAAATAGAGGCTATGGCGGGAATCAAAAGTCTTGCTATACTGCTGCACTAAAGTCTAATGCAGATATTGTCATTATGCTTCATCCTGATTATCAATATACACCTAAATTAATTCCAGCTATTGCTTCAATGTTAGCTTTTGAAGAATATGATGCGGTAATTGCTTCTAGGATGCTCTCTAATGCTTTAGAAGGTGGAATGCCTTTATATAAATATATTGCAAATAAATTTCTTACTGCATTTGAAAACTTATTTTTGGGACAACATCTTTCAGAATATCATACTGGTTTTAGAGGTTTTAAAAGAAAAGTACTAGAAAATCTTCCTCTTGAAGAATGTGATGATGACTTTATTTTTGATAATGAGATGCTAGCTTTAGTTACTTATTATGGTTTTAAAATAGGTGAATTAAGTTGTCCAACAAAATATTTTCCTGAAGCCTCATCGATAAATTTTTCACGTTCGTGTAAATACGGTATTGGAGTTCTCGGAGTAAGTTTAAAATATTTTCTTGCATACACTGGTATATATAAATCAAAAATTTTTAGAAAAGATGCAAAGAAATTGGATATAAATTCAGAACTACCATATTATCATAAAACACAAGAAATTAAATCTTAGTCGCTAATGATGGTGCAATGGAAATAAACTGTCTTACAAGCTCTTTATCCCATTGAATGCCTGCACCTTCTTCTAGTATAGAACAAGCTTTTTCAACACTCATACCTTTTCTATATGGTCTATCGCTGATTAATGCGTGATATGTATCAGCAACCGCAACAATTCTTGCTGCTAGAGGAATTTCTTCTCCTTTTAGTCCACAAGGATAGCCTTTTCCGTTCCATTGTTCATGGTGATATTTAACAATCGGAATTAAGTCATGAAGTAATGGATTGGGTTCTAGAATTTTTTCAACACCAATAGAGGGATGTTGTTGAATAATCTTAAATTCTTCAGGTGTTAATTTATCAGGTTTTGTTAGAACGTATTCCGGAATACCAATCTTCCCAATATCATGAAGTAAAGCTCCAAGTTTAATGCGTTCAACTTCTTTGTCCGGTAAATTCATTGCTTTTGCTAAAGCTACAGAATATCTTGATACAGAAGACGAATGGTCTTTAGTATATTCGTCTTTTGCATCAATAGCACTTGCTAAAGATGTTACAACTTCAATTAAATGATTTTGAGAAACTATATTTTCATTTTGGAACTGTTCAACTAAAGCTTCTTCAAAATTAATTCCTAATTGTGAATGTCTTTTAGCCATAACTATTGCAAAAGAATTCAATGCTGCATCATCCCAAAAATCGTAATCTTGAGTAGAAACTATTGTTGATCTTCCATTGCAATATCCTTTTGTTTTTGACACCAATACTGCTTGTTCTGCCAATATTAATAATTTTTCTTTATCCATAGAATCATCTGGATAAGTAGCTATACCAACAGAAACTTTATTAATAGGTCCTATGTCATCAACAAGACAGCATGATAGAGTGTAGGTTAAATATTCTGCAAGATATTTTGCTTCTTCTGCATCTATATTTTTTAATATTACAGAAATTTTATCGCCTCCATAGCGTGCAGCTATATCTTGTTTCTTTATATTTTCATTAATCTTGTTTGCAACTAATTTTATTACTTCATCACCCTTTGAATGACCATATTCTCTATTTATTTCTCCCATATTATTTATATCAAAGATAACAACAGAAACTTTTGTTTTATTAGATTCGGCATATGACAATTCTTGGGATAATAACTCATGAAATCTTCTATGAGAATACAAGTTTGTTAGACTATCCATATATGAGCTTTGGGCAACTTTCTCATATAAAGTTGAATTCTGTACAAGTAACCCTAAATTGGTTGCTGCTATTTGGTAAAGATTAATGTGGTTCTGAACATTGTAATCGCTTGCCATTGCTACGCAGATATTTTTACCTTGAATTTTTATAGGTATAATAACACAGGGGACATTCGCCAAAGACGGAAGTTTTAGAAAAGAAGAATTATGAAGAACAGAGACTTCTCCGCTATCAATAGCCTTGACAATTTCATTATCTTTGTCGCTCATAAATACTTTAAATGAATATACATTTGAATTTTTATCCAATAATTTTATGTTAACAGAATTGGCTGATTCATTAATCAAACCTAAAGCTGTATAACCGCAATTTAATCTGGATGTAAACATATTATGAAATGCTGTCAAGGAAACCCTAATGTTACTGTGATTTTTTATTATTTCATTTGTTTCCTTAATGAATCCGGCATAATCAACAACTCCATATGCCTTCTCACTATGATGACCAATTATGCCGTGCGAAGAACTTATGGAATTCATCCCGCTCCCAAGTATGTTTATTTTTGCTACCAAACCACTTTTATCTATTGGGTTCGTAATTATTGAATTTGAGGGAGAGAGATTTTTATTTTGTTTATATGAATTACTTATTTTATTTTCTTTTTGCATTAACCAATCCTGAATACGTTTTATTATAAATCTATAAATCAAAAAAATTGCGGGAATGTAATAAACTGTTACAAAAATATCTTAACATAACATAATATTTTTGCAAAAGAAAATTTCCTATGTATATCCTTTAGATATTATTTGCAATAATTTCAGCAGTTTTTTGAGCAGCACCTGATGTTGATAATTTTTGCTTAACGTTTTTTAACATTTTTATCATGTCATTTTTATAATTATCATCATTTAGAATTTTGTTTACTTCTTCAAAGATAATTTTAGGTTTTGCTTTAAACTGCAATATTTCAGGTACAATATCCTGATTCATAATAATGTTTGGGAGACAGACTCTTTTTATACATCTGACAAGCATATAAACCAGAAATAAGAAAGTTGGACCTTTATAGCTTATAATCATTGGGGTATTATACAATGCTGCTTCAAGTGCTACTGTTCCTGATGCCAAGATAAGCGCATCAGATGAAGCCAATAATTCATAATTTTTGTTCTTTAGAACTTTTATATTTAAATCTTTATATTTTTCCAAAACAGGATTTATAAGTTCATCTTTTATACTTGGCGCTTGAGCCAATGCTAATTGAATATCCGGATTTTTTTCTTTTAATAACTTTGCAGATTCTAAAAATAATGTCAAAAGATTATTTATTTCAAATTTTCTGGAACCGGGAAAAATAGAAACCAATTTTCTATTTGTATCAATATTATTTTGAGCAAAGAACTCAACTTTGTTAATTTTATCAGGAATTTCCGCCAATAAAGGATGACCTACAAACTCAGCATCTACACCTATTTCGTCATACATTTCTTTTTCAAAAGGAAAAATTGTTAATACTTTATTTATATTCTTTTTTACGGTATTTAATCGCCACTTTCTAGATGCCCAAATTTGAGGCGGAATATAATAATATATTTTAAAACCATATTTAGAAAGTACCTTTGAAAGATTAAGGTTAAATCCGCCATAGTCAACCATCAAAATCATATCAGGTTTATATTCATTTTTGAGATATGATGCAATCTTCTTACCTAAATTAATATGAGACAAAATTATGCTTAAATTAAAGCCCATAGCAGACATTTTAGAGTGATCACAATATAATTTTACACCTGCATTTGCCAGATTCGAACCACCTACTGCTTCAATTTGTATATCTGGTCTGATTTTTTTTATCTCTTTTACAACATCAGCAGCGTGTCTATCGCCTGAATATTCTCCTGTAATTATAAATAATTTTTTCATACTGCCATTACTACAATGTTATTTTTATCTGCAAACTCAATAGTTTTTTCATAATCAACTAAAATTGTTTCATTTGCTTCAACAGCTATTAATTTTGCTTTATATTTTTTCATTGTTTTTAAAGTTCTTAAACCAAAAGCAGGAATATCAAAACGCTTATCTTGTTTTGGTTTAGAAACTTTCACTATTACAGAATCTTTTTTACCCAATTTACAACCACGTTTTATACATTTATCAGTACCTTCAATTGCTTCAATTGCCATAATCATTCTGTCTTTTATTACAACTGATTGACCAATATCAAGTTCACCCATTTCTTTTGCAATCTTATAACCATATTCAACATCAGATAACTGAGCTTCTGTTGGTTGAATTTTTCCTAAAACACCACGTGGAACCATTAAATTTTTTATGAATATTGTTTGGTCTAAAACAGTAATACCAAGTTTTTGAAGTTCATCTACAAGAAATAACATTATAGCATCATCATTAAGTCTTGTAGCTTGTTTTAAAAATTCAATAGCTAAAGAATCAAATTTAAGTCTTCTTACAACTAAACTTTTTGAGACTTTTCCTATAAAAGTTAATTGTTTGATTCCTTCTGTTTCAAGAACTTTTTTTATTTTAAGAAGTTCACCAGGTGCTAAATCATATACTTTTGAACAATATTTTTTTAATTCATTTCTGTTATCCGGAGAAAGAGCAATAGCTATTAATTCAAATCCATTCTCTTTAGCATTTTTTGCTAAGTTAACAGGCAACTGTCCATCGCCGGCGATTAATCCTTGCTTATTTTCTAATTCTATAGACACAATAATTCCTCACTTAATATATATACTATAAAATAAAAATATATATTTTTATACTATTTTACATATTCATCTGCAATTTGTTTTTTATATTCTAACAAGCATTTTGAAAGTTGATCCGGACAGCTTGTGTTTTTAGAACCACATTTTATTCCTTGTAACTTTTCTATAACAGAGTCAATATGCATACCTTTTACTAAATTTCTTATACCGGCTAAATTTCCCATACATCCGCCAAGAAATTCAACATCTTGTATTATATCATTTTCTATTAAAACATTCATTAATGCACAACAAGTACCTTGTGTTTGAAATTGTATTTTGTTTATTGTCATATATTATCCTTCTTTAATGCGGAATTAACTTTAATGTTGAGTATAAAACTATTGCTAGTATAACGCAACAAGGAATAGTTAGAATCCAAGCAGTAACTATATTACCAATTATATTAGTTCTAATATTACCACCTCTTATTGCTGAGCCTACTCCCATAATAGAAGTAGAAACAACATGTGTTGTACTTAGTGGAATGCCAAAATGTGAAGCAATTAAAACAATTAAAGATGCTGCAAAATCAGCAGCAGCACCGCTAATAGGCTTCAATTTGATAATTTTACTTCCCATTGTTTTTATAATTTTCCAACCGCCGGACATTGTTCCCATTGCCATTGTAAAAGCGCAAATTAATTTTACATATACCGGAATATTAAACTCTCCTGATTCCATTACAATAACACCGCCTGTTACAAGAGCCATTGTAATTACACCCATTGTTTTTTGTGCATCATTTAAGCCATGACTTAATGCCATTAATCCTGATGTTATTAATTGTATATTCTTAAATCTTCTGTTTATAACATCCGGCTTAATTTTATAGAACAATCTTAAAAATGCACACATAACCATAAATCCAATAACAAAACCAATAACAGGTGAAGCAAACATTGGAATTATTATTTTTTCAACTAATACTACAAAATGAATAGGATTAAGTCCCGCATGTATAAAAGTTGCGCCTAACAGCCCGCCTATTAATGCGTGTGAAGAACTGGACGGAAGTCCAAACCACCATGTTATCAAATTCCATATTACAGCGGCAAGTAAAGCACAAAATATAACCTGAAGAGTTATTGCATCACTTGCTATAATTCCTGCACCTATTGTTTTTGCTACATTAACTCCAAGCAAAGCCCCGATACATTCTAAGACAGCACCAAACAATACAGCCTGTCTTGGAGATAATACCTTAGTTGAAACTATTGATGCAATTGAATTTGCACAATCATGAAATCCGTTTATGTACTCAAAAGTCAAAGCTACAATTATTACTGCAATTAATAATAATAAAGTAAATGTCATAATAAACCTCTGTTAACTCATTTTTAAAACAACACTTACTACAGCATCCGAAACACTATAACAAGCATCTAAAGCATTTTCCAAATCCTTATGAATATCTCTAAGTTTTATAACATTCAAGGCATCATATTTTCCAGAGAATAATGCTTCTGTAGCAGCATATAATATTTCATCACCACGAGTTTCAATTTCTTTCATTTTTAAATTTTTTGCTGTCATATCTGAAATTGTTGGTTTTTTAAAATTAGCAAAAATTTGCTCTAATTCAGAAGTCGCAGCAATTAATGTTTGAGCTTGATTTTTTAAGTTTTCTGTATATGAATCAAGTCTATAAACCTTTAAATTCAAGCACGCCTTTGTTATCTTTTTTGTGATTTTATTTAATAGTGTAGCTATTTCTTGAATATCTTCTCTATCTATTGGTGTGACAAAAGATGTATCTAAAACTTCTAATGTCTTTTTTATATTTTTTACACTTGCATGTTTATACTGTCTTGCCATTGCAATATGTTCTTCTGTAATACCTTTTTCCATTATCTCATTGAAGAGTATTGCTGCCTGTTTACAACATTTTGTTCCTTCTTCAAACAATGAATAAAAAACATCATTTGATGGCGGTAATATGTATGACATAATTCCACTTACTAATTTAGACATATTTCTCTCCTTTGCAAAAAAAACAATGCTGAAGACACTGTTTTATACTAAATTCTGTTTTACTAACTCTTTTCTTATTTTATTTAAACCGGATTGGATTATTCTTGAAATTCTTGATGGGGATAAATTAAATTCCTCTGAAATTTCTCTTAACTTCTTATCGTTGAAAAACTTACATTCAATAAGTTCTCTTTCTCTAGGAGGAAGATTTTTTATTGCCACTTTAATACTTTCACTTAATTCTGAAAATAATATTGTTTCTTCCGGATTTCTTTTATAGTCTCTTATTTGGGTCGGATTATCTCCTTCTGCCATCTCATCAACAGAAAGAATTGTTTTATAAACAGCTTCCCTGATATTACATTGATTTTCTTCATCAACAACAGAATTTTCTTGCTGATTTTTTAGTACATACCATTTATATCTACGCCTTATTTCGTTTCTAATTGCCCATTTTATTGCTGTTGATAAATATGATTTATTATATTTATCAGGTTCTGAATTTGCACATAGCTTATGAATGACTTGAGTACCTATATTAACAAGTTCTGAAAAATCAATAAGATGTTTTGAAGATAGTTTTTTATATTCAACCTTAGCTAAAGTATCTATCAATTCTTGATAGTCCTTTATATTAAATTTGTATATATTTTTCTTCTCCACATTAATATCCCAAATAAATGAATACTACATGTCATATTTTACATTAAATAAAAAAATTGTACAAAAAGATTTAAAAAAAGTTCAAAGAATACTAATAGATCCGGAAAATATTAAGTTTTGTAAAAGGGAACTTCCTTAGAAACACTTGATATTTAGATAAAAAAGTTTTTTTATATAAAAATAAAAAAAAAATATTAGCAATTTTTTTATATTACACGCATTTATGATTGTGTACATTAGCAAATATTAGTATTTAGATAGTAAATAAGGAGTAAACGATGATACAAGCACCACAATTACAATATATGCCGGCTCAACAACCGATGCAAACAAACTATCAACAAGGTGCATATAATCCGGTACAATATAGCCAAAATCAGCAAATGACAGGTACTTTTTATAATTACCCAACTGCAAGCAGCTATTTACCTGCTCAAACATATGGTACCGATAAATCACAGTATAATGGTGTAAATATTGAAATTATAAATCCACAAGGACAAGGTGTTGTTCCACAGCAAAATACTTGTCAGATGCCTGCACAGTTCGTTCCTGTGCAACAGCCGGTTGTAATTCCTCAATATACTGTTCCATTTCCTGCTTCACAAGCAATAGTTCAAGCTCCACAAACTCCACAAGTTCCACAAGCAGATCACATGTTAAGTGAAGCACCAAATGTTCCTGCTCCACAAATTACATCTGCTCCACAAGCTAATGTCCAAACAAATGCTGCAAATGCAGCGGCTCCTGTCGTTGAACAACCAGTTGCTCAAAAAACTACAGTTGATCCGGCAGCTTTTGCGGGAAAATTAAAGACAACTGATTTGGATGCACAAAAACAAGCAATTGAACAAATTGCCGAAGCAGTAAAATATGATACCGCAGAAGGTCCTGCTTTACTTGATACACAAGTTTTTGATGCTTTGGTTGAAGTTATTAACAAAGATACATCTGCTTTAGAAGCACCTACTCCTGAAGTTATTGAACTAAGAAAGAAACCTCAAGAACAATTAACTGAAGAAGAAAAAACAAAAGCTTTAACACCAACTCCTTTGGAAAAAGCAGAAATTAATAAGCAATATGCTTTATATACAATATCTTATATGCAAGAACGTTTAAATAATGAATTAGAAAAAAGAAATGGCAAAGCTCTTGAATTGAAAGATTTACCTTGTATAGATCAAGTTATTGATGCTGCAAAAGCAAATCCAAATCCGATGATAAGAATTGGTGCACTTGCTTCTTTATCTCACATTGCAAGACCTGAATACAAAGCAGATTTGCAAACTATCTTTGATTTAGCAAAAGCTGATGAAGATACTAGAGTTCAAGAAGCCGCTACAAAAGCAGCAGAGTCTTTAAATAAATAAACAAAAATAAAGGATTAAAATAAAAAAGAAGCTAATTAAAAGCTTCTTTTTTTATGATACTTTTTCTATTCCGGATATTCTTGGATCGAGGATACGCCTTCCAACATTTTCAAATTCAATCTGACAAAATAATATCTTATTACTGTAATTTGCAAAGCCCTCAATTATTCCATAACCGTGTTTTGGGTGATAAACTTTATCTCCGATTTTAAATGGAATATCACTAATTTTTATTTCTGAAGAGTTATCTGTTTCATATACAGGTATATCAGGTGTTGTTTTTTCTTTTATATTTTCCTTTATTGGAGGAGGTGTTTCATCTGTTTCTAATTCAACAACAAAGTCATTATTTAAAATGTTTGTTTCTTCTTCTTTAGAATTTATATCCTTTATTGGTTCTTCTTCACTCGCCGCAATATCACTTATAACATCATCAATATTTACTATTTCATTGTTTTGTTCAATGTTCAATTGGTCATTTTCTTCATTTATTGGTTCTAATTTTTGCTTTTCTTCTATATCTTGTGACTGTGCAACTCCCATTGGAAGAATTACATTTTGTTCAATTATTTCATTTGTTTGATTTTCATCATTCAAAATAATGTTTTCTTCATTGATTTGTATTGTTTCCGGATTTATTAAATCAGTTGTATTTTGAACTAAAGTACTATTTTTATTCTCTATTTCAGTAGATGGTTCCTTTACAGACATTGGTCTGAAAATATCATATTCGTTATTTGGAATTTCTTTAATTTGTGTTTTGTTTCTTATATCATCTAGTGTTAGTTCTTCTTGATTTTGTTCATCTAAAAAATCCAAATCGGAATCACTGAAATCTTCTTCTGTTATTTTTATATTATTGTCTTCGTTTAAAGAAGTTGGTTTTTGTATTTCTCCTGTTATTACTGCATTTGAAGGAATGATTTTTTGAGGTGATGATAATAATTTATCTACATCTTTCTTTATTTCATTTTGTATTACTTCATCTGTGGTTGATGAATCAAATGCCTGTAAATCTAATATTAAAGGAAGGTATAAAGTAGATTCACCATATATTATAAATTCGCCTGAATTTATTTTATTGAGTAATATATTATAGCTATCATCTTCTTTTATTAGTTTAGATGGTCTAAATAATATTTGATTTTTACAAACAGATTTTAACACTTGTCTATGTTTGCTGTCATAATTAGTTGAAACAATTGGAATTACTTTATTTGTATTGTAAATATTTATTATTGATTTTTTATCTAAAGGAACATCATTTAATGAAATTACAAAATAACAATGTTTGTTAATTAATTCCAAAATAGACTGAATTGCAAATTTATACCATTTTTCTTCTAATTTTGATGCGTCAATAATTAATATATTTTGTTTTTCTAAAATTGCATTAATAATATCAAATTGAGATTTACTTTCTGCAAATATACTTTCTTGTGCATATAGCCACAATTTATTTCGTAGAAGCATTAATCCTGAAATAGGATTAGACATAAATTCATTATCAACTACATTTTTAAACAACGTAAAAGGTAAGAATTTATTTTCTAAGGTTTTCAGATATTCTCGAAGTTCTAAGACTATACTTTGAATTACTGCTTTATCTTCTATAGGACAATCATTTATATCATTTTCTAATATTGTATTAAATGCTTCAATATTTAATGGTAGTTTTAAACTTTCTGACACTTTTAGTTTTGGAACATTTGCTATTGAACTATATCGTCCGTCGAAATCCAATAATATTACTTTTTTTTGCTTTGTATATAATTCTGAGATTATATTTTGTATAAGTATTTTGGTCTTATCTTCTCTATCTGACTGAATATATAATTTTTCATTTATGAATGAATCAGATAGTTTAACGAAGCATTCAGGGTGGTTTGATAGATTGCCTAAATATATATTTTCTCCAGAACCCTTTATGAGTTCGATTATTTCATCAGAATTTATATAGACTACACTTGAAGTTTTAGAAGGAATATATCCATTATAATATGAGAGGTTGTCATTTTTATCAATAGAAAGCGATAATCTTGCATCTGCCAAATTATTGTCTGATGTTTCTGTTGTTGAAATATCCGTGATTTGCGCTATTAATTTTTGGTTAGTATCTTCTAACAGTAAAAAATCAGACGGCAGAAGATGATTTTCCGCTGAATTATATATTATTTTAGCTATATCATTTTTAACTTCTAAAAGTTGCATCCGGACCTTCTTTTATGAAGTAATAATCTCAATCGTAACTTACGCTCAATTATTATACTACATTATAATTATTATACAAATCATACGCGCAAAGGATTTAATAAGCATTTGACATAATTATTTAAAAATAAAAGGTCGGATTTGATATTTTATCCGACCGAAAAAACAATATATATAAACTTCTTTAATTCAAATTTATGCAAATGTTTTGAAAGAATCTTCTATATTTTTATCTATAATTTGTTTTACTGATTCCATTTCTTTTTCTACTGAACTTTGTTGAGTTTGGACTTGTTCTAATCTTAATTCCAATAATTTATCTTGTTTTTGAATTTGAGTCATAGCAGCTTCATATTCTGCTTCTGCAGCTGCATCATCTGCTGTATAATAAACTTCTGAAATAAGAGTTGAACCTTGCCAAGTTATATCATCCCAACCAGATTCTTCATTTGGGTTAGCTTGTTGTATTAACCACTGTCCTGTAGATAGCATTTCTTGTAAGTATAAAGGATCCATACAATTTGCATCTTTTACAACGTGTTCACCTTCGCCGACTAATTCTGAACTGCTTTTATCTTTATATACAACATTTAATTCTGAATTTGGATTCTGTTCATTATAATAGTTGCATAATTCCAATAATGATTTACTATGCAAATCTGTTAATGCATCACCGGTTACATCTGAAAAATATTTAGTTATAAAATCATCTTTAGATGTATATTTCTTAGAAGAATTATATCTGTTTGATAATGCTTCTTCTCCATCTGTAGATTCTTGTGTTTCTTTTGATGAAACTTCTATATATTCACCCGGAATAACAACATTTCCATTTACATCAACTAATCTCATTCCCAAACCTGAATATGGATTTTGACTTGTAAGAATATCGTAAGTCAACTGTTGAGTAACGCCATCAGCCGTATTTGCCTGCATTATTTTGTTATTCATTGCATCATTATATCTATCTGCAACTTCTTGTGTTTCATTTGTAAGAGCTAATCTCTGTTGAGAAATTTGTTGTCCCTCATAAACCAAATCACTATTCCTTGCAGTAAGACATAGGTAACGTCCTTGTGATGCTGCTAGTCCCATAGTTTTTACTCCTTTATATATATTGTTGTATTAACTATGTCGACAAGTTTTTCAATTATCTTGAGGCTGTAATTTTATAATGTTACATTATGTAACATTAAGTTTAGCCTATATCCCATCTGCCACAAGTACCACCCCAACGCGCTATAATCTTATCTGTTTTATTATTTAACTCGGTAGATGTTACATCTCCTTCAACAATTGTAATTACTTCACAATTATTAGAACAGCCACTGCATTGGTTCGTGTATGAATTAAATGACATTTCCCCTACACTAAAACCTTTAAATGTTGTTGGTTTATTATTAAATTGATGATTTTCCATTGCCAGTAACGCAGCACCAATTGCACCCATTGTTTGGTGGTTTTCAGGAACAACTACTTTGGTATTTAAAGCTTCTTCAAATGCTTTTACCATGCCTGTATTTGTAGCTACTCCACCTTGGAATGTAACAATAGGAAGAATTTCTTTACCTAATGCAAGATTACTCAAATAGTTTCTGACTAAAGCCTGGCATAACCCATACAATAAATCTTCAACAGGGTAACCTAATTGTTGTTTATGAATCAGATCTGATTCAGCAAAAACACCACACCTTCCTGCAATTCTGGCAGGTGACTTGGATTGAAGGGCAAGTGAACCAAAATTTTGAATTGGTACATTTAGTCTTGATGCTTGTTGATCAAGAAAAGAACCTGTACCGGCTGCACAAACAGTATTCATTGCAAAATCAGTAACAATTCCATCTCTAAGAATTATAATCTTGCTATCCTGACCACCGATTTCCAAAATGGTTTGAACCCCCGGAACATATGTGCTTGCAGCAACTGCGTGAGCTGTAATTTCGTTTTTGATAACATCAGCACCAACTAATGCTCCGGCCAGGTTTCTACCGGAACCTGTTGTGCCTACACCTAATATATTATATTCTTGTTTGGCTTGCAAAGTTAAATTTCTTAATGAAGTTTGAACTGCAATAACTGGTTTTCCTGCAGTTCTGGTCATAAACCCATCTATGAACTTACCATTTTCATCAACTAGCGCAGCTTTTGTTGTAACTGAACCAACATCTATACCCAAATATGCATTTAAAGCCATTAATAAAATCCCTCTCTACATTTATATTATTAATTTTACTAAAAACATAACTAAATTTGTAAAAATATATAAATAAATATAGAAAAAATAACAAATTTAAAGTATTTTTAACTTTATTCAAGTGTTAATGGAAGGTTTTGT
>CALUQL010000016.1 GCA_944322895.1 Candidatus Gastranaerophilales bacterium
TTATAATATTTTTAGAATATATCGTAATAATTCATTTTTTTTACAGGAAATTATAATAATTTTCTGTTTTTATTTTTCTAAATATATTATATGTATCAAAATTGTTATAAAAACTATAAAATTAATATTCTTTCTTATATATTAATACTAGTTGGTAAATCCCTGTAAATAGAAAGAGATTAGTATGGACATATTTTCGATTTTGACATTAATAGGAGGATTGGCATTTTTCCTCTATGGTATATCTATTATGTCATCAGGACTTGAAAAAATAGCCGGAGGTAAACTGGAAAAATTACTAAAGAAGATGACTTCAAGTCCGATAAAAGGATTACTGCTTGGTGCCGGAATAACGGCTGTTATTCAATCTTCATCAGCAACAACAGTTATGCTAATTGGTCTGGTAAACTCAGGTTTAATGGATTTATCTCAAACAATAAGTGTTATTATTGGTACAAACATTGGGACGACCATTACTGCTTGGATTTTAAGTTTAAGCGGAATTCAAGAGGGTGCATCTTTTATACTAAAATTAATGAAACCTGAATCATTTACGCCATTACTTGCATTTATAGGTGTATGTATGATTATGGCTGCAAAAAGCAATAAAAATAAAAGTGTAGGTTCTGTAATGGTTGGATTTGCCATATTGATGTTTGGTATGGGATTAATGTCAAGTTCTATGGCTCCGTTATCACAGAATGATGACTTTAGAAATGCGATGGTTGCTTTTACAAATCCATTTTTAGGTTTTATTGTCGGACTTGTTATAACAGTTGTTATTCAAAGTTCATCTGCTTCTGTTGGTATTCTGCAAGCCTTGTCTATGGTTGGAGGTGTGACTTGGGGAGCTGCTATTCCAATAATTTTAGGTCAAAACTTGGGAACTTGTATTTCTGCGGTTCTTGCAAGTATTGGTGTTAGTACAAATGCAAAAAGGGTTGCCGCTGTTCATGTGATTTTCAACTCTATTGGAGCTATTATATTATTGCCTTTATTTTATGCTGCTAATGCTATTTTTAAATTTGCATTTGTTGATACTGATATAAATCCTGTTGGGATTGCAATAGTTCATTCTACATATAATATTGTAACTGCAATAATGTTATTTAACTTTATTAAATTTATTGAAAAATTGGCAATAAAATTTGTACCTGAAACAAAGAAGGAAGCTGAAAAGAAAATTTTCTTGGACGAAAGATTATTAAATACACCGACCCTTGCTATATCTGAATGTTTCGTAAAAACAGTAGAAATGGCTGAAATAGTAAGATACAACTATATAACTTCAACAAAAATGTTAAAAAGTTTTCATAGAAAAAAAGTTGATGAAATTCAAGAGAATGAATCTACAATTGATACTTTTGAAGATTATCTTAATTCATACTTATTAAAACTATCAGGAAGAGAATTAACAGAAGCTGACAATAATAAGATTTCACAAGTTATGCTTGCAATAGGTGATTTTGAAAGAATAGGTGACCACGCTACGAATATTTTGAAATATGCTGAGAAATTGAATGACTCTGAAACAAAATTCTCTGGAGAAGCTGTTGAAGAAATTAAGACAATCGTTGGGGCTGTTTCTGAAATTTATGATATGACTCTTGATTGTTACAAAACAGATGATTTAGAATTAGCTCAAAAAATTGAACCATTAGAAGCTGTTATTAAAAAAGGTGTCAAAAGAGCTAAAAATAACCATATTCAAAGATTGCAAAATGGTCAATGTAGTGCTGAAAAAAGCTTTATGTTTTCTGATTTGTTAAATGATTTAAGAAGAATAGCTGCCCACTGCGGAAATATTGCCACAGGCGTGATTCAATTACATGATATTACTTTGAATAAGCATGAATATAACCATAGAAATAAAGATGAAGATATGGAATTTAAGAACAGATACAAAGACTATAAATCAAGATATAAAGTAACAAAGAGAGATAAAGAAACAAGTTATGTTAAGTAGATTCATAAAGGATTTATAACTTGAAGAAAATATTATTAATAATATTACTTATTATTTTGATAATATCAGGAATAATAATGATATATGCAAAAAAAGGAGCGAAAATGAGACTTTCTGATAAAAAAGTTCTAATAGCCTATTTTTCCTGGAGTGGTAATACAAAATACATAGCAGAAAAAATTAAACTAAAAGTTGGTGGAGATATTTTTAGAATAGAAACAAAAACTCCATATCCAACAGATTATAATGAAACAGCCTACGGAATTGCCAAAAAGCAGCACGAAGAAAATATTCATCCTGAGTTAAAAGATATTGGTGATGTAAGTAATTATGATATTATTTTTATAGGCACTCCTGCTTGGTGGTATACAATGGCTCCACCTGTTATGACCTTTCTTGAAAGTAATAACTTTGAAGGAAAAATAATTGTTCCATTTGTAACTCACGGAGGAGGCGGAGGCTATAATATAGTAGAAGATATAAAGAGGCTTTCTAAAAATACAAGTGTGTTACCGCCATTAATTATATATGCAAAAGGTAATTTGAATACTGATAACGAAATTGATAATTGGTTAAATAATATAGTTTTCTAATAAAATGTATATTTTCTAACCAATTGAAAAAGGAGTACATAAAAGTAATGTCTAAATATTATATATTTGGTTCTATATTAAGTTTTTTTATGCCAACAAAAAATGATTCTCAGAAAATTAGGCAGTTCTTTAAAGAGATAGATCAAAGAAAAATAATTAATTTAGTTCAAAATCGTTATAACTCTGTTTTAGAAAAAATAAAATCAAAGTATAAAAAAGAAAAAATAAAAGTTATTTTCTTAAATGAAACCCCTGCGAAATGGCAATATCAATCATTGTACGAAGAATTAAACCAAAATGATGATTTCGAAGTTCAGGTTTTAGTAACAATTATGAGTGATAGAGGAAAGCTGAACAATCAAGATTTTATGGACTCTAAAAATAAAGCAATAGATTGTTATAATTTTTTTAAAGATAATAATATGAATGTTGACTTTGCTTATGATTTTGAAAAAGAAGCACCTATTGACTTAACGGTATTTAATCCTGATATCATATTTTATGAACAACCTTGGGGAATTTATAAGAAACATAATATAGAAGAAACATCAAAATTTGCATTAACTTGTTATTCATCATATGGATCAGCTATTACAAATGGGAAAAATGAGTATGGTTCATTGTTCTTTAAATTATTGTATAAGTATTTTATTGATAATGAATTTGCAAAATATATATTGATTAGTCATTCTGCACTACCAGATTCCATAGTGGTAAGTGGTCATCCAAAACTGGATAATTATATAAGACCATTAAATAAGGAGCAAACTTATTGGAAAACAAAAGATAAGAAAAGAATTATAATTGCTCCTCATTTTTCTTTTTATAAAGAAGCAGGAATGCACTCAGGTACTTTTAATAGAAATTATAAGTTCTTTATTGAATATGCAAAATTGCATCAAGAATATGAATTTATTTTTAAACCACATCCTAGATTAAAGGAGGATATTGTTAAACAAAAATTAATGACTCAAGAAGAATGTGAAAATTATTATAATGAATGGAATATACTACCCAATGCTCAACTTATAGAACGCGGAAATTATATTGATATGTTTCGAACATCTAATTTATTAATTACAGATTGTAATTCTTTTCTCTTTGAGTATTTGCCAACAGAAAATCCAGTAATTCGTGTTGTAAATAAAGATTTTATAGGTCATAATCCCTTTGGTGAAAAGATTATAAACGGTTATTATTCAGTTCGTGAAAATAATGAAATTGAATATTACATAGATAAATTACTAAAAGAAGAAAAGGATCCATTAAAAGAATACAGGCAGAATTTATTAAAATTAGGAATACAGCCGAAATGTGGTTATGCAAAATTTGTTGTTAATCATTTAATTGATTGTATTTTAGAAAGGAATAATAAATGAATATTGCAATTATTTTTGCAGGTGGGGTTGGACAGAGATTAAATAATAAGGATAATATACCGAAGCAATTTTTGAAAGTCCATAGTAAACCAATAATTATTCATACGCTTGAACTTTTTCAAGAAAATGAAAATATAGATAAAATCTATATTTCTATTCATGCGAAATATTATGAATATATGAAAGAACTAGTAAAACATTACTATATAACTAAAACGGCGGGTATTGTTAAGGGTGGAGAAACAGGACAAGACTCAATTTATAATGCTCTAAAACTTGCGTATAAAGAAAATTCTGCTGATTCAATAGTTCTAATTCATGATGGAGTACGACCGAATATTACTCAAGAAACAATAAATAAAAATATTCAAACTGCAATTCAGTATGGTTCTGCAATAACTTGCACACCGTGTTTTGAAACTATTTTAATTAGTAAAGATGGAGAATATCCTAATATTGTTCCATACAGAAGAGAAACTTATGCTGCACAAGCACCTCAATCTTTTGTTCTAAAAGATATAATCGATGCACATGAAAAGGAAAGAAAAAATAATCCAAAATATATTGATATAATTGACTCTTGTACTTTAATGAAAAAACAAGGAAAAGAATCTAAAATGATAATGGGCAATATTGGTAATATTAAAATCACTACTTTAGAAGATTTATATATACTTAGAGCTTTAATTAGATACAAAGAAGATGTAGAAATGTTTGAAACAGAAAAAGAGGATTTAGTTTGTGCAAAATATACAAAATAATACTGTTATTAATAATGATATAAATATTATATTTAATGACAATATTGAATTATTCAAAAAATTCAAAAATAAAACCATTTTAATTACTGGTGCAACCGGATTAATTGGTAGTTTTCTTGTTAAATCTTTGTGCTTTTCAAATAAACAATTAAGCTTAGACATAAAAATATTGGCTTTATTGAGAAATGAAGAAAAGGCAATTGCTTTTTATAAAAAAGAAATTGATGAAAATGGACTTGAGATAATTATTCAGGATATAAATAAAACCATTAAATATCAAAAGAAGATTGATTACATTATTCACTGTGCAAGTAATACATCTTCTAAATCTTTCGTAGATTATCCTGTTGAAACTTTAGATGTTGCGATTTGTGGAACTAAGAATATTCTTAATCTTGCAAAAAGTAAGAAAGTAAAAAGTATTGTTTATTTGTCATCAATGGAAATATATGGAGAACTTGATGCTCAGAGAGGTCTGACAAAAGAAGAAGATTTAGGATATATTGATAATTTAAAGTTAAGAAGTTCTTACCAAGTAGGTAAAAGAGTTGCTGAGTCCTATTGTAGTTTTTATTCACAGGAATATAATGTACCTGTTAAAATTGCAAGGTTGGCACAAATAATTTCATCAAATACAAATTATAATGATTCTAGAGTTTTTGCATATGTAGCAAGATGTATAGTCGAAAAGAAAGATGTTGTATTTAATACCCCAGCTGATAATATAAGGAGCTATTGTTATATAACAGATACAATATCTGCACTTTTGACCATTTTATTTCAGGGTGAAAATGGTCAAGCTTATAATATTGCAAATATGAGTTCGACTGCAAAAATAAAAGATATTGTTAAAAGTATTATTTCTCAATGCCAAAATACAAAATTGATTTTTGATATAAAGAATCTAGAAATTTATCCAAGTTCTAGAACAAATTGGCAGTTAGATACTTCTAAATTAAACAATTTAGGATGGAGTGCTAAGGTAGATAGAAATGAAATGTTTGAAAGACTAATTGCAAGTTTTATTGAACAATCACGAAATTTGTGAAAATTATTATTATAAAAAATATGACAAATAACTTTTAAAATTTTAATTATTCTTTTTCGTCTACATTTTTTAAGTGAGCAATTTTTACTACTACTCCGGTTAACGCAAATAGAGCAATTACGTTTGGAATTACCATTAAGTTATTAAACATGTCTGTTAATTCCCAAACAAAGTCACTTGAAATAAGACTTCCCATCATAATAAAAGATAACGCGATTATCATATAAATAAATTCTGCGATTTTAGGATGTTTTTTTCCAAATAGATATGTAACATTTACTTTGCCGAATAAATTCCAGCTTAATATTGTAGAAAAAGCAAAGAAAAATAGACAGATAGCTACAAATATAGCTCCAACGGAATTTCCAAAAATAGTACCAAATGCTGTTTGAACTAAGTTCGTTTTATTTAAAATGTTCATAATAGCTTCAGTGTATCCATTAGATAATGGCCCATCCTGTGTATATAAAGTAGAAATTACAATAAGAGCATTTAAAGTTAATATTACAAAAGTATCAACAAATACGCCAATCATAGCGACTGTGCCTTGTGTATGAGGGTCTTTCACGCTGGCAAGAGCATGCGCATGCGGAGTTGACCCCATACCTGCTTCATTTGAAAAGAGTCCTCTTTTTGCACCTTGGCTTATTGCTTGTTTTATTGCATAGCCAAAACTTCCGCCTAATATGGCTTGTGGCATAAATGCATATTTGAAAATCATATAAAATGTTTCAGGTATATATTTAAGTCTTGCACTTAAAATAATAAGTCCGCCAATAATAAAAAATAAAGCCATAAATGGAACAATTTTTTCTACTACTAATGCAAGTCTTTTGACTCCGCCAATAAAGATGATTCCACAGACTATAACTAAAAATATACCTATTGCAAATGGTTTAATACCAAAGGCAGTTTGCATACAACACGCAATAGAGTTTGATTGAACCATACACCCCATAAAACCAAGTGCAAGAATAATTGCAATTGCAAAAAATCCTGCTAAAAATTTCCCGAACTTCCCTTTAAAAGCTGTCGTTATATAATAAACAGGACCACCTTTTATTTTACCATCCGGATCAATAATTCTTGTTTTAAGAGCTAGTGTTGCTTCTGCGTATATAGTTGCCATTCCAAAGAATGCTATAACCCACATCCAAAAAATAGCCCCAGGCCCTCCAATTAAAATAGCTCCTGAAGCTCCAACAATATTACCTGTTCCTACCTGTGCAGCTATTGCTGTTGATAATGCTTGAAACGAAGTCATACTGTGCGGATGGCTTTTATCAAAAATATTAATTTCTCCAAATAGATTTTTTATACCTTCTTTAAAACATCTTATTTGTACAAAATTCGTTTTGATGCTATACCAAACCCCAATTCCAACAAGCATAAATACAAGAATATAATTAGATAAATATTCATTGAACTTTGCTACAAACGGATATAGTATAGCTTCCATTTACTTTTAACCTTTTAACTCTTTCAACATAGCAATGTTTATTATACTGAAAAAATGTTAAAATAAAAAATGAACCATATATTTTTTATTTCGTTTGTATAAATAGAAATTATGTTATTACAAAATACAAAGTAAAGGAGATAATTATGACAGACGAAAACAAAAATGTTGAAAAGATTGAAGTAGAAAATAAATGTTTCTGTAAATCTAATGAATTTAAGAACTTCATAATAGTTGCAACAGGCAGTTTTGTTGGAGTGTTTTTTGCACTATGCTTATATACAGCACTGCATAGACCGCCTATGCCACCTGTGATGCCATTACGTCTTGCACCTGTTCATCAGCAAATGAATCATTTTGATAGAGGACCTATTCCTCCGCATTTACAAGGTGGACCAAGACATCATGAATTTGATAAACATCATAAACTACATAAACATTTTGCCCCTAAAGATGATAGAAAAATAGAGCATAATGGACTGGAAAGAGTTCATCCGCAACCAATTGAATAATAGTATAAAACAGGCTGAGTATATACTCAGCCTATTTATTGCTAAAGTTTTTTATTTGAAGTAATCAATTGTTTTTTTTATTTAATAAAATTTTATTATATTCTCCACAAATTTCTTGATGTGATGCAATGATTACTTTGGGAGGCATTTCAAGAGGTTGTTTTTGTCCTATATATTCTGCTTCTATAATTCTGGTTTTTGGATTATATGATGAAATCTTAAATTGTGAGTTTCTAGGTAATAAAACTTCTTGCTCTGTTTTCATAAATGATTTTGCATATGTTGGCAATTTCTCATCATCTATAATTACAGAATTTCTAGGTATTAAGATATGAAGAATAACACCATCTTCGCCCATAAATTGTTTTGCAATTGATTTGCTTTTAGATGTAGATACAAATCCTTTATCTCTATATATATCTGAATCTAACTTTCCATTTATTAATTGTTCTAACTCTGGATTTAGCTTTACGCCTCTATATACTTCTAAAGGAACAGTATTTTTTAGCTTTTGGGGGAGTGTTTCAAATAATTTATCTAAATTTCTTATATAATTCTCTATAAAAATGTCATCCGTGATGCCGTATCGTAGGAAATTATTTATTTTTTCAAAAAGACCATTCTTTGTATATGCTTTATAAGACTCAAAAGGACTGCTTAAGCACCAGTTATCAATTTCAATATTAGTGTTATATTTATTCTTTTTTTCAAATTCATAAAAATTATTAATCATAATAATTATATAAAATTAAAAGTAATATAAAATTGCCAAAGGTTTTCAATGAAAAAGACTCGGTCTTACATTCCGAGTCTTTTATCTTTTTTTCATATATTAATTATTTTTTTTATATCCGCATTTTGGACAAACACCTTCACTGTTTAATGAAATTCCACATAAAGGACATCTTTCCATTGTTTTATTAACTTTATAATCTTCTGTAGCTACATTAACACCGCTTGTAAATGTAATTTTAGAAATATTTAGTTTATCTTTTAATAGTTCGTACACTATCTTTATCATACCTTCAACGGTAAGAGTTTCTTTTGTTACAACTAATCTGCAATCAGGATAGGCAGTAGCTAATTCTGTCTTGAAGGCTTCTCCTTTCATTGTATTTTGCGGAGCTCCATTTTTTATCCCTTGTTTTTCATATACTTCAAGTATTGCTGGTAATAATGGGTCATCTTCTCTTAAGATAGTTGCGTGGTCAAAGTTTTTTAATACTGCCCAAGCTGTTTTTTGAATTTCATTACATGGGAAAACCATATTTACACCCATATTTACAGAGTCTTCAACTTCTATTGTTAAAGTACCGGTGTGACCATGAAGATATTGGGCTTCTCCTTTAAATCCGTAAAATCTGTGTGCATACTGTAAGTCAAAAGTAGTTACTGATTTCATAATTTTTCTCCTTTTCTTTATTTTTATATGAACAAATTAGAATTTGAATTATTACTTTCGGCTATATATTTGGCTACACCTGCTATTTCAACATTGTCAATTAATTCTTCTTCTTTTATACCCATAACATCCATACTCATTTTGCAGGCAATGAATTTAATTCCTTGGTTTTGGGCTTGTTTTATCAGTTCATTTAAAGTCGAAATGTTTTTATATTTCATAACTTTTTTCATTATATAAGTTCCAAGACCACCCATATTCATTTTTGATAGAGTTAACTTTTCTGCTCCTTTGGGCATCATAATTCCAAACAATTTATCTATTATGGACTTTTTCGTATTTACATTACTCTTTCTTAGAATATTCAATCCCCAAAAAGTAAAGAATAAAGTTACATCTTTGCCGCTTGCTTTTGCTCCATTTGCAATAATGAAAGCGGCAAGTGCTTTATCTAAGTCATTTGAAAAAACAACAATTGTTTGTGCATTTTTTTCATTATTTTGATTTATCTCTGATTTTCCCTTTTGTATTGTTGCTATTATTTTTTTATCTTTATTTTCTAAGTTAAGCAGTGTATTATTTGTTGAATCACACCAAGCCTCTACGTCAGAATAAAATCCTTTATCTGTAGATGTTATCTCAAGAATTTCTCCATTGTTTATTTTCGAAATATTATCAGATAATTTCATAATCGGACCTGGGCAAGATAAACCGCACGCGTCTATTTTTAAAATGTTTTCTTTAGATTTTACACTTGCAAATAATGGTTCTTTTTTTATCACTTTAGCTTTTTTATCTTTTTGAATTTCTTTATAAAGCTTCATTCCTGCCATTAAAGAATATACATTGTTAAATCCATTTTGTATTAGTATTCTTGATGCTAAATAACTTGTATAGCCGGAATCACATACTAAAATGACTTTTTTATCTTTTGGGACTTCTTCAAGTCTTTTCCTCAATGAAGCTAATGGTATATTAACAGCGCCTTCAATTGTTTTTGTTTTGTAACTGTCTGGTATTCTTACATCTATAATATAAGAATTTTCAATGTCTTCATAATATGCTGGTTTTACCAGCCCCTTTAAAACATTATCAGCACTCATTCCGAGTATATTAACAGGATCCTTTGCGGAAGAATACGGAGGTGCATAGCATAATTCACTATCTAATAACTCTTGTATACTACCGTTATTTCTCATTATAGAAGCAACAACATCAATTCTTTTTTCAACGCCATCTTGTCCGACTGCTTGTACTCCAAGAATTTTTCCTTCATTATTAAATAGCAATTTATATAATGTTGATGTTGAATTAGGGTAATAGCCGGCATGTGAATTGCCAAAGGTTAAAATTTTCCAATATGGAATTTGCATTCT
This sequence comes from Candidatus Gastranaerophilales bacterium, assembly GCA_944322895.1. GTDB lineage: Bacteria > Cyanobacteriota > Vampirovibrionia > Gastranaerophilales > Gastranaerophilaceae > Avigastranaerophilus. The sequence goes on from CALUQL010000016.1 coordinate 10,497, forward strand.
TTTTAACAACTTTTCGTTATAACCAGAGCAAGCAACTGTATAATCAAATACTTTCAAAACAGATGTACCTTGAGATTTCTTATAGGTCGATTTTATTCCGCAAATATTATCAGCTATAATTCTTCCTTGTCTGTTAGCCGGTCCTGCCAATGGAATTATGACATCATCATCATTAATAAAACTCTTTATTTCTACACTATCACCGCCTGCAAATATTTCATCGTCAGATGTTTGCATATATTCGTTGACTTTTATACCTCTGTTTACTTCGAGTCCAGCATTCTTTGCAAGTGTAGTTTCTGGAGTTACTCCAATTGACAAAATAACTATATCAAAAGGAATTCTTTTCCCTGAGTTTAGTTCTATTTCGTTTTCAGAAAAGCTTTTTACACCATCTGCTAAAATTAATTCTATTCCATTTGCTCTCATCTCATTTTGTGCGAAGCAAGCAATTTCGTAATCAACAGGAGTAAGTATTTGTTCTGATAATTCAATTAATTTGGTTTCTATGCCAAGGTGTGCCAAATTTTCTGCCATTTCTACACCAATAAATCCGCCACCTACTACTATTGCTTTTTTTACATTATTTTCGGAAATATATTTTTTTATATTGTCTGCATCTGATAATGTTCTTAGTGTTAATATATTTCTGTTGTTTATGCCATCAATATTCGGTTTTATAGGATTTGCACCTTGCGCTAAAACTAATTTGTCATAATAATATTTCTCATTATTTTTGGTTAAAACAAATTTTTCATTTCTGTTTATTTCTGTAACTTCTGTGTTTAATTTAACATCTATTTTAAACATATTTCTAAACTTTTCAGGATTAGAAACAAGTATTTTTTCTCTGTCATTGATAACATCTGAGCAATAATAAGGTAAGCCGCAATTTGCTATTGATACTTCGTTTGTTCTTTCTAATATCGTTATTTCACAATTTTCATCTAATCTTCTTAATCGTGTTGCACAGCTTGCACCGCAAGCTCCACCGCCTATTATTATTACTCTCATTTTTTACCCTCTTAATTTTGGTATATTCGCATATTAGCATATTCATACTATCAAAAATCTCATACAAGGTCAATACAATATAATAGTTTGACAATATTCGAATATCGTAATATTGTGATAATATGAAAACCGATGAGAATATTGATATAGAAGAATATACATTAATATTTAAAGCATTAGCACATCCAACACGTTTGACAATAGCATATAATTTAATGAAAAAGGCCGAGTGTAATGTGAATAGGATGAGCGAATGTTTAGGTATTCCTCAACCAACGGTTTCTCAGCATTTATCTATTTTAAAAAGTGCAAAAGTTCTGGTGAGCCATCGCAACGGGAATCAAATTTGTTATAAAGTAGAAAATCCAAAGGTTATAAAAATTTTGAAACAGATTTCAAAAGATTAAAATTTTAGATTCTGCAGATTGTTCATTTATTATAAATAATTTAAAAAAAATCTTTATAGATTGCTCCATAAAGGTTATATTTGTTGGAAGTATTACATTATTCTATAAATAATGTTTAATATAATTTTTCTCTTTGTTGTATAAATATTACAATTTTTATTATCCAGTTGTCTATTAGCCATGTGGCTATAGTTAAAAAAGGATTTTCTATTTATTAAATAGAAAATCCTTTTTAGATATATGTTTTAAAAAGAAACTTTTACATTTTCTCTTTGCTTATCATCAATTTCAAATAAATTTTCTGCTTTAAAACCAAATATAGCTGCAACAATATTTGTTGGAAATAATTGTATAAAAGTGTTAAATTCTCTTACGTTACCGTTATAGTATTTTCTTGAATTTGCAATTTCATCTTCAAGTGTAGAAAGTTCTTGCATTAGCATAGAAAAATTTTGATTTGCTTTCAAATCAGGGTAGTTTTCTGCAACTGCTATTAACTTTGCTAAACCGAAACCAAGTTCTGCATTTACATTCATTTTTTCATCATTTGACATGTTGGCATAATTTTTATTTCTCAATTCTGTTATTTTTTTCAAAACATCTTGTTCATGACTAACATAACCTTTTACAGTTTCAACTAAATTAGGAACTAAATCCCAACGTTTTTTTAGGTATACATCCATAGTTGAAAAAGCTTCTTTAATATAGTTTCTAAGTGTTATTCCTTTGTTGTATACGCCGATGATATATGCAAATATAAGAATAATAAGTACAACAAAAATAATTACTGACATTTATACCTCCAATAGTAATTTATTATGATATAAAATTTATTATAGCATTTTATTTCTGGTTAAAATAGTGTTTGTTGAAAATCTACATTATTTAAATTAAGGCATTTACAAGAAAAAGGAGTTAATTTTCTACCACGAGGAGTTCTTTGTATAAAACCTTTCTGTACAAGATAGGGTTCATAAACGTCTTCTATTGTTCTTGTATCTTCTCCTAAAGCTGTAGCCAGTGTTTCTATCCCAACCGGACCACCATTATATTTCTCCGCAATAATGTTTAATAAGGCTCTATCTGTATTATCCAGACCAAATTTATCAATTTGAAGAATGTCTAGTGCTTCATTTGCGTTTTTTTCGTCTATTAAACCGTTTGATTTAACAATTGCAAAATCCCTAACTCTTTTTACAAGTCTATTAGCTATTCTCGGTGTTCCTCTTGAACGTTTAGCAATTGCAACTGCCCCTTTTTCTTCAATTTCAATATTCAAAATTTTTGCTGTTCTTTGTATCACTTTTGTCAGCTCTTCTTCTGTATAAAATTCAAGTCTATGAATAATTCCAAATCGATCCCTTAAAGGGCTAGATAAAGAACCTGCTTTTGTTGTTGCTCCTATGAGTGTAAATTTGGGGATTGGTATTCTCATAGACTTTAGAGTCTGTGCTTTTCCTGTTGTCATATCAAGGTAGAAATCTTCCATAGCAGGATATAATATTTCTTCTGAAATTTTGTTTAATCTGTGTATTTCGTCAATAAAGAGAATATCACCTGCCTTTAAAGACATTAAAATGCCTATAATGTCTCTTGGACGTTCTAAAGAAGGCGCAGAAGTTATTTTAATATTAGTATTCATCTCGGTAGCTATAACAGAAGCGAGTGTTGTTTTACCTAAACCCGGTGGGCCATAGAATAATATATGGTCAAGCGGTAACTCTCTTTTTTTTGCTGCTTCTATTGAAATTTTAAGATTAGACTTTAATGCGGATTGACCCACGTAATCCTCAAAAAATTTAGGTCTTATATTTGTTTCAAATGACATATCATAAGAAGTTTCTTCTGATGTTGTATCTTCACTTCTTTGCTTTTTGTAGTTTATATTTTCATCGTCTGATATGATTGCCAATTCAGTTTCCTTTTTTCAATATTTTATATAATAACATTATAAAAAGAAAAGGTAAAAAGTTACTTTTTAATAATCTTTAATTTATAATATTAAACAAAAGAGCATGAGAGGTATTAAAATTGGATATTCGTGAATTAATAACAAAGTCTGCTGTAGAACAAAGAAAAGCATTATTAAATAAAGAAGTTAGTGCTGTAGAATTAACAGAAGAAGTTTATAAACAAGTAGATAGTGTTGATGAAAAAATAGGTGCATATAATTCATTAACAAAAGATTTTGCAATCCAAACAGCAGAACAAGTTGATGAAAAAATCAGGAATGGCGAAGAAATAGCTCCATTAGCAGGTATACCGCTCGCTCTAAAAGATAATATTAATTTAAAATCATATCCAACAACTGCATCAAGTAAAATTTTGTCAAATTTTATATCTCCTTATGATGCAACAGTTACAAAAAAGTTGAAAGCTAATTTAATTCCGATAATTGGAAAAGCAAATATGGATGAATTTGCTATGGGGTCAAGTAACGAAAATTCTGCAACTAAGATCGTAAGAAATCCTTGGAATTTGAATAAAGTACCCGGCGGAAGTTCAGGCGGTAGTGCAGCAGCAGTGGCTGCCGGAGAAGCAACTGTAGCATTGGGGTCTGATACAGGTGGCAGTATAAGACTTCCCGGAAGTTATTGTGGATTAGTTGGGTTAAAACCTACATACGGAAGAGTTTCAAGATATGGTTTAATTGCTTTTGCTTCTTCTTTAGATCAAATTGGACCTATAACCAGAACAGTTGAAGATGCGGCTTTGTTATTGAATGTAATTTCAGGACATGATGAAAAAGATTCTACTTCATTAAATCAGCCAGCTCCTGATTTTACAAAGGATTTAAGAAAAGATTTAAAAGGTATTAAAATAGGTTATATAAAAGAATTATGTTCAGATGGTTTAGCTCCTGATGTTGCATCTGCTGTTCAAAAAACAATTGAAACATATAAATCAATGGGGGCAGAGATAATTGAAATTTCTCTTCCATTAATAAAATATTCAATAGCGGTATATTATATTATCGCGACTGCTGAAGCAAGTTCAAACTTGGCTCGTTTTGACGGAGTAAAATACGGATACAGAGCAAAAGATGTTGATACATTATATGATATGTATGTAAAAACTAGAGCTCAAGGTTTTGGTGATGAAGTAAAAAGAAGAATAATGCTTGGAACATATGCTTTAAGTTCTGGTTATTATGATGCATATTATAAAAAAGCTCAACAATTAAGAAGACTTGTTAAGAATGATTTTGATAATGCGTTTAAGAAAGTGGATGTACTTTTATCACCAACATGCCCTCATACGGCATTTGATATCGGTTCAAAAGTTGAAGATCCGTTAAGTATGTATTTGACAGATATTGCAACTATTACAGCGAATTTAGCTGGAATTCCTGCAATGAATGTTCCTGTTGGGCTTGATAAATCGGGAATGCCAATAGGTTTGCAACTTCAGACAAATTGTTTGGAAGAAACAAAATTGTTAAATGTTGCCTTCAAACTGGAAGAAGCTGTACAATTTAATTATAGTATTCCTGCAATGACGTTGGTGTAATGAAAAAGAAAATATTTTTTTTAATCGCAATATTTGTAATGTATATAACTATGAATAGTAGTTTGTTTGCATTTGCTGAAAGCGAAGAAATTACGGAAGAAGATATGCAAAAAGCAATCTCTGCATATAAGCAGGGAGTAGATTTTGTCAGTACAAAAGCTTATGATAGTGCAATTGCTTCTTTTCAAAAAGCATTGGAATATAATCCTAAAATGACTGATGCCTATTATAATATTGCTTCAATTTTTGTGGCTCAAAAAAAATATGATGAAGCATATAATACTTATGTTAGGATAATCGCACTTAATCCTTATGATTATGATTCGATTTTGCAAGCGGCAAAAATTTCTTATAATAGAAAAAATTATTCATTAGCTATGAAATATTTAAAGTATATTCCTGATGATTATGAATATTATGGTACAGTTCAACAATTGTACAATGATTCAATGGAACAGTTTAATACTCAAAAAAATAGAATAGAACGTTCAAAAGTTACTACAGCTAACAAGAATAAACGGATATTGATTGATAAATTCAATTCTCCTGCAGGTATAGCTGTTGATTCCGAAGGAAACATTTTTGTGGCTTGTTATTCAGATAATTCTATTGTTAAAGTAGATAAAAATAAAAATAAGTCAAATTTTGTTAAAGATTATTTGTTGGATGGTCCGGTAGGAATAGCAATAGATACATATGATAATATATATGTTGCAAATTTTGAAGCAAACAATATATTAAAAATTACAAAAGGCGGAAATGTAAGTGTATTTATGGAAAATGTTTCTAAACCTTATTTCCTCTATATAAAGGATGATGTACTTTATATTTCTGAACAAGGTAATGATGTTGTTCTGACCTATAATCTTGCATTAAAGAAATAGTTAAATATTTCTATTTGCAAAACTTCCACCGACCTCGTATAGGTTTGTATTTTTTCTCATATATTCATTAAAAAGATTTATTTTGTGTCTTCCTACATATTTATCCAGTAAGTTTCCACTAATAGTTGTAAGATTTGAATCTATATCATAACTTGGAGCAACAGATTCAAACGCTAGCAACATATCGTTTGATTTACTTTGTAATCCTTCTATAAATTGAACAACTTTCTCAAATGTATCAGGATCTTTTGCCTCGTAATAATGAGAAAAATAGTAAGGTGAAGCAAGGGCAAGAACCGGTTTATTTGGTTCTTTACTCAAACATTCTATCATTTCATCATACAAATTTTCAGCTTCAGACACAACTTTTTCTGATTCATCATCATAGTGAGTGGAATATTTACTGAATACCTCTTTAATACTTTTATTTACTTCTTCATCTTTAATAATTTCGGAACCTAATGCTGAAAATCCTCCTTGATTAGAACCTAAGAATACTTGGTCTAATTCATTTAATATTTCTTCTGCTTCAGATAGAATTTCTTTTGGTACCATAGAAATCCCTTTGATAGCAGTATCACCTTTTGTTTCAGCATATTCTCTAGCTCTCCAATATAAATTGGATACACAGAAGCCTTTTTTATATTTGATTCTGTTCTGTTGAGCAAATTCTATTACGCTATATGCGAATTCCGGATAAAGTTGGTTGACTTGTTTTATAAAGTTAATAGTCATATTTTTTCTTTTGTGTATAGTTGTTTCCACAAAATTTATTACATTTTCAGAAAATGGATTAATTCCATATATTAACATATCACTGTTTTCATATCCCAGGTTTGAGTTAGGTGCTTCATGGGCAAATGACATTTTAATTCCCGGAACGAATTTAACATGTTTGAATTTTTCCGGATTCGATCCGATTATTCTTAATGCGTGTTGCAGACCCTCGATAGAATCCCTGTCTGTGAGTGCAAATATGAAGTTTTTACCTGTTTGATCATAGTAATCATTTGCATATTGAGCAACATTGTCTAATATATCAAAAATATTTTCATTTCCACTTGAAAAACTTGTTTGGTAATCTAAATCAGCGCAGTATATACCTCGTTTTTGATTTTTTTCTGTAGCTAAGAAACTATCTTGTTTTAGGTCTGGTAATATTTCTCTTAGTTCATCAGGAGTCATAACACAATTAAAATTTTGTGCAGGTATATTACAGTCCATAACTCTTTTTATACCGGATGAAATTTGTGCTGCGAATTCACTAGGAATATCATTTAATAAAAATTTAGATTCTTGAAAGGCTGATTTATTGCTAAAAATTTTGGAAAATAATCCGGAAAAAGATGTTTGTGTTCTATTTTTTGATGTAATAAAAGCATCATAATTTACATCAGATTTATATGTTGATGCTAGTTTTGTATTGTTTATTTTGCAATTATTATTGGGATATGATTGAGAGACCCTTATTTCCATTTTTGCTCCGGTTATTTTTATTAATTTGTTTAAATATAAAAAGAAAAAAATAAAAAATTGTTAAAAAAGTGAATATTCTAAATTTTTATTAATTTAACTTTTTCTTAAACAGCAGAAATCCTCCTACAGCGGCAAGAATCAAACCTATTTTTAGAAATGGATTGTTTTTTTTCTTATATAATCCTTTATTTTGTTCTTGAATAATAGTTCTTCTAAAATCGTCTTTTTCTTGTAATACTTTATCAATAGAATATTTTGGCAAGCTTTGAGGTGCTTCAATATATCTTCCAGTTGAAGATTTAGAAAACAATTTGCTTGCAGCAATCTCGTTATTGATATTTGAGTTTTGTGGAATTAGTAAATTAGACATACTTTCTCCGATAAACTTTTAAGGTATATAAATGTCCTGAATTGTTAAAATATTAGTATATATATAGTAAAATTTTACAATATTTAACAAAAAAACATGTAAACTTTTGTTAAATAGAATATATAATTAAAGCAAGAAAAACCTTTTAGGTGAATTAATAAAGTATGATTTTCTGCATGAGAAGGAGCTAAATGTGAATATACAAAAAAGTAATTTAAAAGCACTTAATCCGGCATTTACGGGACATAAGAAATCGTTAGATAAAATGGGATACGAGAAGCATGATTTTTTCTATTTGTATGATCCAAACAAGTATAAGTGTGAGTTAGAATTATTTAATATAGAAAAAGATGCTAATGGCAATTTCTCTATTGCGGAAAAAGATACTCCGGCAGTATCAATGCCAATGATTGATGGCGGGATTAGTGCTGATATTTCAGAATTTCCAGAGATAGATTCTACTGAAGGTTTTGCTTATAGATTTAAATTAACTGATAAAAATTCAGGTAAAACTTCATATGCATATGATAATGGAAGTGTAATTGGTATTTTTGATACGGAAAATACAGATAATAAATATAATGTTATACTTTCTAATCGTGCAATAATTAATAAAAATGGTCCAATGCAGTTAATTATGCCTGATGTTTATTATCCTGGAATTGAGAATAAAAATGGTAAACCTAACTTAAATGAAAGTTTAAGGGCTAAAGCACTATCAAGTGTTAGAAATCACGCTAATAAGTTAGGGGGGAATTTGTATGGTATAATTGCAAGATTACCTCAATTACAGAAAGAAGGAATAAAAAGAATTGTAGGGACTCCTTTTACAAAGGATACTATTTCTTCACATTTATACTGGACAGAAAATGCTTATCAAGTAGCACCTAATCTTGGAAATGAAAGAGATTTTTGTAAATTACAAGAAGAATTATTTAAAAACGGTATTAATTGGATTGCAGATGCAGCTTTGGTAAATGAAGGATTTGGTGGTATTCACTTATCAGAGCTTTTAAGAAAAGGACCAAATTCTATTTCTAAAAATATGTTTAGGTCAGATGAAAAAATCTCACTTGGTATATTACCGGACAAGTGTGATTATACAAGAATGAAAATTATCAATGCTCCGTTCACGGTAACTGTTGATGGAAAATATGAAAAAGAAAATCAAAACTACAATCCAGCAATGCCAACTTATATTCAATTCTACGATGAAAGATTGGCTAGTGAAGACCAAAAGACATCTGATTCTCCAAGTCGTATGACAACATATGACAATAAGAATACGGATAATATATACGATATAACAAAGCATGATGATGCTGTATATCCTTTCCCAATTGAAGTAAATCCTGCAGAATTAGAACGCAATATAAAAAATGTAATTAAGGAAGAAGGATCATTAGATTTATCAAATATTGAAACAATTAAGAAAGTTTCGGATTTTACATATTTTAATGTTGTAAATAAAAGTGCTGCAGCAGGTTTAGAAGTATGGGACGGTAATGTTGATATAGCTAAATTGAATTTTTATAGAAGTGATAAAGACGATTCCAGATTCTTAAAAATTCCTGAAGCTGAAAGAGCTGAGGCTATTGCAGATTTTGACAGAGGTGCTTTGGCTGTTAGAGAATATGCTGTAAATTCAGGAAAATATTGGACAAAGTTAACTGCAGATACTCAGTTGAAATATGCTTCAACTGTAATAGCAGGAAAAGCTGAAACAGCGGAAGAATATATGTCTGCAATCAGACAATTGGCTAATAATGGTTTTCTTCCGTTATCTGTTTTAGAAAATGTAGATTTGGAAGTTATCGAAAATGTTTTAAATGATAATTATCATTTAAGAAGATTAGATGATGCTGATATGAGGGCTGATATTAATCCTAGTTCTGATGGTAATGAGTATATAGTTTCAGATTACATATTAAGACAAGCTATGGATGTTCCTCTAGAAACACTTCCTTTTGCTACAAATTTGTTAGGAATAATAACCTCACCATATATAGCTAAAAGAGCAAATATAGACGAGGAATTGGGCGTTTCAAGATATGATTTGACAAGGGCCGATAACCCAAATCTTCCGGAAAAATATCGAGAAGTATATTCTAAAATGGATAGAATATATGAAAACGCTATAGTTCCTATTATTAATGCTGTTTTAAAGGATATTCCGGGAATTTCTGAAGATGGTATGGTCACAGATTATGGTAAATATGTAATTTCAGAAGTGACTCCGGAACTTACGAAGTATATAATTACGAAAGCTTTATCTCCAAAAGCAGAAATAAAAGTAAGTGATGAAGGAATTATTGATTTTTCAGATGTAGATTCTGAAAAAATAACAATGCAGTCTTTAGGTATTCCATTTAATTCAATGACTTCTGAAGAAGAAGCAGCTACTGTTGTTGATTTATTACAACAGGGAATTAATAATATGGAATTATCTGATTTTTCAGCTATAAAAGATAAAATTTCAAATAGATTTAAGTATCGTTCTTTAAATGATTTTAAAGTAGCAGAAATGATTATAGATAGAACAGAATCCGGTCTTGGTTGGAGAATTGATGCTGCAAAGGATATTGCTTCAATTGATTCTGTAAGGTCAGATGCTGATGATATGACAACTGCTTGGAAAAATGTTATTAATTTCTGGAAGTTATATAATCAATCTGTACTTGAAATAAATCCTCATGCATATACAACAGCAGAACTTACTGATTTATATGATTTATTTAAAGATGAAGATAAAACAGTTTTCTCAAGTGATGCTGATGCTGAAAGAAAATTTTTGCAAGAGACAGGAATTACTTCAGTAGCTAATTATAATTATTTCTTCTCTTTATTGCCTGATTTATACGCAAATTATTCTTTTGAAAATGGAAATCCAAGTTGGATGTCAAAAGAAGGAAAAAATCATGAACTGAGAAATAAAATGGATGCCGGTTGGTCTGGCACAAACCCGGGCTTTTTATTCCAAAGTCCAGAGGATGGTGTTGTAAATTCATATACATTCTTTGGAAACCATGATAAACCAAGAGCATTGCATTGTTTAGCATTAGATTTAGGTCTATTTAATTCTGACTTTGCACCTGATAAAATATCTTCAACAATAAAGAATAGTAAAGGTGAACCAAAAACACACAGAGCAATTGCTGCAGAGGTAATGCAACAAAACGAAGCAGATATTGATTTTGATAAAGTTAATCCGATGGCAGTAGCAATGGGTGCTAGATTAAATGAGGCTTTTGATAAAACATTATTTGATTCTATTTTAAAAACGGAAATAAATAATGCTATAAGTGATTTATCTCAAGGTTTATTCAAGGGCAAGACATTTGATGCAACTGCTTTTGGTACCAGACCTTTTGAAATTGCAATAAGATCTGTACTTGATCAGGTTGAATATAAAACAGGTACTCCTATCCAGAATAAGGAAGAAATAGAAGCAAAAGTATTGGAATCAATTTTAATTCCTGCTTTTGACAGATATTATTCAATGTACAAACTTTTAGTGACTTTACCTGGTAGTCCTACTGATTTTGCAGGTGATAGAGTTGGTGCTGCAGGTTACGAAACAAAAGCTAAAAATTATCATCAACAAAACAGAAATGTTATTCATTGGGAATGGTTGAACGATAGTTCAGATAATGATTATAAATTTGTAAAAGAGTTCTATGATAAAGTAAATGAGATTGCAAACTTAAGATCAAAGAAAGAACTAAGTGCTTTGAATGATGGAGCAACAGTTACATTACCGGTAGCATTGTCAGAAAAGCAAAAAGATGGTAAATCTGAAGTAAAAACAAGCGAAAAAATTCAAGCAATGCTTAGATATAATGACAAAGGTTCAGTTGTTTTAACGCTTCATGATTTGTCTGGAGCAGATACTCCTTTGTCACAAAAAATGCGCAGGAGTGAAACAAAAACTGATATAACAGAAGGTTCTATATATAATAGAATTGTTCTTGATGCAGAAAATACCAATGCAAAACAAGGTCTTAAACATGGTCTTGAAGTTGGTACTAAGTTTAAAAATGAACGCAGCGGTGACAATTCTACATATAAAATTGCTAAAATGAGTAAAGATGGAAAAGATTACTATTATTTAAAAAGAGAAGATTCTCAAGGTAGAGAAATTCCAATTACTATTAAACCTGAAGATTATAACACTTTAATTCTATATAAAATTTAGTAATAATAACCAGTTAAAAAATCCTTTTTCTTTGTAGTAATATAAAGAAAAAGGATTTTAATATGAAACTACATAATACATTTTCAAACAGCATTGAAGAGTTTATTCCAATAAACGGAAACAAGGTAAGCATGTATGTATGCGGACCTACTGTTTATGATTATCCACATTTAGGGCATGCCAGATGTTATATTACTTGGGATATGTTATACAGATATCTTAAATTTTTAGGATATGAAGTGAAGTATTGCAGAAATATTACTGATGTTGATGACAAAATATTAAAAAAAGCAAAAGAGGAAAATACAACAGCAGAAGTAATATCAAGAAGATATTATGAAATATTTTCAGATTCAATGAAAAAATTAAATGTTTTAAAACCTGATATTGAGCCTTTTGCAACAAAAACAATCGGAGAAATGATATCTATAATAAAAGATTTAATTAAAAATGATTATGCTTATGAAGCAGATGGTGATGTTTATTTTCGAGTAAAAAAATTCAAAGACTATGGTATGTTAAGTAAGCAGCCAATAGAAGATTTAGTTGCAGGAGCAAGAGTAGAAGCATCTTCAATTAAAGAGGATGTGTTAGATTTTGCTCTATGGAAAAAAGATGAAGAATTCGGATATCCGAGCCCTTGGGGAAAGGGACGTCCTGGGTGGCATATTGAATGTAGTGCAATGTCTCGTAAGCATTTAGGAAAAACAATTGATATACATGCCGGCGGAGCAGATTTGATTTTTCCTCATCACGAAAATGAAATTGCCCAAAGTGAATGTGCAAACGGATGTAAATTTGTTAATTATTGGCTTCATAATGGGTTTGTTACTATCAATAAAGAAAAAATGTCAAAATCTTTAAAGAATTTTGTTTCAATAGATGCTTTACTTAATAATTATGATGCAAATACAATAAGGTTATTTATATTGACAAATCATTACAGAATGCCTGTAGAATTTTCAGATGTTGCATTAGATGGTGCAAAATCAGGTTGGAAAAGAATTCAAACCGCCGTTAATGAGGTAGTAAGATTTGTTGATTCAAAAGAACTGCCTGATGTTTCTACTTCTGACGAAATTAATAGTTTTAAAGATGCAATGGATAATGACTTAAATACATCAAAAGCACTTGCCGTTATATTTGATTCTGCAACAAAAGCAAATAAAGCAGTTGCAGAAAAAGATATTAATAGTGCAAAAAAATATGCTGCAATTCTATTAAAACTTACAGATGTTATGGGATTTAATATTGAAAAAGAAAAAATGTCTGAACAAGAATTACAGAATAGATTGCAAAAAATTGTTAATGAAATGGAATTCTTAACTGAAGAAGATAAGAAACTTACAGGCTATGATTTAATGAATAAAATAATTGAATATAGAAATAATGCCAGAAAAGAAAAAAATTGGGCAATAGCAGATAAAGTAAGAAATTTGTTGGATTCAATATCAATAGTAATAAAAGATACAAAAGATTCAACAATTTGGGAAGAAAAATAAACACGGAACTTTCTACTTTATAATATGTCTAATAAATTGAGTAGAGAGTACGTGGAGGTATGTAAATAAAGAACACGGCATTCTTGCCGTGTTCTTTATAATACTTTTTTAGTGTGCATTACTGTGTCTTTCGAACATAGAAGGTAGAGCAATCAATAGAAAATACATTAGTGCACCGAACAACAATAAGTAGAGACCATCCATAACACATTTCCTTTTTATTAATAACTGTACATTAATACAGTACCCAAAAAGACTTTTTCTTAAACATAATTAATAAAAAATCATCCGTTATTTGTAGATAGAAATGTGACTATTATATAATGTGAGGTAATATGGATAAATCAAAATTAAAAAAATTATTTTCAGGGTTATGCTGTAGTGTATGTAAGCATGATTTTGATGAGGAAGCAATTTTTATAAAAAGAGAAGAAAAAAACTTGCTTGTTTTACAAATTATATGTCCAGAATGTGGTAAAAGTTTCGGACTTGCATTATTAGGTACAGGGGCATTGTCTATAAAAGATGAAAAAGAGGATGATGCACTTGAAATTCAAGAATGTCCTTTGCCTATAAGTTATGATGATGTTTTAGATGCACATCATTTTATTGATAAATTAGAAAAGGACTGGACAAAATATATACCTGATGAATTGAAAAATATTTAAAATATTATAAGTCCCAATTTTCGCTTAGTTTTGCGAATTTAAAATCTTTGTAAAAATAGTTTAAAATTTGATATGCATTATAGCCTTGAGCTGCAAGGTTATTTGCTCCGTGTTGACTCATGCCGACACCGTGGCCGTTTTTCTTTGTTCCATAGTCAAAAGAGGGAACTGACTGTAAGAATGAGCTTCCAGAATTCCATACCTTTGTTTGTCCACCTGAACTTGCGTGATAATATGTAGGTAAAACTCTTTTATCTTGAACAAGAACTATACCTTTTGTATCTTCAACAGCTTTAGTTGTTCTTGCTTTTTCCGCACTGGCGCCTCCATATGCTTGATCGGCAGTTGTATCAACTAAATCAAACCCCTTGGAAGCATGTTTACCTGCTGTTTTGGTAGCTACGGCATAGCTTCTTGCAGCGATTGCTTGTGCTTTAAGTGCTTCCAAATTCCATTTTGAAGGCATTTCAGCTGGAACGACTCCTTTTAGGTAGTCTTCTAAAGGAACATCATTTATTAATGTTAGGCCATTACCCCAATTTGTAATAAGAAAGTTACCTCTATACCAAGCTTTTTTTGAGCATAAAAAGCCTGGTGTTTTTGTTCTTATTAATACCTGATTTGTGCCTAGTGAAAATTCTTGTCTGTTAGATACTACATAAATTTCTTTTCCTTTTGATTTAAATTGATAAACCTTCATTGGTTTAATTTCATATAATAACTTATTTTGAAATGCGTCATAGATTTCACCATAAACAGATGAGGCAACTTTTACCTCTTTTGCTTGAGTTTCAAGACCAATTTTAATTGCATTCGCTTCTTGTATATTAATAAAAAATATTAATAAAATTGTCAGAATAATTTTCCTGAAGAGCATAACCCTAAACCATTGATAATTCCAGTCAACAACATAATATCACATAAAAAATGGTACATCTAAAAAATCGTACATATGTATTAGAAAGCAGTAATAAAAATCATATATATCAACCATAAATATGGGTACTTTTGACTTTCAATATTATATCATTAAATAGAGGTAAAAAGGGTAATTGTATGATAAACGGCGGTGTACATTTTACAGAAAGAGGAATAATTCAAAACATTCGTGCTATGAGAATGCAAACTGCACTTATGGCAATTACAAATGAGAATGTTGTTGGATTTGATAAAATCGGTTATCAAAGAAAAATACCGGTTGTATCTTCTTTTGCTGAGTTCATAGGTGAAGATGCAATCTCAACAACAACAGATGATACAGTTGGTAGACTTGGACTGACAGAGAACCCTTTAGATGTTGCTTTGGCAGAAAAAGGATATTTTCAAGTCCTTACAAAGGAAGGAGTTAAACTAACAAGAGACGGAAGATTCAAAATGAATAAGAACGGTGAAATCTTATCTCTTGATGGCGACAAAATATTGACTAATATGGGGACTCCTCTTGTTTTACCGTTTGTGCCTGAAAAACTCGAAGATATATCAATAGATTTAAATGGTGTTGTAAGAGTTTTAAATAATAAAACAAGGAAATTTGAAACGGCAGGAACATTATCTGTTGTAAGTCAAGATGGTGTTGCTGTTTTGTCACCGAATGTAAGACAAGGATACAATGAATATTCTAATGTAAGTTTGCAAACAGAATTTATGCAAGCAATGATGTATCCTCGAACATTTGAAGCAAACAGGCAATTATATCAAATACAAAATTCAAATTTACAAAGAGTAATTTCATCTCTTGGTAGTTAGTTAGAAAGGTAATTAATGACAACAATACAAGGTATAATTAATAAAGGTATATATAACGCAGAACTTCAATTTGAAAAGATGGGTTATATTTCTTCAAACATATCTAACTACAATACAAATGGATATAAGTCTGTTCGTTTTGAACAAATGTTAGATGAAAACGGATATCTTACCGGCGTAGAAAGAACAGATTTTTCTCAAGGTGCAATTCAAAGAACAACAAGAGATTTTGATGTTGCAATAGATGGTACTGGATTTATTCCTGTAACATCTCCAAATGGGGATGTTACATATACTAGAGAAGGTTCATTCAAAGTTAATCAAGATGGATATTTGATTACAAATGACGGTTATTTAGTTGGTGACGGTATTCAAATTCCTGTTAATTATGAAAATATTGCAATAAAACCAGATGGTGAAGTTGAAGTATTTTCAAATGATGGAACACAAAGAGAAACTCTGGGAATAATACCAATTGTAAATTTTCAAAATCCAGAAGGGTTAAAAAAGGCTGATAATAATAAATATTATCTTACAGCAGAATCAGGTGAACCTGTCCTTATAAAAAATCATACAAAACTAAAACAAGGCAGTTTGGAAGTTACAAACATAGATATATTAAATGAAGTTAATTCTATTTTAAGATTGAACGCATCTATGCTTGCAAGTTTCAAGGTAATGCAAACGGTAAATGATATGTATTCAAAAACATTACAATTAAATCAATAGAAGGTGAGTAAATGATTATAGAAAACAATCCAATGAGAAGTACTCTTCACGCATTAGATTTAATAGCAGAAAGACAAAAGGCTCTTTCTTGTAATCTTGCGAATATGGATACTCCAAACTACAAAAGAAAAGATATATCATTCTCGCAATATTTAGGCGGAACAGCAAATCCATTGGAAACTGCATTAGCAGCCAAAATGGGACCATCTCCTGTAACAATAGAAACTTCTGATGAGAAGGTTAACCCTGCAACTGAATTATCGGAAATGCAAAAAAATTCTTTGTTATATACAGTTGCAGCAAGAAGAATGACGTCATTAATTACAGAAATGAAAACAGTTATAAATATGGGTAACGGCTAATGGGAATATTAAGCGCAATGAATGTAGGCTGTGACGGATTAAAAGTTCACGGCATGAGATTAGACATATCATCCAAGAATATAGCAAACTTGGATACGCCGAATTATGTCAGAAAAATTCCATTGGTAGTATCAACTGACAGAAGTTCATTTTTGAGCGTAATGAATCAGATGAAAGAATCAACATTTGGAGCAGGCACTCTTCCCTATGCGTCAGGAAGTGTTGCTATGGCAGGTGTTGTTGAAGATCCAACATTAGGTGACAGATTGTATAAACCTGGACACCCTGATGCAGATGAAAACGGATATATAAGAACTTCAAATGTAGATCCTTTAGTTGAAATAACAGATGCAATAATGGCACAAAGAGCATATGAAGCAAGTTTGGCAATAATAACAATGTCAAAGTCAATGGCAGATAAGGCGGCAACTATAGGAAGCTAATAATATAAAAGGGTAGTGTGTAATGTTTACGGGTATGATACAAAATCTATTAAATTCATCAGGTCAAGCAGCGGCAATTCAAAGGGCACAGCAGATTAGTAATTATGTACAATCTCAAAACAGAACTGCTGAATTAAGTGAAGGTGTTGAATTTAAAACTTTTGAAGATGTTATGAAATCATCTTTAAATGTTCATACAAGATTTAATGTAAATAAGCCTGCAAATAATATCAAATTTGGTTCTTTAACTACCAAAAAAGTAAATGCACATACTATTTCAAAAGAAGTTCAGAATGTTAAAACAGAAGACGAAAATATTTTTTCAATTCCCTATGTAACTACAACTAAGCAAACAGAAAAATCTCAAATAAAGGATTTAATATCTAAAATTTCTAAAAAACACGGAGTTGATGAAAAACTTGTAAATGCCGTAATTAAACAAGAATCCGGTTATAATTCAAAAGCAAAATCATCTGCAGGTGCTCAAGGTTTAATGCAATTGATGCCCGCTACAGCAAAGTCTTTAGGAGTCAGTGACCCATATAATCCTGTCCAAAATGTAGATGGCGGAGTAAGATATTTGAAAAGTATGATGGAAAGATATAATGGTAATGTTGTGCTCGCACTTGCAGCATATAATGCAGGACCAGGCAATGTTGATAAGTATGACGGAGTTCCTCCTTTTCGTGAAACTCAGAACTATGTAAAAAATGTACTTGCAAATTATCTATAATAGAAAGGCATAAAAATGTTAGAAAACAGATTAGTACCAAATATAAATATTTTTTCCAATGTTTCATCTTCGATGCCTATTGATGAATTTTCTCAAAAAGGTTTTGGAATTAGTAATCTTAATCAAAAAGAAGGTGTAAGTTTTAAAAGTGTACTTTCCGGCATGGTAAGTAATTTAAATTCTGAAATAGAAAAACCTGATCAATTGTTAAACCAGCAAATGATGGGTAATTCTGATGTCGATATACACGATGTTATGACTGCTGTTGCAAAGGCAGAACTTGGTGTAAGTCTTGCAACACAAATGACTTCAAAAGTCGTAACAGCATATAATACAGTTATGAATATTTCAATTTAAAAATCTTGTAAACTATAATAAATAAGTGTAAAGTAGTTACCCAATATTTGAAATAATAGTATAATATCAAGTAGTTGATTATATAAAGATTAGGGATTTATGAATATAAAAGAATTATTACAGAATAAGACTATTTTGTACTCCGTTATAGGTGGAGTCGCGTTGCTATTTCTTCTTATTATTATATTTGCTGTAATTTCAGCAAGCAACAAGTCTTCACAAATGCCAGGAAAACCACTGGAAAAAATACAAAAAGAGTCATTTAATATAATTACAACGGATAATCCCGGTAAAGCTTTAGAAATACAAACTTTATTAGCACGTAGTAATATAGAAACAAAGAGTACTACTTCCGGTTCCAAAACAACAGTGTTTTTAGAAGGAGGTAAATATACTAATGTCCAGCGTGATAGAGCTTTAATTGAAATTGTAAAAAGTGGTTTAGTTGATCAAAATGTTGGATTAGAGATATTTGATAAAAATGATTTTACTTCAACTAGAGAAGATAAAAGAATAAAATTGGCGAGAGCTGTAAATGGAGAACTCTCAAGATTAATAAGAAAAATGCCTAGAGTCGAAAATGCATCTGTTCTTGTAAGTATTCCGGAAAATACAATGTTTAAGGCAGATAAAAAACCGCTTAGTGCTACGGTAGTATTGACAGTTGAACAAAATGAAAAATATCCTGTAAGGATTGATGAATCTGTCATTAGAGCAATAAAGAGTCTGCTTTTAGGAAGTGTAAGCGGATTGACAGCTGAAAATATTTCTATTACAGATACTAACGGAAACGTATATAACAGTTTGGTTAAATCCATAGATGACCAAATCGCAAAAATTCAAGAGAATGATTCTTATATGCAGAACAAAGTAGCTGCACAGCTAGATATGTTGTTAGGTCATGGGAATTATGTTGTTACCGTTAGTACATCTCTAAATCAAGTTCCTAAAGAGATAACAAGTATTCAGTATAATCCTGATGGAAAAACATCTTTAACTGAGCAAACTTTTAGAGAAGGATTAGGTGATACTTCTCAAGATACAAATAAAGGTTCAGATGCAGTTAGTGTATATTTACCGAATGGTCTTCAAAATTCATCTTCTACATCTTCTCAAAATAAAAATTATTCAAGAGAAGCAACTGAAAAAACATATGGTGTTGATAAAAAACATGTAAGTGAATATTATAAATCAGGGATAATTGAAAATATATCAATTGCAGTAACAATGAATGCTGATTCTATGCCTCCTAATATGACAGTTGATGAATTAAAAGCACAAATCGCAAGAGCAGCATCACCTAAAGTAAATCCTGATAACGTTTCTATCGCATTTGCAGAAACAATAGATCCGTATTTGGCATCAGATAGACCTGTAAATTTACCTGTCCCTGAAGCTTCAGGCAATCCTTGGTGGCTGGCTATAGCATTATTACTTGCTGGGTTGGTTGTTGGTTTTGTATTTGTGCATAAAAAATTAAAAGATTCTTCGATTGAGCAGGAAAAAGAGCTAAAAATGTTAAAACAAAAAACAAGTGAACAAGAAAAACAAATAGTTGATGTTAATCTAAAGGCTGCAGAGTTAATCGAAAAGCAGACAATATTAACTCAAGAATTATTAGAACATCAAAAACAATTACAAATTGAAAA
>CALUQL010000017.1 GCA_944322895.1 Candidatus Gastranaerophilales bacterium
ACAAGAAATAATAAAGGAGTTTTATGGCAAATACAACATTATGTGGATATGTTTCCTATGGAACAAATGTAGAAAAAAATGAGGATGATTCTGAACTATATCTTGATTGTCAAATAAATCTTGACAATAATGGTACAGAAAAGAACACTAATTCATTCCCAACAAAAGACGCTGTATTAAATGGAATAGAATTAATATTAGATGATAGTTTTCATAAGGATTTAGAAGACTTTCTTGACCTTACACCACAGGAAAAAGATTATCTTTTGAAAGAAGCAGAATCATTTTTTAAAGATTCAAAAAATAGAAAACTTTACAAAAATCTTCCAGATGTAAAAAATGAAAAAGAAGCAATAGAACTTGGTAAAAAAGCTGTATATAACATGTTTCTAAAAGAACTTACAAGTAGAAAAGTTCAAAGAATAATGAAAAAATCTGGTAAGTGCGTTGACGATGTAAATAAATTGCTAAATTCTGATAACATTAATGATAAAACTGTTAGAAGACTTCTTTCTACAATAAAAAATTACGATTCTTATACTGGTCTTAAAATAGATAAGGAAATTATAAAACTAAATGATAGTAAAATTTTCAAACATCAAGTTAATGATTCGCTAAAATTAGATACAGATATCAAAAAAATATTTGGAAAAGATATATCACAAATAAATTTTACTAAAAACATAAAAATAAATTTAAAAGCTGTAAAACCAATTTTAAATAGTTGTAAATCAAAGGGGAATCTCATAAGTTTAGCAATAGGAGTCTGTAGGTTGGGTTTGGCTGCTTTTTCCTAAATCTTTGATTTTGTGAAAAATGTATGGTTTCCCATAACCCAACAAACTTCCACAAATTTTTATAGTATTCAGGTATATTATGATTTTCTTCTTTATTATTTTCTATATCCTTATTCTTGTCTGTCATAAAATTTCCTATTTATTATAAAAGTAATATTTTGTTTATATTCCCTTTTTCTAGTTTGTTGAAACATACAGATTGAAAAGCTTACATCAATAATTAATGATTTTATAAATAAGCTACACAAAGCAAAGAGTTTTTTCTATAATGGTTTTATGAGTGATATCTTTGTAAAAAAAGCAAATAATAATGTATTAAAAGAATTGAAGTCCATAGGGTTTGATTCTTCTTATATTACTGAAGCTTCATCAAAATATGAAGGGCAATTATATAAAATATTTCACTTAAAGTCTCATGAAGCAAATATTTTAAAACAACTTTGTCTTTCTTTAGGCTTTGATTGTGCTGTTAACAGAGATACTATAATGTGTAAATGCGAATATACTGATGCAATTATTTTTGCAACGACTTCTCAGTTAAAAAAGCTTATCAAAAAATTATATATTCAGCCTTTTCGTTTAAAAAAATTAGCACAAGAACTAAATTATGAATTAAATCTAAAATTAGAACCAATTGAAATTAGAAATAGAATCTTTGATTGGTCAAGACCATACATAATGGGTATTTTAAATGTTACACCGGATTCTTTTTCAGACGGAGGTAATTATAATTCTGTTGAATCAGCATTAGTACATTGTGATGAGTTGATTAAAAATGGTGCAGATATTATAGATATTGGCGGTGAATCAACAAGACCAGGTGCAGAGCCTGTTACAATAGAGGAAGAAATAAAAAGAGTAATTCCAGTAATAAAAGAAATCAGAAAAAAGTATTTTGATATTCCAATCAGTATTGATACAAGAAATTATCAAACCGCAAAACAAGCCTTAGAAATGGGTGCCGATATCATTAATGATGTTTCGGGATTGGATTTTGATAGAGATTTATTTGATTTTGTAGTCAAAAATAATGTACCTGTTATTATCATGCATTCAGACAAAGTTCCTGCTGTTTCCTCTGATTTTGTTTGTGCTGATATTGTTGAAGAAATTTATTTATCATTAAAAAATAAAATTGATTTATTAACAAACTCCGGACTTGATAGAAAAAATATAATAATTGATGTTGGAATTGGTTTTGGAAAAGCTTTAGAATCTAATTTTGAACTTTTAAAAAGGTTAGATGAATTTCAAACCTTAAATTGTCCTATGTTATTAGGTATTTCGAGAAAATCTTTTATCAGAAAAACTTTTGATATTACCTGTGAAGATGCGGATTTACATACCGCTTTATATTCAGCAATGCTTTCTAATGTTAATATTCACAGAGTTCATAACGTAGAATTAACTAAAAAGTTTCTAGATATTGCTCAAAAATTATATTAGAAATTATTTGTTTTCTTTTGTTCTTTTTTCAAAATATCTTTAAAACTGTCAATCGGTTTAAAATAAAATCCGCACTTTTCGGACATTACGCCATTCATCTTTAAAATAATTTCAGATGGATATCTTCTGCAAATACCCGGTCTGAATTTATGTATTGTACAAATATGTTTTTCTTTATCAAATTTATTACACTTAAATACAAGACCATTATTATCTTTATCAACTACTTCTAAAAATGTATAAAAAGGGTGTAGGTTCTTTAGTTTTTCAAATTCTTCAATAGTTTTAATTGTGTCTTTTTTATGATTTACGTAGATTTTACTGCAACAATCACCGCATCTGTTACATTTTCCATATCTGTAATATTTTCTTCTTAGAATATATTTATAAAAAATTTTCTTTAAAAACATAGCTTTATTATATCAGTAATATTGAAAGTATTGTAAAATAGAGTTATGGATATAAAAGAACAATTACGTTTATTACCTGAATCAAGCGGATCATATCAGTTTTATGATAAGACAGGTACTATTATTTATGTTGGTAAAGCAAAAAATTTAAAAAGACGTGTTTCGAGTTATTTCAATAAAAAACACGACTCTGTAAAGTTAAAGGTAATGGTGCCTCAAATTGTAAAAATTGAATTTATTATAACTAATTCAGAAATTGAAGCATTAATTTTAGAATCTCATTTAATAAAAAAATATAAACCAAAATATAATGTCTTACTTAAAGATGATAAGAAGTTCCCATATTTTTTAATTACAAAAGAAGATTATCCTCGTATTTTAGTTACAAGAAAAGCAAATAAAAATCCTATTGAGGGTAAATACTTTGGACCATATACAAACGGTAAGTCAATGTATACTACGCTTGATTTATTAAAAAAACTTTTCCCTTTAAAACAATGTAAAACTCCTAAATTTAAAGATAGACCCTGCATATATTATCAGATTGGCAGATGTATGGCTCCTTGCCAAAAACTTATTTCATCTGAAGAATATAAAAAACTCATAAAAAATGTTGAATTGTTTTTATCAGGTAAGCAAATGCAATTGGTTGACGAATTAAAAACGTTAATGGAAAAATGTTCAGAAAATCAGGAATATGAAAAAGCTGCAAGATATAGGGACAGTTATTTTGATGTTTTAAAAACTATTGAAAAGCAAAAAGTCGTTTATGAAAATACAAATATTAATCAAGATATCATATCTGTCAGTACTGATGAATTTATTGGCGGTATTTCATTGCTTCAAATTAGAGATGGAAGATTAACTAATAAAAAAGATTTTGAAATTTCTAAATCTGATTATGATAGTGACGAAGAAATAATTTCTTATTTCATTAAAGAATATTATCAATTAACAAGTGATAATGA
This sequence comes from Candidatus Gastranaerophilales bacterium, assembly GCA_944322895.1. Lineage (GTDB taxonomy): Bacteria > Cyanobacteriota > Vampirovibrionia > Gastranaerophilales > Gastranaerophilaceae > Avigastranaerophilus. The sequence continues at coordinate 3,622 of CALUQL010000017.1, forward strand.
TATTCCGTCAGAGATAATATTCTCTTGTGAATTAAATGAAGAAGATAAGCTTATCTATGAACAATGGCTAAGTTCGAAAAAAGGTTCAAAGGTTACAATTAATCCCGGTTGGACAAAGAAAAATGACGATATTTTAGAGCTTGCATTAAAAAATTCAAACTACCATCTTCAAGAGATGAAAGTTAAATCATTACAAGAAATTCAATCAAATTACAATGAAACGGGTTCATATATTCAAGAAAAATTAGGTTTAAAAAACTTTCCACACAGAGTTGAATGTTTTGATATATCTCATGTACAAGGTACAAATACTGTTGCTTCAATGGTTTCTTTTTATAATGGTATGCCAAAGAAAAGTGAATATAAAAAATTTAAAATAAAAACAGTGGAAAAAGGTAAACCTGATGATTTTAAATCTATGAGAGAAGTTATAACCAGAAGATATTCAAGACTTTTAAAAGAAAATTTGGAATTCCCTGATTTAATTATTATAGATGGCGGAAAAGGACAACTTTCTAGTGCAGTTGAAATACTGAATGAATTAGGCGTTAAAAATCAAGATATTGTATCACTTGCAAAAAGGATTGAAGAAGTATTTATTCCAAATAAACAGCGTCCTGTATTATTTCCATCAAATTCTCAAGCTTTATTTTTCTTCCAAAGAATAAGAGATGAAGCACACCGTTTCGCAATTACTTTTCATAGACAATTAAGAGAAAAAGAAGCTATTCATTCGGAATTGGATGATATTAAAGGGTTGTACAAAAAAAATAAAAAACTTCTTATTGAAAAATATGTTAATATTTCAAAAATATCTAAGCTTACAAAAGAAGAATTGATGTTATTATTATCTAAGAGTCAGGCTCAACTTGTTTATGATTATTTTAATCTTCAAAAAAGCAAACAAGAAAAAAATGTTGATTAGTTATAAATAAAAAGGAATTCATAGTGAAACAGCAACTTGAAAAACCACAGCAAATTACTTTTGATGTAACAGATAGATGTCAAATGCAATGTGTTACTTGCTCAAAATGGAAAACGGTAGCTTCTGATGTTATGTCTAAAGAACTTACAACCGAAGAGTGGAAAAAAGCACTTTCTGAACTTCGTAATTGGCTAGGAGAAGGTTTTTGGTTCTGTTTTTCCGGTGGAGAACCTTTCTTAAGACAAGATATTTTCGAAATTGCTGAATATGCAAAATCTTTAGGCATTAAAGTTGCATCAATGACTAATGCTTTTAGTATTCAAAATTTATATGAAAAAATTGTTGATTCTCCAATAGAATCTTTGAACTTATCTTTAAATGCTATTAATAATCCTACTATTCATGATGAATCAAGGGGAAGACAAGGTTCATACGAAAAAACAATTGATGCGATTTTTGAACTAAAAAGAATAAGAGATGAAAAACATGCTTCTTTAGGTATTAATATTGCAACAATCTTGTTCCCTGAAAATATAGAAGAAGCTATTCCATTAGTTGAATTCGTTACTAAAAATAGAATTAACGGTATTATGTTTCAGCTTTTAGATGATAAAGAGTCTTTCCATGGATACAATTATCAAAAAGGTTGTGATACTCAAAACTATAAAATGCCCAAAGAACTCAGGATAAAATATAAAAATATGTCAAGACGGGCCATTGAAGTTGTTGATAAATTAGTTGAAATGAAACGAGCAGGTCATTCTATATATAATTCTTATGAACAGTTAGAAGCAATGAAAGTATTCTTTAATAATCCTGATGATATTTTAAAAGAAATAAAATGTGATGTTGGTTCTACTAATTTTGCAATAGATCCTTATGGTGATGTAAGACTCTGTTTTAATATGCATCCTGTTGGTAATATTAAAGAAAATTCACCTGAAGAAATATGGAATAATGCTAATTCTCAAAAATGCAGAGCTTTAACTAAAACTTGTAAAATGTATTGCAGAATGCTTAATTGTAATTTTAAACATAATTTTGCTAACTTTAATAAAAGTTTTATACATAAATGTAAAAATAAAATTATAAAAATATTGTGCGGAAAGAACTAGTATGAGTAAGCTTACAACATCTTTATTGTTAATATCAATATTCAGAAATATATTAAAAGATTCAATAATAGCTTCTTTTATAGAGCTTTTAAATAATATAAAGTCTAATGCTGATATAAATGTAATATTAAGAACATATTCAGAGTTCATTTCTTTGCTATATGAAAAAGAACCAAATCAGAATTTGTATAACTATCTTAAAAATTTAATTTATACAGATGAAAATCTATTGTCAAAAGGTTGTAGTGACTGTATTAGTAAAAATAATCAAATTTTAGAAACAGCTAGGTATGAATTATCATTATTCGATAGTTTGCTTTCTTATGATTATTTAAAAATCAAAACTTTGCTTGAAGAAAAATTCCCTGAACAAAAAGATATAATTTCTCATTTGCCATCTTTTTCTTTTGCAAATAAACAAGACTTTAATTTGGATTCTATATTAGCATCATACAAAAATTATGGATATGGTGTTTTTTCTTGTTATTCTGCATTTTCGTATACGGAAAATAAAGAGATTAAACCTGTAAAATACTTTGATGCTATGACTTTTAATGATTTAAAAAATTATGAATATCAAAAAAGTGTGATAAAACAAAATACAAAAGCTTTCTTAGAGGGAAAAGAAGCTAATAATATCTTGCTTTATGGAGATAGAGGATGCGGTAAATCATCTACCGTTAAAGCCTTAATAAATGAATTTTCTGATTACAACTTAAAAATTATTCAAGTTTACAAGGAAAGCTTTATTTACCTTTCTGATTTATATGAACAAATAAGAAATCTTCCTTTGAAATTTATAATTTTTGCTGATGATATCTCATTTGAAGAAGATGATAAGAATTTCTCATCAATTAAAGCTGTTTTAGAAGGTTCTTTATCGAATAGACCATCTAACACAGTAATATATGCAACAACAAACAGAATGCATCTTGTAAAAGAAAGCTTTACAGCAAGAGAAGGCAATGAAATTCATTATAATGATACAATTGACGAAATGGTATCTCTTTCAGATAGATTTGGCATTATGTTGACATTTTCAATGTTAACTAAAAATGAGTATCTAAATATAGTTGAAAAGATTGCAAATGATTGTTGTATTCCTGTAAATCAAGATTTATTTAACAAAGCAGAAGAATTTGCTGCTCTAAAATCAATAAGAACACCAAGAGTTGCAAGACAGTTTATTACTGATTACCTAACAAATATATAATTGTAAATCTTTCTTAAATATACATATTATACTACTATTAATGTTGTAGTATTTGTGCTAATTTGACTACATAAGTAATTTATTTTTGCAAGATGGGGTGTGTTTATGAAAATTCAAAGTGTCTCTTCATTTAATAATATTGGAAAATATAATAACGATATTAGAAGAAATGATAAAATTCAAAGCTTTTCAGCTTATAAAATACCTGTTTCAACAAAAGGTATGGATGGTGACAGATTTGTAATGAAGGGAAAAGCTTCTGAGTATTTTGAATTATATAAAAATCTTTCAAATCCGAAAGTTGGTTCAAAGTTTTTAATTAAATCTAATTTACCTGAGTATAAAGATTTAACATTATTAATAACTCCTGATACGGTTATTAAATCTGATGATTTATATATTGCAATAGCAAAAAAAGGTGAAAGAACACCTAGTTTTAAAGGTCGTTTGTACGGCAGTATAAGAGAAGAAAATGGTCAACGTGATTATAAAATGGAAAATCAATATATCCGTTTTTGGCAAGAAGGTATGCATGATGCAGTATCAAAAAAATATATGGATAAGACATATGCTCCACAGTTAAAAGATGACTATAATTTTTATATTCCAAGTGATGGAGATGGAACAAGATATAAAGATATTACAACGCTCCAAGGTGGTATTACAAAACCTGCTTCATATATTCCGGCAACTTTAAACGGTAAAAATATGTCTTTAGTACAAACTGTAATTACAAATTATACAAAAACAGGTAAGCTTGATAAATGGTTTGATTTTGTTAGGGTTAAACCGGCACAGGGTAGTGCTTATGCCTTTCTTGAAGGTTTAGCTGATGGAAAAATATCGACGAAAAAACCATTAGTTTTCGGATGGGGAGATAATTTCTCTGATGTTAATGTTTCTAAAATAATGCTTGAACATGAAAAATCAGGTGCTGCTTTTACTATTACGACAATTCCTGTTGATAAACAAAAAACAAAAAGTTTGAGTATAGTTAAATTGGATTCTTTAGATTCTAAAACTATTAATCAATTTGTTGAAAAACCTCAAGATGAAGCATTTATAGATTCTTGTGTAATTCCTGAATTAGGTGATAATACTTGTTTATCGGCAGTGGGACCTTATATTATTTCTCCACAAGCTTTAGAATGGATAAAATCTAGATATATTCAAAATCCAGAAAGCTTTAAAAATCCTGATAAAGGTTATGATTTCTCTTCAATGATAATTGCACCAATGCTTGAAGCTATAAAAGCTGGTGAAATAGTTAATGAAAATAATCAAGCTATGGAAATGAAGCTAGCTATTATTCCTGAAGATAATACTTGGTCAGATCTAGGTTCTCAAAAAGATTTCTCATCAGCCATGAAATCTATAAAAAATGGCAAATATATTGGAATGCCGTTAGAAGTTCTGAATTCAATTAAGAAGAATGTCGACGAACAAGGAAATATCACTTTTAACTCCAAATCAAGAACTTTGTTTAATTCAATACTTAAACAATTAAATCTTGAAGCTAAAAATGTTATTGCTTATTGCAATGAATAAGGTTTAAGCTATAATAAATCTTATGAATATCAATGATGCTAAAAGGATTGTTTTTAAGTTTGGAACTAATGTTCTAAGGAATGATGATAAAGAAATTTCTTTATCACGTGTATATTCTTTTATTGAAGAAATTTCTAAACTCCATAGACAAGGAAAAGAAATCATTGTTGTTACTTCAGGTGCTGTTGGTTTGGGGTCAAAGAAACTCAATGTTGATTCAAGTGAAAGTTTATCTATAAAACAGGCATGTGCTGCTGTCGGGCAATGTCAATTAATGTCTATTTATGAAGACGGTTTTGGGAAATATTCAATTAATACAGCTCAAGTTTTATTAACAGAAGATGATTTTACTAACAGAATAAAATATCTAAGTTTGAGTAATGTTTTAAATACTTTGCTTGAACTAGATGTAATACCAATTATAAATCAGAACGATACAGTATCAACGTCAGAATTAGAGCCAATTTATGGTATAAGTTTCTCTGATAATGATAAATTGTCAGCACTCGTAGCTAGTAAATTAGATGCTGATTTATTAGTAATATTGTCAGATATAAATGGTCTGTATGATGATAGTCCAAAGGAAAATCCAAATGCAAATTTAATAAGTGATGTAAAAGAAATCACAGAAGAAATAGAAAGTTATGCACAATCTGCTTCAAAAGGCGGACGTGGCGGAATGAAAACAAAACTCCAAGCAGCAAAAGTTGTAACTCATTCAGGCGGATGTGTAATAATAGCTAATGGTAAAACCCCTCAAGTTATAACTAAATTATTTTCAGGAGAGAAAATGGGAACAACTTTTTATCCCGTAGAACAACTTTCTCAAAAACGAAGATGGATTGCTTATGCTACTAATATTAACGGTCAAATCGTTATTAATGAAGGTGCTAAAAAGGCAATTACAGAAAAGAACAAAAGCTTACTTGCAATTGGTGTTCTGAAAATTAATGGTTCTTTTGATTGCGGTGACGTTGTATCTATTGTTGATGAAAATAAGGTAGAATTTGCAAGAGGAATAGCTAATTATAATTCTGAAGATTGTAAAAAAATAATTGGCGAACATTCTGACAATATATATCAAATTTTAGGTCATAAGAATTATGATGCTGTTGTAACTAAAGACAACATAGCATTATTGTAGGAGATATCTATGTCTAATGTAATTGAAATTGCTAAAAAAGCAAAAGAAGCATCAATTTTAGCATTGCAAATGTCTACAAAAATAAAAAATGATGCTTTACATAAAATTGCAGATGCAATAAATATAAATAAAAACGAAATAATATCCGCTAATAATCTTGATTTAGAAAATGCTAAATTATTGTTAGAAAAAGGTGAAATTACTCAGTCTGCTTATAATAGATTAAAGCTTGATGAAAACAAGCTTAGAGATATGATTCAAGGTGTTAAGGATATTGCAACACTTGATGATCCAATTAATAAAATTATTTGGGAAAAAGATTTAGCCCAAGGTATTAATTTAAAAAAAGTAAGCTGTCCTATAGGGGTTATTGGTGTAATTTTTGAAGCAAGACCAGATGTTATTTCACAAATTTCTGCTTTGGCCATAAAATCATCTAATGCTGTAATTCTTAAAGGAGGTTCTGAAGCAGAAAAAACAAACACTGCAATATTTAATATTATTACTTCTGCACTTTCTAAAATTGATGAATTTCCCAAAGATATTATAAATCTTATCTATTCAAGAGATGATGTAAAAATTATGCTTGATGCAGACAAATATATTGATTTAATTATACCAAGAGGCTCAAATTCTCTTGTTAGTTTTATTAAGTCTAACACAAAAATTCCTGTACTAGGACACGCAGACGGCATCTGTCATATTTATATTGATGAATTCGCAGATGTTAATAAAGCAATTCCGATTATTATTGATGCAAAATGTCAGTATCCAAGTGCTTGTAATTCTGTTGAGACAGTTCTTGTTAACAGAAAAATAAAAGATAAAGTTCTACCTGTTCTTATTAAATCTTTGAAAGAAAATTCTGTAGTTATTAATTCAGATGAAGAAGTGAAAAAAGAATATTCTGATGATATAAATGCAGTTGTTTCTGATTGGCATAAAGAATATGGAGAAAAAATATTATCATTGAAAGTTGTTGAAAATATTGAAGAAGCAATTTCTCACATAAATAAATTTGGCTCAGGTCATACTGATTGCATTCTTACAGAAAATGATTTAAATGCTGAAAAATTTATGATGTTTGTTGATTCATCAGGGGTATATAAAAATATATCTACTAGATTTGCAGATGGTTTTAGATATGGTTTTGGAGCTGAAGTTGGTATATCTACAAATAAAACACACGCAAGAGGCCCTGTTGGCTTAGAAGGATTAACTATTTATAAATATAAATTATCTGGAAATGGTGACATCGTAAATGATTTTACAACAGGATTGAAACAATTTTATAAGTAATTAATGAAAACTAACAAAATTTTTTTTTACAAGATTTATATAATTAGTTTAAGTGTGAGGAATTCAATATGATTACAAATGTAACAATGACTAATGTTTCAAAGAATCTTTCAGCAAGACCATCATTTGGTTTCGCAAAATTAAATGATTTAGGAAGAACTACTGCAGACTCTTTTGGATATCAAAAAAATCAATTTTTAAATGCCGATATGTTCAGAAAACAAGGCTTTTTCCATAAATCTCAATTATCAAAAGAATTGGGCAGTGGCACTGACTTTGTTGATATTTGCCAAAACTATGGATGTACAAATAATGCAAAAACGAATGCCGAGTTTATAGAAAATCAAATACTTTCTTCAAAATCAGAAGCATCAATAAAAAGACTTGATGAAGATGCTCAACGTGAAGGCTTTTTAAGATTATATATGCATAACTATGATAATCCTGAATTATCTTTAAAATCTACAAAAATGTTGTTAGAGAAAATAAAAGAAGCTATGTCTCCTGAAGAATATATAAAACACACTGGCATTCTCGAAGCAGGTACTAAAAAATAATAAGAATAAAAGAAGAGAGGTTAAAACCTCTCTTCTTTTATTTATAATTATATTATTTGGCGTTCTCAAGCATAGAAATAAACAGTTCATTTATCTTATGCAAAGGCAACAAATGTAGTTTTATATTAGAATATTTATAACCATCCTTGTCTAAAATAAGTTGTCCTATTAATTTTCCATTACATCTTAAAGTCCAAATTCCATCTTCCCTTGTATATGTATATAACTTACCATATTTATATATATTTACCTTATCATAAACTTGTTCAGCTAATAATTTGCCTGAATGACTATATTCTGAATATATACCATTTTTAATGGTTAAAAATACGGGATTTTTATAGTGTTCACAAAGTTTAATAGGAATAATTTCGTCATACTTAACAGGAACAATTTCTTTACCTTTTAGAGTTTTAATACCATACTTATCATCCTTTTTTAAAAGCAAATATTGCTTATCATTGACTATAAACGGTTCACTGTTTTCTATAGGAGTATTATTGTCTACTTCTTCGGATATAATATCTTTTTTTATTGCAGCGACCTTAACTTTTTCCGGAAGTTTAATTTCTTCAATTTCATATACTAAATTGTCATCTCCATGTTCAACTTTCTGATAAATTGTTGAATTATTATATCTATATTTTTTTAACTCAGGCTTTAAATTCTGCGCTAATAAATAATATCCATCATTTGAAATAACATATAACTCATCTTCAGGAATAAGTTTTCCCGTATTTTTATAAAGTTTATATTTACCGTTATACTTTCCGGAGATATATTCAATATTGTCACGACTAAATATACTAACTTTTTCATATATCGGTTTTAATATTACATTTCCATTCTTGTCTATAAGACCATATTTATTCTGATATTTTGTTTTGATATATTTCCCCAACAAAATAATGTCATCATAATTAGTAATAAATCTGTTATTATTTTCGGCATTAAAGTAACCAACAGAATTATTAATTTTAATTTTATACTCATTAGGATTAAATGCACTAATTTCATCAACTATTGGTTCCAATATTACAGAATCGTTTTCTTTATCAAATATTGTATATTTGTCATTTACTTTTAATACTTTTATTTTATCTGTTTCAAAAACAGAAACAACTTTAGATTCTTGTATATCTTTTACTTCTTCAATTGTTTGACTTTCTATTACTTCATAGTCACTAGTATTGACTTCTACAGAGAATACATAATTACCTACAAGAAAAAAAGCTGAAACCAAACAAAGAAGAATAAATTTCTTTTTCATAATATCTCCTTCTACTAACCAATAAAGATAATAACATTTTGATTTGTATTTTTGCAATATTATACAATATTTAGAATAATTTTCTTAATTTCATCAGTTATATCAGTATCATATTTAACATTCTTAGCAATAATTTTTGATAATTTAGACTTTTTAAATTCTCCAAGATGTCTTGTTCTATAAAAATTTTCAATGTTTTCACACATTTTTTTGTATATATGTAATTCTTCTTTTATAATTGGAGTTACAGGTTGATATTCATTGTTTAATGCTCTTTTTAAAAGATTAATAGAAATAATATCCTCAAATTCACCACTTTCAATTAAAATTGTTTTATCTTTATTTTTAATTTGTTCTTGTAAAGATGAACAAATTTCTTTAGCATCAGAATCAAAAAGTAAAACAACAGGAATCCTTAACTTATCTTTTAGCTTAAAATACAATGTCGGACTTTTACTTTTTCCTCCAGCTCCCAATATAAAAATCCCATTTTTATTAAAATCAGATTTTATTTTACTTGCAAAAACCGGCAATAATATTTCTTCTGTTATTCCCTCAACTATTATCAATTTTTCTATTGGAAATAAAAGAGAATACTTTTCACGTATATACTTTAATTTTTCTATATCAATATTTTCACTCTCAAATTCTGAAACAACTTTTATTAGAAACTTTAAATTAATAGGAGCAGATTTATAATCTAAATGCTGAAGTATAAGTGAAAAATTCAATTTTGAATTAAGGAAAACTTTTGTTCTTGTTTCTATATTAGTAAAAGTTTTTTCTATAGAAAGTCGTAAAGCATTATTCGCGACACAATTAGTATTATACTTTCCAAAAAGATTGAAGACAGAAGCATTCCAAATTTCTTCAACAATATTCGAAATAACTTTTGCATCTAATTTTTCTATGTCATTTTTAGAATACTTTGGTGAAATAAGGTTTTTATATATTATTGAACTAAAAACCCTATCAAAAGACTCCTCTGGAGTTTTAAATCGAGAAAGTCTATCTAAGTTTATAACAAGTTCATCAAATGACAATAGTTTATATTTTATTGAATTTTTTATTTCAGACAAACTAAAAAGAACTCCAATTAAAACAATTTAACGAAAGATATTATAACATAATAAAAAATAAAAGAAGACAGGCTAATTATTGTGCCTGTCTTCTTTTCATAAATTAATCACTACTGTTTATGACCAGTCCATCTATGGTCAATATTAGAACTCTTTTCTGTCGCATTTAATGATGCAGTCCATAGATTAGCAGCAAGAACAAGTCCACCTACAACAATCGCAAGTGCTTTATTTGGGACTTTTTTAATTACTTTTGCAGCTTCTACACCTGCCTTTTTTGCTGCAGAATTAGCCGCTTTTTGTTTTGCAAAATTTAATATAGAACCTGCAGTATAAACAACAGAACCAGCTACGACTCCTGAAGTTACACCTTTAACTGTACCTTTTACGTATTCTGTCGAAGTTGCAAAAAATTTCTTAATATTAGCTATAAATCCTTTAATTGATTTAATAGGACCTTTCTTTTCTTCCTTTTGAGATGAAAGTTGTACAGAGTCTGTCGGCTGTTCTTTAACGTTAGATGCTGAGATAGCTTCTTTTACTGTTATTGGTTGAACTGTTTTTGCAGTATAAATATCTTGTTTCTGTGTTGGTATCGAATATGAACCTGGCATATTAGCAAAAATATCTGACATATTTACCCCACTTATTACTTTCTATCTAATTAAAACGTTTAAAACATATTTTTTGACTATTTTCGATGTTATATTAAATTTTATTAACTAAATTTAACATTTCGCTTACTGCTTTATCAAGTCCAACAAAGATAGATTTTGAAATGATACTATGTCCAATATTAAGTTCGTGTATACCTTTTATCTCGTGCATTCTATGAACATTTCTATAATTAAGACCGTGTCCCGCATTTACTTGCAAACCTAATAAATGTGCTAGAGAAGTTGCTTGCTTTAATTTCGCAAATTCTTCGTTTTCATTAGTTTTTCCAAACGCTCTAGAATATGCTCCTGTATGGAGTTCAATAAATGGAGCACCAACGTCTGATGCAGCACTGACTTGTTTTCTATCTGGATCAATAAATAAGCTAACTTGGATGCCCGCCTCTATTAATGGTTCAATAAATTTTTTAATTTTTTCAGGATTTGAGGCTACATCTAAACCGCCTTCAGTTGTTACTTCTTCTCTTTTTTCTGGAACAATACAACAAGCATCAGGTAATAATTCTAACGCGATTTTTTGCATTTCATATGTCGCAGCCATTTCAAGATTTAATCTGCATTTCAAATCATTTTTCAAAGAAAAAACATCAAAATCTACAATATGTCTTCTGTCTTCACGCAAATGAGCAGTAATACCATTTGCCCCAACATCCATACATATTTTTGCAGCTTCAATTACAGATGGTTCATATTCACCTCTGGCATTTCTTAACGTTGCAACGTGATCTATATTTACTCCTAATAACATCTATCTTCTCCATTCAATATACATTATAACTACTATTTCTATCATTTACAATAATTAATATTTTATATATTCAACTAAAAAATCAATAAAAAATGACGATATATATAAATAATAGGAGAAAAGATGAACTTTGAATCTTTAAAACTCGATTTTATTACATATTTGAAGGAAAAATACGGTGTCGATGAATCAGAAAACAATCTTATTGATGAGAACATCAGTATTTTTTCCTATAAAAAAGATTTTGAAGAATTTCTAAAAGATAAGAAAGGTGTTATTCCATCCATTTTTTCTATTGATGTTTCAGAACTTGAATCTCTAGATTTTAATAATGGTCAGTTTTTGAGCGAAACAAGAGAAATTAGTGAAGAAGAAAATGAAATTACTCTTGGTCTTTTAAATGATTTAATTCAACAAGAAGAATATTTTGATGAAATAGATTCGGATGCAAATTCTAATATAGATAAATCGGAAGCAATAGATTTTCTTTTAAAAATGGGACAGAATAATAATAATCCGAATAAAATTAGCATTGAGAATATATTCAGCAAAAATACACAAGATAAGACCAATAAAAATATTTTTTTAGATTTTGGCGATGATTATAATAAAATCTTTTCATCACAAGAATATGATACTCTGAATACAATTTTTGACACAGATAATGACGGAATAATTTCTGAAGAAGAAAATAAAAATGCCATATCTTTATTAAGTATATTAGATGGCAATGAAAATGATTTGTCTACAAATGATTTATCAATAATAAAAGAGTATATATCAGGTTTAAGCAACTCTGGTTTAAGCGCAGAAGACATAAAGAAAAATATTTGGGGATTTGATGGAAATATTAATAAACTATCTAAAGAAGACTTTGAAGAATTAATTAAAAACATCAATAATATAGGGATTGAATCTATAGCCGAGTCAATTCAAGAAGGAATAAAAACAAATGCAGTAATGGAAGCAAATAATGCAGGCACAAATCCAAATACTTCATCTGGATCTTCAGGTAACAGTACTTCCAGTCCTGCATATACAGAAAAGAATTTAAATAATATGTCAATAAAAGAACTTGAAAGTGAACTTACAAACGCAAAACAAGAAACAACAAATGCAGAAAATGAATATCTTGAAGAATTAGAAAAAATAGACAAAGAATTATCTAATAAAATAAAAGAGAACAAAGAAACTGCTTCTTCCAAAAAAGATGAATTAGATAATGCAAATACTCAATTAAGTGAATTAAATACCCAAATAGAGTCCGACACTACAAAGCTGGAAAGTGCAAAGAGCAGAATTGGAGACATCGATAGCAATATTAGTGAATTAAAGCAACTATTAAACAACCCTGAATACAATAAAACAGAAATAGAAGCAAAAATTTCCGACTTGAACGCAGAGAAAAATGAGCTTAATAATCAAACAATTCCTACTCTAGAAGAAAATATAGAAAAGAATAAGGAAGAAGTTGTCAATCTAAGCAATAATGTAATTCCTCAACTTGAGGTTGAGATACAAGATTTAAATGAAGAAGCACAAACATATGAGACAGAGCTTAATAATCTTGCTGCATCAAATGAAGGGTTAAAAACCCAACTGGAAAATTATAACAATGCACTTGAATATGTTGAAAGTATAGAAAGAATATTACAATCAAAAAAACTTTCTCAAGAGAAAGCTAAAAATTTAGATATGCCGGAAAATAGCGAAGCACCAAAAGACTATAGTAATTTAGAAGAATATACGTTTAAAAATTTACCATTAAGTTATAATCTTGATGGACAAGAATACCACTGCGTAAATATAGCAGGATATGATACAGACGGAGATGGTGAAATCGACTTCAAACCTGACAGTTGGGAGGAGTTACAAAGATATTTCTTGAATGGCGGAGTTGCTAATATAGGCAAATTCGGAAGTATGCAATGTCACAACTATTCTGATGTATTAGGACAGTTTGTTCTTGGAGATGCTAATTTAGAATTTGTTCAAGCTCTATATAACGAAACAAATGACCCGGATTATGGTAATATAGATAAAGCTGGAGAACTGGCAAAATCCAGAGAATGGAATCCAAGAAGATTTGCTCAATGTAAAGCTGAAGACAGAGATGCAGAAAGAGCAATTATAGAAAATGAACTCCAAAACGGAAGACCTTGCTTAGTAAGTGTTCCTTATACAGGAGGACAACATTATGCTGTAGCTGTAGGCATTTCTGATAACGGCGATATTCTAATTTGGGATTCATATAACTGTAGTATGGAAAAACTTGGTAAATCATCAAATAGCGATTCTAATAAACTACACCGAAACTTAGCAACTGGTAATGGGGTTATGGTATATTGCGAAGGCTATAGTTACCAATACTCAAGTGCAAAATTAATTGACTATTGGAGTTATGTGGATAATTCTCCTGAATATGTTCTTGAGAATGGTTATAAATAGTAAAAGAAAATAAAAATATTTACAATAAAAATTTTGATGATAATATAAAAATATTATATTCCTCAGTAGCTCAATGGCAGAGCATTCGGCTGTTAACCGAAGGGTTGTAGGTTCGAGTCCCACCTGAGGAGTTTTTTATGTGGATTTAGCTGTTTTAAGAGGATTCTTTTATGTCAAAGAAATTTATTGCATTATTATTTTGTATAATAATTTCTTCTTTCTATTCAGTTGCAAAAGCTGATGGTACTTTTACTTGGTTTGGGTTGAAGAAAGATAATACTGAAATAGTTTTTAATTCATATCCAGAACAAGACAAATGTAATCATCATAAATGCCATCATAAAAAGCTAAAGAATAAACAAAAAAACAAATGTGATAAACAACAAAAAACATGTCATAAAAACCATAAATTTATCTGGTGGTGTGATTAATTATGTATTTTTGTGCATTACAATGTACGGATTATATTTATGATTAAGGATTTAACAAAAGGTGAACCGTTAAAGCTTATTTTATTATTTTCGGTTCCGTTATTAATAGGTAATATATTTCAGCAATTGTATAACATTGCTGACTTAGTTATAGTAGGAAGGCTCTTAGGCGTTGAAGCTTTTGCTGCAGTTGGTGCTGTTGCACCTTTGTTTTTCCTTATAACATTTATTATTGTTGGATTAACAAATGGTTTTGCTGTAATTACGGGGCAAAGATTTGGTGCTAAAGATTTAGATGGAGTTAAGGATTCTGTAGTTATTTCTACTATTTTGACAATATTGGCAACTATATTTTTTACTGTATTTTGTTCTTTGTTAATGCATCCTGTTTTAGAATTGTTAAATGTCCCTCAAAATATATACCATAATGCATTTTGGTACATAGAAGTTATTGTATTGGGGCTTATTGCTACATCTTTATACAATTTACTTGCAAGCATAATAAGAGCATTAGGAGATAGCAAAACTCCTTTATATTTTTTGATTTTAGCCTCAATTGCAAATATAATCCTCGCATTATACTTTATAGAAATATTAAACTGGGGAGTCGCCGGTTCTGCGTTTGCTGTTGTGTTGTCTCAAGGAATTTCTGTTCTTCTCTGTCTAATATATGTAAAAAAGAAATTCCCTATTTTACATTTAAAGAAACAAGATTGGTTAATCAAATATAATGAAGAATTTATAAAATCAGTATTTGAACATTTACGTGTAGGCGTACCAATGTCTATTCAGTTTTCAATAATTGGGCTTAGCGTAATTGTTATACAAAGTGTATGTAATTCTTTTGGTTCTAATATTATAGCAGCATTAACTGCTGCTCTTAGAATAGAACAAATAGCTACTCTTCCAATGATTTCATTTGGCGTAGCGCTTGCAACATTTGTTGCCCAAAATTTTGGAGCAAGAAAATTTAGAAGAATCCGAACTGGAGTTATAAAAATTTCTATTCTTAATATTATTTTAAGTATTTTAATGGCGCTTATTATGAGATTTTGGGGTACTGAAATTATTAAAGAATTTATTGGCAGTGCAACAATGGAAATTATCGATATAGCACATCAATACTTATTAATCAGTACTTTCTTCTATATTTTTCTTTCACAAATTTTTGTATATAGAAATGCGCTTCAAGGCATGGGAGAAGTTATTTTCCCATTATGTGCAAGTATTGCAGAACTTCTGATGCGTACTTTTGCTGCAGTATATTGGGCTATTAAATTTGGATATGTCGGTATATTTTATGCAGGCCCCATAGCTTGGGTAAGCGCTTGCTTTATATTATCTATAGGATATTTTAGAAGCATAAAGCCAATTATACATAAAGTGAAGATCCAACAAGATCATAACCATCATAATCATATGCATAAAGATAATTAAAATATTGTAAAAACAGAATTATTCATTTATAATTGATTTAGATTTGGGCGGTTAGCGCAGTTGGTAGCGCATCACATTGACATTGTGGAGGTCGCTGGTTCGAGTCCAGTACTGCCCAAATTTATAAGGAAGAAACCGACTAAGGTCTCTTTTTTTATGTCAGAATCCCACAGACTGCGCGTTTTACCCAAAAACAGAGAATTTCCTTTTGTGATCTTTTTAAGATTTTTCGCGATATAACTTAAAATTCTCTTTTGCCTAATAAAAAAAGTCCTTTTATATTAAAGAGTTTAGTGTTGAAAAAATTCATAATATATTGAAAGTTTGAGTAAATTTTTCAGAGAAAAGTAAATGCTTTGTAATAGAGTATTACTTGTTAGAAATAAATAATAAATAATTAAAATAAATACAAATAGACAGGTTTTATAACTTGTCTATTTTTTGTGTCCATGAAAAGTCATAAACAAGAAAGGAGAAAAATATGGCAGTTTGGAATGAAGTTGATTTTGTGTAGAGTGAAGTCGAGTGAAACGAGCGAACTCGAAGAAATGAGAACCGAAATGAGCAGCAGGCAAAGCCAAGCGAATGACAGGTTCGAAATAGAACAAAATCAAAAACTTATACAGAAAAAGGCGGTGGTAGTTCTGCAAAAGATAATTCAAATGTAAATAAAGAAAAAACCGTTTTGTATGGTGGAGTAGAGAAAAATGAAATAAAAAGAGATGGTATAAAATCTAGAATAGAGAACATAAAAGATAAAATAATATCAAAGGAACTCAAAGAAAAGAATAAAAATGAAAAGAGAGCAGCAATTTTATACCCTAATATGCCTGATAATAAAAAAATACAAGAATTAAAAAATATAGGAGAAAAAGAATTTAGTGATATTGAAAAAGAAAGGATACTTAACCATACAAAAAATATTGGACTAGCCGCATTAGAGATTGGAAGTGCATTAATACCATTTTCAGGTGAAGCAAAACTAGCAGCAGGAATAACAAAAGCATTAGAAGCTAAGATAGGAAGGGCAATTGAAAAAGAAGTTGGGAAAGGTGCAGCAAGGGGAACATATTCAGGAGGTGTAACAGGAAGTATAAAAGGTTTAGGTGAAGGACTGGAAAATGATAAAAATTTAATAGCTACGACTATAGAAGGAGGTTTAACCGGTGCTGCATTAGGTGGAATTTCTGGTGCTGGTATTGGAATAGCGAGCGGGAAAGGTATTCAAATGTATAAAGGGCTAAAGTTAAAAGATTTCAAACCTATTGACAATATGACAAAAGAGGAAAGGAAAGAATTTAGAAAATTTGCAAAAGAATATTATCAGGATTATTTACAAGATACAAAAATTAAAAATAATGAAATAGGAAATATTGATTTTACAGGACAAGGATTAAAAGAAGTATTGCGTTGGAATCCAAAACAAGCAAAAAATTTTCCAATATTAAAAAATGATATTAAACATTCAAAAGAGATAAATTTTGAATCACAAAAGCATAATAGAAAAGATACAATAACACATTTTGAAGTTATAAAAGGTGAGAATGGCTTTTATATAATTGCCGTGAGCAAAGATGGAAATAAAAAATACTATTTTTCAAGAGATATCCCTCGCTAACATTCATACGACTAGTATGGGTTAGCAAGGGACAATAATATTATAACAAATTTTTATATTAAATTCAACTAATGTAATATAATCAAATTATTTATTTACAAATGATATCCTCGACTTGTAACGTGCTACTAGCACGCCCAGTATCGAGGATATCACCAATTATATTATGACAGATTTTATTTATAACTTCAAGGGCATATTATGTTTATTAAGTATATTTTGATATATTCAAGAATAATATATGTAGTTATTTTCATCTTGATAATTTTTTATTTCTTTTATGCTAAGTTGTTCTTTTGTATCAAGTTCTTTTTCAAATTTATTCATTATTTCAAGAAATATATTTTTTTTAATTTCTACATCTATTGCAAAATCAATATGGTTCTTTTTTGTTTCCCAATCCTGAATTTGAAATCTAATTGTATCATTATCCAATACCCATACAAACCATTTAGATTTACTTACTTCTTCTATAAATAATTGAGCATAATTTTTTGTTTTTATTTCATTAAAAATTTTTTTTAAATCGGTTTTCATAAGAGAATAATCTATACATTCTTGGTAATTTTCTTTATTTGTCTTTATTTCAATATTAAAATATAGATTGAAAGAATTATCTTTATCAATGGAACTTTTATCAATTTCATCATAAGTTACATTTATTTCTATATTTTCAATTTTTTTAGTTTCTCTTAATGGTAACGGTAATTTTTCATCAGGATAAATAAACCATCTTCCTGTATCCGAATTATATAACCAATTTGAAAGTATATGGATTTTGTATGGTTCTATTTTAGGATTCCAATTTGGTTTTGGTTTATTTTTTGTTATACCTGCATCAAATACTTCATAATCTTTCCAATTTTTTTCTATTTTGTATTTTGAACATTGATACTCTGCAAATAATGTGCTTCCTGGAAGTATTGCAAGTTTCCATCCTTCTTTATAATCATCTTTGTAAAATACATATTGATATGAATAGAATAAAGGAATATTTTTTAATTGAATTGTATTTTTTATATTAATTTCATCTAATTCTTTTTTCTTATGTATTCTTTCAATACTTTCTATTTCTTTATCTACTTCAGTTTTTAATTTTACATAAGATATTAAAGTTAAATTATCAAGAAAAATTTTGTAATTTTCATCAGAAACAATAAATCTTACCCAACCTTTTTTATATTTATAATATTGAATAACACCTGAGTGTGGGATTTGTTTTACAAATAATTCAGAAGAAAGTTTATAATAGTAGGCTTGATTTAATTTAAAATCTTCTAATAAATTTAAATCTTTCTTTATACATTCTTCTTTTGCCAAATCTGCTGTAAGTATAATTTTTTTATTGTTATTAAGAGCTAAATATCTTTGAAAGAAAAGCCATTCATTACTTTCATTAACAGGTCCTTCCCATAAGTGGGAGATATAAGAATAGTAATATATACCTTTCAATGATTTGCAAAAGTATTCTTCTCCATTTGTATAAAAAAGACCATTTATAAAATCAGGTGTCTTAAGTATATCCTGATTATAAATTAGTATATCTCCAATATTTAATCCAAGTCTGTCACATTCTCCATTTGCAAGTTGAATAATATATTTTGTCTGATAACCTGATATAGAATTATTAAAAACGGAGCTTCGTTTTTTATATATTTTAATAATTGTCCCAATTTCATTACAAAAAAGTATATCAGAAGAAATTTTTATTTTATCAGTAAATACTTTATTTGGATATATTTCACTATAATCGTAGATAATTCCTATATTTTGTAGTGTTTTATCCTTAAGAAAAGAAGCATTTTTTTCTTCATCTGCTTCTAGTGTTCCAAGTGATAAATTAGCATATTCACCATTAATTTTTCTGATTTTATAATTTTGTATTTTCATATATCCACTTGAAAAGATTATGTTTTTGAAAAGATTCTATTGTTTGATTATATCATAGTTTAACTTAATTAATATATGAATATTTTGCAAATGAGGTAATAGAAATAAGTTTTAACACATTTTTTTTGTAGGAAACAAATATGTTCAAATGATAACTTTGTACTGCAAACACTTGATGTTACAATAATTCAGAGTAATACTGTAAATATAAATAAGTTAAAATGGAGAAACTCTGGATAGTATTTCGAGTCTTGATTTTTCCACCATTTAAAACCTTGCTAAAGTTATTAAGTAGGTTACAGAAAACAATTCTAATTAACTTTTTTTTCTAATATATTTTCTGCAATAATTAAATCAGATGGGTATGTTATTTTTATATTTCTTTCATCCCCCTCAACAATATATACTTTATCTAAATTGTATTTAACTATAAGACCACAATCATCTGTTGCTGTGTAATTTGGATCATTATTTGCAAGTTCATGCGCTTGCTTTATTGTTGCCAAGTTAAAACATTGTGGTGTTTGACATCGCATTAGACTTTTTCTGTTGGGAATGCTTTTAATAAAATTATTTTCATCAATTTCTAATATTGTGTCAGATGATTCTATTGCAACATTTACTGCATTATATTTATCTAATGCAGATATACAATCATCAATTATTTGTTTAGAAACAAATGGCCGGACTGCATCATGAATTAAAACTTTCGCCTCTGCATCATTAATTGAACTAACACCAATATAAGAACTTTTCTGCCTTGTGCTACCACCAGGTAAAAGCTTTTTCACTTTTTTATAATCATTTTTTTCTATTATTTCTTTTGTTAAATCTATAAAATTAGGATTTGAAACAACAATTATATTGTCAATATTTGGATGATTCTCAAATATTTCAATTGAGTATTCCAGAATAGTTTTATTCTTTAACTTATAAAATTGTTTAGGAATATCTAAACCAATTCTAGAACCGGTTCCTGATGCCAAAATTATTGCATAATATTTCATTTTATTTTAAATCTCAAAATTTACTTATATTTAAATAATATTACAATATGCTCCATTCTGCAAAAGCTTAAATATTTTACCTTTCACAGAATATTTTAAATAAACATTGTTTTATACTTCTTCTCATATAATTATTTTAAAATTTTATAAAAATCTTAATTTTGGCTAATTGTCTTATATTTAGTATAATATAATTATGCAAATATATTTTATGATAATAGCTTTATTATTCTTACAGAGTTTATATGTATGCTCTATAGCTCAAGATTCTAATGCAATTTTTTTAAAGCTTGATGATGAATCAATTGAAGCGGTAAATAATGATATAGTAAAAAAAGGCAGCATAGAATATAACAAAATAGACTTAAATAAAACACCTTCCAAAAGAAACTATGACAAATTGCTATATCAAGATGTTAATAGACCACTTCCACAAAAAAAGTCTATTTCAAAATCATTAGAAAAAGATATAAGTAAAAATACTATCTTAGGTACAACTTATAGAACAACATCCTCTTCTGGAAATTTAAGTGATTCATTATCTTTATATTCAAAATATCAAAAAGATAGATTTTCTTTTACATCATCATATATCCAAAATGAACTTGATATAAGAGGAAAAAAACGACCTGGTTCTGTTTCTTTTGCACCAGAACTAAAAATAAGCGAACACATGTCATTAAAAAATATATTTACAAACAATATGACAGACAGACAGCGAAAAAATGAAATTGTTATTTCATTAAAACCATTTAGAGACGACCGTATGAACCTTAACTTAGGAGCAGGTCAGACATATACTTATCAAAATGAACCAACAAAATCACAACTTAATTTTTCAACGAACTTTAGATTTTAAAAATAAAAATTACAACTTTATAAGATAAATCGTGTTGCAAATAATATACTATTTGATGAAGGTTGATTTGTACCATGCGTTACTACATAATTCAATAAGAATCTTATATTTTTATATGGACTATAAATTAGACCAAGGGTATATTCATTAGTAGTATCATTATTTGCATATATATTCTTATCAAAAATATCGTATCTACCAAGCAACGTCAACTTAGAAGTAATATCATACATTAAGGTGGTATAAAAACCCTCGGCAAAATTTGAAGATTCATAAATTCCATTATAACCATCTGCAGCAGCATATTCTACCTTTGCATGAAATTTTTTGTAATCATAACCTGCAAAAAATGAATATTGATTATAACTGATATTATACTTACCTATATTGTATCCGGTTCCAAGTTTAAAATCACCTATTCTTTCTTTAAAATCGGCAAAGGGTTTGAACATTACATAGCCGGTAAAATCAAGTCCTTTACCAAAACTTTGCATAAACCTAGTACTATCATATATACCAATATCATAGTCAACATACTTATAATTCCCTATGTTTCTTATACCTACAGACATTGTATTACCAAAAGTTCGACCGAGTTGCGTTTTATAAAAAGCATCCTGACCAAATAAACTTCCAGCACCATCGTATGTTGTTGGTACACGAGTATATTGACCAAATACAAGCATCTGATTTTGCGATAATTTATGAGAGATATATACCATTCTCAACATTTGAGCAAAGTGTTTTTCATATCCTGGAATATCACTAACAAGATTAATGTTAAACATTGCTTGAGTCTTATTATCATTAAAATTCATTGACAATTTTGGTTCAATAGAAGTAAATAAATGTTTTGTCTGATCACCCTTATACTGATTATGTATATATGATAAATCTCCGGAGTATAAAAAATGGAATTTTACAGAATTGATAAATGAATTTTCAATTTCTAATCCATTTTTGCTTGCCAATTTCAATATTGAAGGAGCATTTTCAACCTTTCCATAATAAACATCTGAAAGAAAATCTCCATATTTAGCCAAATTTAGCCCTTCTTCTTCAAGATAAACTTCTTCAATTGCAGATGAAGGAACTAAAGTAAAAAATAAAGTTATTAAAAATAGTATCGTTTTTTTCATAGAATAAATCTATTAAATCTTATCCAGTTCAAAGCTAAATAATATATACAGAAAGCAACATTACCATATTAGAAAATTATCATTTAATAATATTTAATTGTCAAATAAAAACCATCTTATGAAAAATTATAAAATATGACAATTATAAAGCTAAAGCAAAAAGTTAAACATGTTACTTCAAATTTTTCTATCTTATTATCTTATTTCATAAAGATTTGCGCCAGATGACTCTGCCGAGAAAAACGATTAAGTATCGTTTTTCGAGAGGGGCGAACCCTAATTTACGCAGTAAATTACTGGTTCAATTCCTTTCCCTTTTCTTTTTTATACATTGCGCCCGATGGGAATTGAACCCACACCTAAAGACTTCGGAGATCTTTGCTCTATCCAATTAAGCTACAGACGCGAATAATATTATTATAACAATTATTTATATAAAAAAAACTAAATTCTCAATCCAATTGATTGAGATGCTATTTTGTTATACGAATCAAATGAATTAAATGGCTTTGATACTTGTTGTAATTCTTTAACTTTTTCTGATGTAAAAATATTATCTTGTTTAGCTTTTGTTGCTGTATTATCAGAATTTGAGAAAGCTTCAAATAATTCAGAATCTTTTTCGGAGATAATAGGAACATTGTTGAATTCATATCGTTTCTTTCTTTTCATACTTTCTTTAGTTTCACCCATTTTAGCAAGTTGTTTTTCATATGCCCTATTAGAAAGTTTGTTTTTCAAAATAGGCATAATAATATTGCTGGCAAGGATTGAATAACCAATAGTTGCCATTATTAAAAGACCGTTATTCTGACCACACAAGTCATCATAAGCACTACCATTTCTAAATTTTTTTAAAATTCCCGAGCTAATTCTTTTCTCTTTTGCAAGATTATCAAAATCACAAGCTATGTCTTCCAACGTAACAAAAGGAAGTCTTGTTGTAGCATCAGGAAGAAGAGATTTTGCTTTTTTATCAAGAGAGCGTATAGTATTTTCTATACGCATTGGTAATTTTTTATTTTTTTTGAGGATTAAATTTAAAATTTTTGAAGATAAAGAAGCAATTGTTTCTTTAATTGGTCTGATATGTTCTGTACTATACAATTCATCCCTTGATGCACCGACAACAGGGGCAACAACATTTATCAGTTTTTCTCTTGCTTCATGAGTTGTCAATTTGCCACTTTCAAGTTTTTTCTTTAAAAAATTATTTAATATAAAAGGTGGAATTATAGTAAGTACTAAATCAATAGATAACTCCTGTTTTTCCTGATTAATTAAATAATCTTTATTCTCACGCTTACTTTTTTTAAGTCCACCAATCTGCGATATATGACTGGAAATAATAGAAACCGCATTAAAAAATAGCATTATTAAAGCTGTTTCTTTACTACAATCAAAAATAAAATCAGTTAAAGTACTAAAAAATTTTCCTCTTGCAGTTCGACTAAGAAAATTCTTATGGAATTTATGCAACGGAATAAAGACAAAAGTTTGTAATAGTTTTAGTGGAGTATTCATTTATCCGACGCCCCACTTTTAACATTGTTAGGATTTTCTCTTATAACATCTACAATTTTCACAAATTTATCTTTAATATTAGATAAAATTTTCTTTTTCTTAGCAAACCAATTTGAAATTTTTTGCTTACGAGCTCTTGAAACATCACTTAGCGATTTTAACCAAGTTTTATTTTCTTTAACAACACCACTTATAAGATCCTGCATATCGCTTGTCAAAGGAACATCTACTTTGGAATTAGAAAAGAACGTCATAAATAATATTGCAAACAACGTTCCCATTGTTTGATTATACTGTTTTACTCTTTTTGCAAGTACCATTTTTTCAGCTTCATTTTTAGCAGCAGTCAATTTGGCATTTAATTCACTTGCTTTAGGAGGAAGTAAATAAGTATTTATAACATTATGTTTTCCTAAGCCAACGTACTTATCCATAAACTTTAAGAACAAGGCTCTTATTGCAACCCCAGTCATACCACCCATCATTGCTTTTGAAGCAGATTTTATTGCAGCATCAGTTTTTTTATCTTCATCAGCAAACTTTAAATCAATCAATGGGACAAACATTAAAGCAGTAGTAGCAAGAAACAACTTCTGTTCAGGCATACTCACATATTCACCCGCCAGTTTTCCCATTTTTCCTAAAATATTAGGCATAAAATGCGGATTACTAGGGATTCCTTTGAAAGATTGATTATGAAATTCCTTGTTATATTTATTATCGAAAGAAGAACTTATTTTCATAAAAACCTGATGCTAGCCTTACTTTTTAAAGTGATAAAAAATATGAATATAAATAATTGACATAATGACGAAAAATGTTAATTTTTATTTACAAAATTTATATAAAACGCAATTTTTAAATTGTTTTTTTTTCAACTTTATAAGCAAAGGAGTTTTTGTATGAATATTTCATCTATATCGAATACTGTAAATTCTCTATTCTATAAAGGCAATAGCAAAAATACAAATAAACAAACTTCAACTCAGCCTTCGTTTAAAGGAATTTATATAGAAGACACAGTTGATTTAGGTGAAGTTGCAGAAAAAACATCTGTACCAACATTTCTAATGAAAGATGCACTATTGTTAAATGAAATTGCAAATCAATATCCTTATCAAGATTGTTTTATAAAAAGAGGAAATGTAGGACTCCCACGTTTAGAATACAGAGAACGTCCACCACAAGTTCAAGTATTTACAGAAACTCTAGCTGGTGAATATAAAACGGAAGTAAATCCAAATGATGAAGACTACCCATCTGAACCTTTACTTTTATATGAAGACTCAAATCTCAACAGATTTTTTGGTGTAACATCATATATTTCATTAAATCCTTCATTACCATATACTGTAAAAGTCGGTTACGAACTTCATAAAAGACTTATGGATAAAAAATATCAAATTATGGAGGTAATTGGTAGAACAGATAACCTTGATTTAGGTGAAGAAACATTAATACAAAAAGCACATAAAGCAATAGAAGATGTTGAAACTGCAGTAACCAGATATTTATTGGAATCTTCATTTGCTGCAATAACAGACAGAGCAACAGCAAGTCAGATATATGCATCAAACTATCCAAAAGTACAAACAAGAATGGATGCAAA
>CALUQL010000018.1 GCA_944322895.1 Candidatus Gastranaerophilales bacterium
GTTTGACGGATACAGATGAAATAATAGTCCATTGTATGGCGATAAGGGATAATACAGACGTTGCAACAATAAAAGAACGATATGGGTTTAATTGGTAGCACGGCAAAGGATAATAATAGAATGAGTGTAGATATACAAGAATTTATAAAGAAAAATACGAGTACACCAATTGCAAAAAAATTCTATAATATGTTGAAAGAAATATGGGATGAAGAAAATTTTTTAATTTCAATGTTATTAGACCTAAAAACAGATGAAAAGAAGCAAAAAATGATAGATTTGCTGGAAGAAACAGGTTTGACGGATACAGATGAAATAATAGTCCATTGTATGGCGATAAGGGATAATACAGACGTTGCAACAATAAAAGAAAGATGTGGGTTTAATTGGTAGCTTTTGTTGATTATTTATTGTTGATTTGAATCTTAATTTAAAAATTTTTGCATTAAAAGTAATTCTTTAAAAAAGATATAAAATGTCATTATAACGTAAAATAAAAAGTGAATTCTCTTTCTTAAGGAACTTTTGTATTTGAAAAACAAGCAATATAATGTAATGTCGTACAGATAATACATTATATTGCCAAATGTGCTTAAAATGTTGGTGGATAATTTATGGCTGCTAAAAAGAAACAGACTAAAAAATTTGAATATTCAAAAAATGAATCCTTTGAAAATTTAGAGGTCGTACAACAAATGGCTCTAAATAGAAAAGGAAAAGATGATGAAGTCAGTCCTGATATTTCTATATTTTTAAAGGCTGAAGAGTTAAAAGGTAAATTATGCGGTTTGTATTCCGAAAAGGAAAAAACTTCTACAAATGTCAATATAATGGGCAAAGTTATGATTGACGGAAAAGCATTAGAAATAAAAGTTGGAGAAGATTGCGCTCAGGAAGAAGAAAATGATTGAATTACCCGAAATTTTAAATATCCCTGAAAAACTTATACCTATAATAACTAATATTAATAACTATAATTATTTTTTAATCGAAGGAGGAAGGGGTGGTGGCAAGTCCCAAAGTATAGCACGAATTATCCTCTGGTTAGCTGAACAACGGAACGTCAGGGTTTGTTGCGGGAGAGAAACACAGGCTACAATTTCTGATAGTGTTTATAAAATATTTAACGATTTAATAAGTGATTATAATTTAAATTTTACAGTAAAGTCTAATAAAATTGTTCATAATAAAAGTTCATCAAGTATTATTTTTAAGGGATTTAGAGAACAAGGCAGAGTCAATATAAAAGGTCTTGAAGGTGTTGACATACTTTGGATTGATGAAGCTCAAGCTATAACTAAATCAACTCTTGATGTAATAATCCCTACAATAAGAAAAGTTAATTCTATTGTTATTTTTACTATGAACAGACTTGTCCGTAAGGATCCTGTATATTCCGAGTTCGTTTCCAGAGATGATTGTCTTCATATAAAAATTAATTATTACGATAATAAACATTGTCCTAAAAAACTTATAGATGAAGCTAAACGCTGTAAAGAAAGAAATATTCTTGATTATGAATATATTTGGGAAGGAAATCCTTTAGATACTACAAATGACTTTCTTTTTTCTGCAATAAAGCTTGATAAAGCTAAGAATATTGTATTTAAAGATGAAAGTTACAGAAAAATAAAATGTATGTCTGTCGATTTAGCCGGTAATGGCGGTGATTTGTGTGTTGCAAGTCTTATTGAGTCTAAAAGTTCTACCCAGTGGTCTTTGGAAAAACAAGAGTATTGGAATGAACCTGATACTGATATAACTAAAGGAAGAATAATCAATTTATATTCACTTTGGAAACCTGAACTTTTAATTTTAGATGCAGATGGTTTAGGCTATTCTATTTATGTAAGTATTAAGAATGTAATATCAAATACTATAAAATTCAATGGTGCCGCTTCAAGTAACAGACCAAATGCTTTAAACAGAAGAGCGGATGGGTATCTTACTTTAAAAGATTTTATTGATAATGAGTGGTTGAAAATATCTTCAGATTTTACAATATCTCAATTGGAGTATATTAAGAAATCTTATAAGCCGAATGGTCAAATATTTATTCAGTCTAAAAAAGAAATGAAATCAGAACAAGGTGAAAGTCCTGATTTTGCTGATAGTTTGATGATGGGTATTTATGCAATAAATTATTATTCATATTTAATTGATGAAAAAGATGAAACCGTTATCTTAGATTCTAATTTTGATCCATATGGATAAAACAGAAAGGATGCTTATGGTTACTTGTGATAACGATGATTTTAACTTTAAAAAAGCAATGAAATATTTGTTTAATGTAGAAGGCGGTTACAGTAATCATAAAAATGACAGGGGCGGAGCTACTAATTTTGGTATTACTCAAAAAACTTATGATTATTATCGAAAGAAAAATAAACTTGCTCCGCGTTCTGTCAAACAAATTGAAAAAACAGAAGCTATCAAAATTTATTATCAAGATTACTGGGTAGCGTCAGGTGCAAATAAAATTCAAAATTTTTCTTTGGCTTTAATATTATTTGATTCTTGTGTTAACCATGGGGTTTCTGTAGGTAAGTCTTTATATTTAAAATCAGCCGGTAATGTTGATTTATTTTTACAACTGAGACGAGAAAAATATAAATCAATAGTTGAAAGAAATCCGACTCAGAAAGTTTTTTATGCCGGTTGGTTAAACCGATTAAAAAAATTAGAAAATTACATAAACTCTGACTGTAATTAATTATCACTGTTTGATTTGTCGTTTGGACATTTGAAGATTTTTATTAAAAACAATTATCTATAAATATATTATTAATCAAAAAATGAAAGGAGAAACTATGTGTTCTACAACAAAAGTGCCAGTTGTTGAAGAAGCTGAAACTATAAAAACTGCTGTTCAAGCAGATGCTTCTACACAAAAAGCAAACGCTGCAAATCGTTCCGGAGTAAGGGGCATTGTATCGGAAAATATAAAAACAACTAACAATGGACTTGAAGATGAAGTACTTGCTTCTAAGAAGAAACTTTTAGGGGAGTAAAATGCAAAACTCAACAAAATATTCAAAGGGCTATTTTGAAGCAAGGAAAGCAGAACTTGATGTTGCATATAATGCATTAAAACCTGATTGGCAAGATTTAGCCGATTATTTTTTACCACGTTCTGTAAGATTTCTTGCACGTAATGTAAATAAACAGCCTGTAAAAAATAAAAAAATAAAAGATTCAACACCATTAGTAGCCGTTCGCAATTTCTCATCAGGAATGATGTCAGGAGCTACGAGTCCTGCAACGAATTGGTTTAAAGTTAGGGTCAGAAATTACGGACAAGACAGAAGCTACGAGGTTAAAAGCTGGTGCAGTGCCGTTGAAAATCTTTTCAGAGATATATTTAATTCCTCAAACTTATATAGAGTGCTTCCTGCAGTATATAAACAAATTGGAGTTTTTGGTATCTCTGTTCTCGGCTTGATGAGTGATGAAAATACAATTTTAAGATGTCAGTTATTACCTATTGGTTCATATAGAATAGCAAAAAACCAAAAAGGTGATGTTGATACTATTTGCCGTGTTTATATGGAAACTGCAAAAAATCTTTATGATAAGTTTGGCGAAGAAAATGTTTCTAAGGAGGTATTAAATGCAATTCATTCAAACAGGCTGGAAGAAATGTTTGAAGTTGTTCACTTTGTTGAACCCAATAAAGATTATATGCCGGAGTCTGTATGGGCTAAAGATAAAGAATTTGTGTCTGTTTATTATGAGTCTTCTTCAACAGAAGATAAATTTCTCTCCAAAAGTGGTTTTGATAAATTTCCTTATGCGGTATTTGAATCGGAAGTAAACGGAGAAGATGTTTATCCGTCGGAGTGTCCGGGAATAAATGCTTTGCCTGATGTAAAACAATTAATGAGTATGGTTGTTGATGAGGGTAAAGCTGTAAAGAAAATGATTAGCCCTACTTATAAGGGACCTGCAAGTCTAAAAAATAAAAAAATGATTGATGCACCTGCTGCTTTTATAGAAGAAGATGAAAACGGGAGAGGTTTGACTCCTATATATGAAGTCAATCCGAGGGTTTTGGAGGTTGATTCTATTATTGAAAAACTAAAAGAATCAATTAAAGAAATTTTTTATAATGATTTGTTTGCAATGATTTTAAATACAGCAGAAAGATCAAGAACTGCAACTGAAGTTAATGAACTTAAAGAAGAAAAAATGGTACTTTTATCGCCATTATTACAACAAATACATAATGGTTTAAACCAAATTATGGATTGGGTTTTTTCTGAGTGTATTACTCTTAATATTTTGCCTGAACCTCCTCTTGAAATAATGGGTGAAAATATGGATATAGAGTTTGTATCAACATTGGCTCAAGCACAGAAAGTTTCAAAAATTTCTTCAATGGAACGTTTTACAACATTTACAATAAATCTTGCAAACTCTCTTGACCCTTCATTAAAAAATAAAATAAACGCAAATAAGATGGTTGATGATTATGCTGATTTCGCAAATATTTCTCCTGAACAGATAGTTCCGACAAGAGAAGTAGAAAAACAAAAACAAAAAGAAGATGAAGCTGCAAGCCAAAATCAATTAATCCAGCAGGCGAAAGAAGGCTCTGAAATTATAAAAAATATTGCCGGTGTTGATTCATACGGCAGTGATTTAATGGCTAGACTAGGATTAACATAGAAGGAGATAAAAATGTTAAATGAAGAATTACAAGAAAAACAAAATGTCGGATTAGGCGTTAATGCTTATGAAAATCAACAAAAAGAAAATAATAATATTGAATCTAATCCTCAAGATGAAAACGGTTATTTTGGAAAACCTGAAAAATATGATTATTCGGATGTTAAACTTCCTGAAAATTGTTATTACGATGAAGAATTATTAAACGAGTTTAATGAACTTGCAGGAAAGTATAATTTGTCACAAAAAAGCGCAAATGAACTAATGTCGATGGCAGTGAAGCTGACACAGTTAACGGGATCTAATTTCTCTAAAACTATGGCGGAACAACAAAGACAAAAAATTAATAATTTTAAGCGCGCATTATCAATGGATATGGAACTTGGCGGTGCTAATTATGCCAAAACGATGAGAACTGCTAATATTGCTTATACTCAATTTGCAGATGATGAAGTTCAATCTTTACTTGAAGAAACAGGACTAAATTGTCACCCTAAAGTAGTGAAAATGTTCTATAACATTGGGAAAAAGATGCAAAACGACAAGATATATGAAGCAAATTCTCCTGCTGTTCAAAAGGAAAGTAGGGAAGATATATTATTCCCTACAATGTAGTGTAAGAAAAGAAAGGAAATGGTAATGGCAACATTAGGTGCTAGTTATTTGACTTTGGCAGACAGATTAAAAAGAACTGAAAATGGGAAAATTGCTGCCGAAATTATTGAAATGATGTCAGAAACAAATGAATTATTACAAGATGCAAATGCGCTTCAATGTAATGATGGTACAAATCATATTACTACTATCAGAACAGGCTTGCCTTCTGCTGTATTTAGAAATTTATACGGTTTTGTTCCGACTTCTAAATCAACAACAGAACAAGTAAAAGATGTTACAGGGATGCTTGAAACTTATTCGATTGTGGATGTTGATTTGGTTGACAAGTCAGAAAATCCTAAAGCATTCAGATTATCAGAATCTTCTGCGTTCATTGAAGCTATGAATCAAAAATTACAAGAAACTATTTTTTATGGCAGCATTAAAGAAAATGCAGCAGCTTTTGATGGTTTAGCTGCAAGATATTCTAAAAAATCTACCGATGCCAAGAAAATAGGTTCAAATATCATTGATGCGGGTGGAAAATCTACTGATAATACATCTGTTTGGTTTGTAACTTGGGGGGATTTACATACTTCTCTTTTATATCCTCAAGGTTCTCAAGCCGGTGTTCAACATAAAGATGACGGTATATTGACTGAAACAAGTTCTACCGGTGGAAAAAGAAAAGTTTATCAAGACCATTTTAAAATGGATGTCGGCTTATCTGTCAGAGATTGGCGTTCTACTTGTCGTATCGCAAATATCAGTATTGCTAATTTGGCTTCTGATTCAGCTGCTGATTTAGAAGAACTTTTAAATCAGGCATATTACAAAATAAGAAGATTTGCTAAAACAGGTAAGACTTATATTTATTGTAATTCAACAGTTTTAATGTATTTTGAAGCACAGCTCAGAGCAAAAACAAACGTTAACTTTACGATTAAAGAATATCTAAATGAAAATATTCTTCATTATAAAAATATTCCTATTCGTGAATGTGAACAAATTACTTGCAATGAAGATGTGGTTTCTTAAAAGGGAGGTAAAATATGATATTAGATGAACAAGGTTTGTTCTCAAATAAACAAGCTGTAACAGGTAGTTGTGTGTCTGAAAATGTACTTGATATGGGTAAAAGAGAAGTTTCTTTTGGTACACCTGTCGGACTTTTTATTCAGATTGCCGAAACATTTAATAATTTAACAAGTTTGTCTATTAAAGTTCAAACTTCAATGGAAGAAGATTTTTCTTCAAATGTAGATTTGGTAGAACAAAAAATGTTATTAGATGAATTGACAAAAGGTGCAGTTTCTTCAATTAAGTTTTTACCAAAGGGGAATTTGGGTTTCTTACGTCTGGTTTATACTGTTGAAGGAACAAATCCTACTCAAGGTGCTATTATTGCAGGTGTTGTTGATGGAGTTCAAGAAAGCTTCCATAATGCATAATGCTTTTGACATATAATAATCCTCATTCTTTATTTTGATATCCGGTGTTTATGCCGGATATCTTTTTTTAAAAAGGAGTTAAAATGAACTATACAAAATCTAAAATATTTAATATTACTCTGAAAAATTTACGTGTAAGTGTTGGTATTCAAAATTCTAACCAGTCGGATAAAAATACCGTTATTTTAAATGAGTTTTATGATAGTGCAAAAGAGCAAGTCTTAAAAGATTTTGATTGGAACTTTGCTAATTCGTATAGAGAATTGGCGCTTACTGGTAATATTCCTCAAAATCCTAAATTTTTATATGAATATGATTATCCTAATGATTGTTTATTTGCAAGAGAAATTATACCTTATGTAAATAAAGAGATTGTTGAATTTGAGGTTGCTTCAAATGTAACCGGTCAAAAGGTTATAAATACTAATATTACACCTGCGGTATTAAGGTATACAAAATTAGTCGATAATGAAATATTTTTCTCAACTGAGTTTGTAATGGCTTTATGTTGGTATTTGGCTTTTCTAGCTGCACCAGCAATTACAGGTAACAGGTCTATTCAATCAGATTGTTTAAGTGTTTATACAAGTATTCTTGCAAAAGCAAAAACTATAAATGCTTCTGAAGGATATTTAAAAAATGATGACAGTTGCTCTTGGTTAGATATCAGATAGAGGTGGTTGTTATGTCAAGGTATACTCAAAGATCATTTACGGGTGGAGAATTGAGTCCAGCTCTATATGCAAGAAATGATTTGGCAAAATATGCAATTGGTTTAAAAACTCTAAAAAATGGTTTTGTACGTGCTGAAGGGTGTGTTAGTAATAGAGCCGGATTGGAACTTGTTTGTGAAGTTAAAAATTCTGATTCGAAAGTTCGTTTGATTCCTTTTTCTTTTAACACAGAACAGACATACATTATTGAACTTGGAGATAAATATGCCCGTTTTATAAAAAATGGGGCTCAAATATTAAATATTGATGAAACAGATGAAAATACTCCAGTTGAAATAACTACAGAATATAAACAGGATGATTTATTTAATATAAAATATGCACAAAATGCGGATGTATTGACATTATGTCATAATAACTATGCTCCGTTGGAACTTTCACGTTTATCTCATTATGATTGGCAATTAACGGAAGTTATGTTTGAACCTCAAATTTTGCCGCCTACAGGGTTAAATGCTGTTTGGACGGGAGGAAATGAAAATCCTACAACTTATAAATATGTAATTACGGCGGTTAAAAAAGATACATATGAAGAAAGTAATCGTTCGGAGGAAATATCTGTAGTTGGTGAGTTAGAATCATCTTGGGGTACTACAGAATATATTACGATAACCTTTGACTCGGTTGAAAATGCTGTTGAATATAATATATATAGAGAGGTTAATGGTGTTTTTGGTTTTGTAGGTACAACTTCAACTACTACTTTTAAAGATGATAAGATAGAACCTGATTTGACTTCTACAGCGCCAATATTTACAAATCCTTTTGAAAATGATAATAATCCGGCTTGTGTGAATTATTTTCAACAAAGAAAAGTTTTTGCATGTCTCAAAAATAGTCCCCAACAACTAGTTGCTTCTCAAACATCAACTAATAACAATTTTAATATTTCAAGACCTTTAAATAGTTCTGATTCAATAAATATAACTCTCTCGGAAAGAGAAGTTAATGAAATAAGACATATTATTGCGATGAATGATTTAATATTGCTAACATCGGGTGGAGAGTGGAAGTTAAATGGTACAGATGGGGCTTTTGCTGCATCTTCTTCTTTAGTTGCGTCTCCGCAAAGTTTTTATGGCTGTTCACATGTTCCGCCTATTGTTTCTGGAAATATGATTATTTTTGTGCAATCAGGAGGTAGCGTTGTTAGAGATTTAGGCTATACCTATGTATCTGATAGTTATGACGGAGAAGAGTTATCTATATTTGCAAACCATCTCTTTGAAGGTAAACAGGTTGTAGATATGGCGTATTCTAAAGAACCGTATAGAATACTTTGGTGTGTAATGTCTGACGGTACGGTTAATGCTTTAACATATAATAAAAAACAAGAAGTTGCAGGTTGGCACAGGCATGAAACTAAAGGCTTTTTTGAATCTGTTGCTGTTGTACGTGAAGATAATGAAGACGTAGCTTATTTTGTTGTAAAAAGACAAATAAACGGGATAACAAAGCGTTTTATAGAACGTTTAGCGTCAAGATATGTTGATAAAACAGAAGATGGAATATTTCTTGATAGTTCATTGTGTTATAAAGGTGAACCGATACAAAATATAACAGGACTGGAACATCTTGAAGGCGAAAATATAACTATACTCGCAGATGGTTGTGTTGTTGATAATAAAACAGTCCATGAGGGGAAAATACAACTTGATTATCCTGCTTCAACTATTGTTGCAGGTTTGCCATATGAATTTGAACTGGAAACACTTAATTTAGAAGGGGAAAATACTCATGGTCTTCTAAAAATAGTTAATGAAATTAATATCAGTATAGATAAATCAAGAGAAGATTTTTTTGTTGTCGGTACAAACGGGACTTTACTTCAAAATATTAGAAGTATGAATAGTATAAACGATCATAATTATTTATATTCGGGGAATATAAATGTATTTTCATTTTCTGATTATAGTGAAAATGCAACTGTTCATATAAAACAAATTTACCCTTTACCTTTGACAATAAATTCAATTTCTTTAGATGTTACGGTGGCAAATTCCAATGATTAAAGAGTGTAGCGAAATATCAGAAATTATTTTTGTTCTTGAAAATTTAAGAAAAGAAGATAAGGAAGAATTAATAGCTTTATATGGCAATGATTGGAAAATTAAAACATTAAATGATTTAGAGAATAAGAAATTTCTTGTTCTCTATGGAAAAGATAACTATTCAAATGTTGTTCCGATAGCAATTGGTGGTTTCAATGAATGTTTTAATAATGATAAATCAATTGCCTGTGCTTGGCTTTTATCTTCTTCATATATACAAATAAATAAGTCCATATTTTTGAAAGAATTTAAAAACCAACTTCTATTTGCAGAAGGAAAATATGAGATTATGTTTAACTTTATACATAGAACAAATTTTAATGCGAAGAAATGGTTGGCAAAATTTGGTTTTAAATTTGATAATCCTAATCCTAAAAATATTCCTGTTCAAGATGAATTCGAGTTCTTTTATAAGGTAAATAAGAAAGGTAATTGATAAATGTGTTCTATATATGATGCTGTTCAAGCTGCTGCAAATTTGGTTGTAGCAGCAGTAGAAATAAAAGAAATACAAACGCAAAAAGCTGAAAGTGAATATCAAACGGAACTATACACAAAACAAGCGGAGAAAGCAGAAAAAGATGCAGCTTATGTTCGCCAAGAAGGTATAGAAGAAGCAAGAAGAAAAAGACTTCAGTCTATATTGAATATGGGAGAAGAAAAAACGAGTCTTGCAGCCGGAAATATTGGCTTATCTTCTCAAATGGCTATAAATATTGTAGATGATGAAAAACTAAATGGTGAACTTGATGCACTTACAACATTGAAAGATTCAGAAAGAGAAGCTCAAAAATATATGGATAGAGCTGAACAATACTATGAACAAGCAGGGCTTGCTTCTTTTAGAAGTAAGAACCGTTATTCAAATGCTTTATTTGGTACTTCATTTGGTGTCTTTTCTAAGAATAATAATCTAATAAGATAATAAAAAGAAGGTGTATTATGGAAGTAAATCTCAGTAAAGATGGAAGAGGGGAATCTTTTTCAATAAGAAAAATACCTGTTACTGAAAGTGAAATACAACAAGAAACATTATCTGATAACCATATGGATAAAATTAAGATATTAGAATTAAGTAATATTATTGATAAATGGGAACAGGAACTTTTATTTTCAGAAAATGGATTTTTCTCTTTAAAAGGTAAGAATGTAGAAGGAAAAATTAACGAATTTGTAGCAGAACTTGATGGCTTTATTGATTCCAAAATTCAAGAGATTACATTTTTTGATAATTCATCAAAAAAACTTGCAAAAACGATTAAAATAGAAAAAATTGAATCAATAAAAAGAAAAATGAAAGCCCATGAACAGACAGAACTGAAAAACTGGGAAACTGAAGTTTACGAGAATGCTATAAAATCATCCATATCAAGGGCAGTATTGTATAAGTCTGATGTAAATATTATAGAATCATCTTTAAAAAATGGTTTATCTGTCTTGAAACTAATTGCAGAAAATGAAGACTGGACTCCTAAAATTTTAAAATATCGAGAAGAAAAATATAAATCTGAATTTTATTCTTCTTTGATAGATGCATTTATAAAAGATAAAAATCCAAAAGCGAATTTTTATTTTAGCAAATATAAAAATATATTAAATCTTGAAGATACAGAAAAATTTGAAAAATCAATAAAAGAGCTAAAAAATA
Source organism: Candidatus Gastranaerophilales bacterium (assembly GCA_944322895.1). Taxonomy (GTDB): domain Bacteria; phylum Cyanobacteriota; class Vampirovibrionia; order Gastranaerophilales; family Gastranaerophilaceae; genus Avigastranaerophilus. The sequence continues at coordinate 11,150 of CALUQL010000018.1, forward strand.
ATGTAATTGCTTTTAATTGGGCAAAGGAACTTTACTCTTATAATATGGATAAATCTGAGCAGGAAAAAGAAATAAAAACAATAAAAGATAAAGAAATAGAAAAAATAGTTAGAAATTATCTTTATGATTTTTCTTTATCAGATAAAAAACAAGAAGAAGTAATTGCGAAAGAAAAAAATATTAAAAATTGGCAAGAGATAATAGAAATAGCTAAGACGGATATAGATAAGGCTTTTTTATATATTGATTTTAATGGAGAAGCTGAAGATATAAAAAGTAAAAAAGAATATATAAGGTTAATCAAAAAGCAAGATTTTATATTAACTGATAAAAAGCAATTTATATCATTAATATCTGAATATTTTGAAAATTTTGAAAAATTCAAAACAAAAGATATTTCAAATTATCAGAGTTGTTTTGCAACGGAAGATTATGAATTATTCTCTAATTTGCAAAAAATAGATAATACTGAATTTTTTAAACTAAATATTGATTATAAATATCTGGTTGATGAAATTAAAAGATTAAAAATAAACAAAGAAGAAGATAAATACAATATATTTAAATTAATACTAACTGTTAACAGTGAATATAAGCAAAATAATAATAAAAATCCTGATTTTGAAGCAAGAAATAAGTTGATATCGACAGTTTTGGAACGATTTAAAAATAAAATGTAAGGAGAAAGAAATGACAGTATCATCAATTGTTCCCGTAAATACATATACGGGGAATTCTACTGTTAAAAAATTTGATTTTGATTTTTTAATAGAAAGCGAGAATGAATTAATAGTTCAGCATATTAGTGAAGATAATGTAATAACGACACTAACGTTAGGAGTTGATTATTCAATTAATGAAATTGGTAATCAGAACGGAAGTTATATTATATTTCCTTTAGAAAACTCATCTTATAATGTTTTAAAAGAAAATGAAAAAATAACTTTAATGCTTACTTTATCAATTAAGCAGGAAAGTGAATTTAAAAATTCTTCTTATTTTAATTTGAATATACTGGAGTGGACATTTGATTATATAGTTCGAATTCTTCAAATACTAAGTCGCAAAATAGAGAGATGTGTTAAAGTCGGTGAAGGTTTATCAAGTTCTCCTGATGAACTTATGAATGAACTTAATGAATCAAAAAGAATTGCTATAAATGCTGCAGAATCAGCTTTAGAATCAAAAAAGATTGCTGAAGAAAATAAAAATGATTGTATTGGGTATCTGGAAGAATATAATCAGAAAGTTATTGATTTTAATGATGAATATAGTGAATGTTTGCAATCGATAATAGATACAGGCATAGATACAAGGTGTGATTTGGATTTATCTAATCTTTCAGATACAGGAGAAAAGCATTTTCTTAATAAAACCCAAATAAGCCGCTGTATATTAGAAGCATCCAATGGTGTGGCGACTGTAATAGATAACGTTATTACAATACATCAAGGACTAAAGCTTTCATTTTCCAATGGTAGAAATTCTGATAATACTTTAAAAAATTTGGAATATACTTTACAATCTGATTTAGTCAGGGATTATAAAGTAACAGGATTATTACCAGCCGATACGAGGGGGGTATTGTATTTTTGGATAAAAACAGATAACCTAAATTCCAAAAGTATGACTGCTATGCAGGAAAGTGGAGTAGGGCAAGGTTCAACTGTACCAGCTAATTATTCAGGTGTTTTCTATAACACGAAAGAAAATACTATTAAGTTTTATACACGAGGTTCTTTAACCCCAGGTTATGAAACAGCAATATATATTCCTGTTGCAAATTATGTTGTTGACAGCAAGCAAAATATATCCCTAACACCTTACCAAACACTTAAAGTAATGGATTATAACGACTTTATAAATAACGGAATATCTAACGTAATCTGCACAACTGCGCCTACAACAGTTAGCACGGCTTCATCTCAAAGACCATCAGTTGTTATTGAAAATTATGTTAATGGAGCAAGTGGTTATTTTGTTCGTTCAGATGGATATTGCGAGCAATGGGGCGCAATTGATGACCAGACTACTAATCCAATAACAGTATCTTTAATGAAGCCTTATGTTAATAACTTATTTAGCATCAGTGCTATTTCATATTGGCAGTCAACAGGAAATAGTAAAGATTTACAGATTAATTTAACTGCCAGTAATTTATCATTTGAGGTTTATAGACAAGATAAGTATGCTAAATTTAACTGGCGTACTTGCGGTTACATCAAATAGGAGAAATTAAAATGTCATACAAATTAGAATACCCATACACAGAAGCAGAAAAAAACGATTTTATTGTTGAATATAATCATAGACAGGGACTAAGGATTGAGACAGTTGATAATATTGTAACAATCGAAACAGTTATACAACCTGCAATAATCGACCCTGAAACGCAAGATGTAATTCAAGAGGAAATAATCGAGCAAAAAGAAGAAAATATTCCAACATATCACGCATTAGAAGTTTATGAAAAGCTTGTTGATGGCGAAGTAATAGATAATACAGAAGAATATAATCAAGAGCAAATAAAACTAAAAGAAACTCAATTTAACAAAGAGTTTTTCTTAACCTCTTTAGGTTACATCCGTCGTAAGGTATCAATGGCAACAGGGGAAACAAAAGACTTCTTGTCTGACTTATTGCCAGTTATATCTATGGGAGTTCAATCAGGGCAGACAGTTCCTATAATTACGTATAGCTTGCCTGATTTTACAAAAGAACTAACAACAGAATATCTCGAAAGCTTGCAATCAGTTAAAAATGTAACAGCAGAATTTGTACAAGAATGTTTTTTGCAATTATCAAATGACTTTGTACCAATGACACAATTACAAATAGAGGAGTAAAAAATATGAAAAAACTAATATTGGTTATCATTTTAAGTTTATTTTCAGTTCCTGTCTTGGCAGAAGAACAAGAGGTAACACAAGAGATAAAAAGTTCAAAGGGGTTTGCAACTATTAATCTTGATTCACAAGTAACACCAGAGGGTAAAATTAAAAAGCAAAAAATTACAAATGATCATAGTGCTTTCAACATCAACATAAACAGAAACACATACAAATTTTATTGTGATTGTATGAAACAAGATGAAAAATAAAATATTAATTAATCTTTTAAAGATTTTAGATGGGAGAAATAGTGTTTTGTGATTTTGTTGAAAAACTGAATAAAGTTAAACACGAAAAGAAAGAATATATAGAATGGTATAAAGATGATATTTTGCTTATATTATTTTCAGACATACCAAAAATTGAAAATAAGATAATAAACAAAAAAGTAATGACAAAAGAGGAAATAAAAAAAGCTAAAAAAAGACCTTTGTTTTGTGAAAATGAAGTAGAGGTTGTTTTAGTTGATTATTTAAAAGTAAAAAATTATAAATTTATAATTAAAGCAGGATATGATTATGATGGAGCAACAATACATAAATTATTTTGGCGGCTAATTGGATCGAAAGAAGATATTAGATTTAAAGTTGCATCCTTGTTACATGATGTATTATGTGAAAATCATAACTATATTGATAATGATAGATATTTTGCTGATAAAGTTTTTGAAAGATGTTTATTTGTTAGTGATACTTGTGCATTTGTTCGTTGGATAATGTTTCATAGTGTAGATAACTATCAAAAACTAAAAGGTAAATGGAAATGATAAATGAATTTATATTGCTTCTTTTTATAAATGTAGTTTCTGCTTGTATAGCAATAGGAAGTTATACGAAAAGTATAAAATATATAGAAGAACATATTAACAGATTGGAAGATAAACAAGATAAACATAATTCTTTGATAGAAAGAATAGTAGCCGTAGAACAGTCAGCCAAATCTGCTCATCATAGAATTGATGCTATAGAAAATTTTCAACATGAATATATATAAAAAAGAGTTCATTATTGAACTCTTTTTTTGTGTAAATATATCGACATGTATTATACGTTTGGTAAATCACCTTTGACAACAGCAATTTCTTTAGATTCTAGGCCAAATTCTTTACAAAGCGCTTTTATTGCTTCGTTTGCATTCTTTTTATCAACTAAACAACTTATTTTTATTTCACTTGTAGAAATCATTTTTATGTTGATATCTTTTTCCGCTAAAGTCCTGAACATATCAGCTGCAATACCAGGTCTGTCTACCATGCCAGCTCCAACAATAGAAACTTTTGCAATATCTTTGTCAATAAGAATTTCAGCTGCTTGAACAGTATCTTTTTCAGTTTTTAAAGTAGCAATTACCTCATCTAAATCATCTTCATCAACTGTGAAGGCAATAGAATTAGTTCCGTTGTTTGCTAAAGATTGGATAATCATATCAACACTTATATTATTCTTTGCAAGAGCGCCAAAAAGCTTCGCCGCAGTACCAGGAATATCAGGAAGATTTGATAATAAAATTCTAACCTGAGAAGAATCAGCTGCAACACCTGCGACCGGTTTATATATTTCCATATTTTCTACTCCTATAATTAAAGTACCAAGGTTATCTAATTTGAAAGAACTGCGAACTCTTAACGGCACATTGAATTGTTTAGCCGTTTCAACAGAACGAGGGTGCAGAACATTAGCACCAACTCTTGCCAGTTCCAGCATTTCTTCATAAGAAATAATATCTGTTTTTTGTATATTGGGAACAATTCTCGGGTCTGTAGCATATACTCCTTCAACATCAGTGTATATGTCACATCTGTCCGCTTTTAATGCAGCAGCAATAGCCACAGCTGAAGTATCGGAACCACCGCGTCCCAACGTTGTGATTTCTCCATCAGGTGTAACTCCTTGAAATCCTGCAACAACAATTATATTGCCTTCAGATAACTTTTTCTGTAATTTTTCTGTTTTTATATCAACAATCCTAGCTTTTGAGTGAATACATTCTGTAACAATACCAACTTGTTGTCCATTCATACTGATAGCCTTATATCCTTGAGATTGGATTGCCATAGCAAGTAAAGCTATAGAAACTTGTTCACCTGTTGAAAGAAGCATATCCATTTCTCTTGAATCAGGAGTATTTGTTACTTCTTTTGCAAGTTTGATTAAATGGTCGGTTGTATGTCCCATAGCGGAAACAACAACTACTACATCATTTCCGTTTTCTTTCTCTCTAATAACAGCTTTAGCAACATTATGAATTTTTTGAGGGTCTGCAACAGATGTACCTCCAAATTTTTGAACAATTATTCCCACTTTATTATCCTTTATTAATGTTCAGTGCTTTTCCAATATATGCTTGAACTTCATTTGTATTAAAATCTATACTAAGATTATTCATTTTATCTGAATAGAAATTAAGCATGTTCTTATTATAGTTCGATGGTGTCTCTTCTACAAGTATTTTATATGCCAAATGAGATAAATAAATACATAAATCAGAATTTTTATCTTCTTCGTCCAATGAAAAGATGATATTAAGGGCTTCTTGTGGTTTATTTAAATTTATTAATGTATGTGCTTTGATTAGTTTTGCTTCTTTGCAATTTTGATTTTTATTTAATAATATGTCTGCTTTCTCAATAGCATCACTATAAATACCTAATCTTAAATCAACTAATGCGTATATAAGAATAACTTTTTCCGATTTCCTATTTATTTGATAGGCATTTCGTATTTTTCTTAGTGCTTCTTTATTATTGTTTAAATCTAGAAAACATAAACTGCAATTGATTAAAGCTTCTAAATGTAGGGGGTAATATTCTACTGTTTTTTCATAATAATTAATACTTTTCTTTATACGTCCTAGTTTGTAATAACAATTTGCTATATAGAAATATAAGTAAGCTTTATCGCTTGATATATCTATTGCGCGGAAAAATGTTTGTATTGCATTTTGATATTCTTTTTTTTCATAATATATTATTCCTAAATCTGCAATTGCATATGAGTTTGAAAAATCAGCTTCGATTGATTTCTTAAACATTTCTTCTGCTTTGTCCAGATTCTTTTCTTTATAATAACAACAACCTAACCTGTATAAAGCTGTTGAATTATTTTGTTTCTTTTCAAGTGCTTTATATATTTTTTCTTTTGCACTATCTATATTATTCATTCTGAGCAATGAAATACCCCAAGATAAGTAAAATTCAAAATCATCAATACCCTTGTCTTCTCCTTGTTTATATACTAAAAGAGCTTCATCTTTTTTATTAAGATTTATATAATTTTGCGCTAAAAGGATATATATTGAAGGATTAGAAAAATCTTCATTTAATGCTCTTTGAGCATACTCAAGTACTGCTAAATAGTTTTTTTCTTTTTTGTAACATAGTGCTATATAATAATTTAGATTTTTATATTTTGAATTTAATTCTTCAAGTTTTTTAAATTCTGTAAAGGCTTCATTTATCTTATCTGTTTCAAAAAGCATTACACCAAGAACAAAATATGTGTGCAAATTATGAGGATTAAGTTGTTTTGATTTTTTTAAAAATTCAATAGCTTTATTTTTTTTCTGTAACTTTGCACATAAAATACCATAATTCAAATATATCTCTGCATCAGAAGGTGCTAGTTTTATTGCTTTTTTTATGGCGTCTTCAGCCTCTTCGAATCTGTCTTTTGATATATATATACTACTAAGAACCGAATAAGAATAAGCATTTTGGGTATCTCTTCTAATTGCTTCTTTTAAGATATTTTCAGCTTTGTCATATTCTTTTAACTTTGCATATATTATTCCTAAACTTATGCAGGGTTTGGGATTTTGATTTGACATTAATATTGCTGTTTCCAGTTTTTCAATGGCACTATTATAGTCTTTTAAATTTGCTAAGTGCATTCCCCAGTTTGTATAAGCTAAAGATGGTATTTCAACATTATTACTTATTTTTAGATACTGGTTTGTATATTCATCGAATTTTAATATTTTTTTATATATTTGCTGAAAAAATTTTTTCATAGTATGAAATCAACAACCTCTCTAACTGCTCCTTGACCGCCATTGTTGGTTGTAATGAAAATGTTTTTTATATTTTTAATCTTTGAGTGTGCATTTGCAACAGTAACAGGAAAAGAAATATAATTTAAGCAATCTATATCGTTAATATCGTCTCCCATATAGAGAATGTTTTCAGGGAGTAGATTGTGTTTTTTTAGTAGGTCTTTCAATATTTTTATTTTATTCCTTTCATTTTGAAATGTTTCGATAGAAGGAAATTTTTTTTGCAGAATATCTATTGCAACAGAGTTTTCCCCTGAAATAATTGCAAACTTTATGTTTCTTTTTATTAAGTTTGCAATTGCCATGATGTCTTTATAATCAATCGTTTTAGAAGTTTTTCCATCTGAATAAATTGTAAGCTTGCCATCTGTAAATATTCCGTCAAAGTCACAAACAAGCATTTTTATATCTTCTCTATGTAAATACAATCTGTTCATAATAAAAAACATTCCAATCTAATATAAAGATTATATCACATTTACATTTTTGTTTCTTTAAGTAAAGTTACAAAAATATAAAAAAATCACTTGATTATTTGTTTTGCTTATGTTTTCATAGTTATGAGTTTACGATTATCCTCTTTTAAATTGTAAATTCGACGGCTGCAAGAAGCTTGTTGTAAAAGTTTTATAAGCTTCAGAGAAAAGTAATTGGCAGTAAGTTAAAATGGAGAGTAAAACCAAATGGTTAAAATTAGATTAAAAAGATTAGGATATAAAAAGAACCCTGTTTATAGAATCGTTGTTTTAAATTCAACAACAAAGAGAGAAGCAGCACCTATACAACAGTTGGGTTTTTATAATCCTAAAACAAAAGAAATGCAGTTAGATAAAGCATCTGCATTAGATTGGATTAAAAAAGGAGCTCAACCTACTCAAACAGTGAAATATCTGATAGACAATTGTACTGAAGAAGGTAAGTTGAATTACGTAAAGAAAGAAACAGAAAAATTATCAAGGAAAGCACAAGCAAAATTAAAGGCAGAACAAGAAGCTGCAGCTGCTGCTGAAAGTGCTTCAGTATAAAAATTTTACAGGGAAAGAGAACACTTATTTACCGCTTTAACAAAAGCGGTTTTTTTTATGTTATACATATATTATGAGTATTTATGAAATAATTATTTTATCAGTAGCTTTAGCATTAGATGCTTTAATTGTGAGTTTTTCCTATGGGGCTGTTATAAAAGAAAAACGCTGTAAAAGTGCGTTTTCTCTCGCTTTTTCATTTGGTTTTTTCCAAATGTTAATGCCTGTATTGGGGTGGTATTTTACAAATCTTGTTTATTATTATTTGGAAAGATATTCGAAATGGATAGTTTTTACAATCTTTTTTATTTTAGGTTGTAAATTTTTGAAGGATGCTATTACAAAAACGGAAAATAATACAATTTCTTGTATTTCTCTAACTTGTATATTGTGTCTTGCTTTAGCAACAAGTATAGATGCTTTTGGCGCAGGAGCTTCCATTAAACTTTTAGATATAGAAATATGGAAGCCAGCTGTCATCATAGGTATAATAACATATACAATGTCATTTTTTGGTTTTTTGATTGCGGGTATTTTAAAAAATATTTCAGAAAAGCATGTTGGAATATTAGGTGCTTTAATACTTTTTTACTTGGCATTAAAATCTGTGATATAGAAATGTGTAAAAAATATATTAAAATAATTGTTGCGAAATAAAAACTTTTCATGTAGTATATAACTTAAGCGAAAACTTCTAGATGCGGAAGTAGCTCAGTTGGTAGAGCGTCTGCCTTCCAAGCAGAATGTCGCGGGTCCGAGTCCCGTCTTCCGCTATTTTATTTTTGGCGGCATGGCCAAGTGGTAAGGCAGAAGCCTGCAAAGCTTTTATCCCCCAGTTCGAATCTGGGTGCCGCCTTTTTGTTTACAAAAATTCATGCAAATGATTGACGAAAATATTTTTAAAAAGTCATAAACTGTTACTATGCATATATTTGCAAAAAATTTTAAGTAATTTGATTTTTCAATTTGCCCATTTTAATTAATACGTGTAGAATATAAAAAGAAACTTATCCGGAATAAAGAGTGAGAGATATGGTAGATAAAGAAAATCAGTGGGAAGATATAGAATATTCTGAAGGTGAGGAAACTCAACTTTCGTACAACGATGAAGATACTTCAGAGATGGGGGAGTACTATTCAGAACAGGGAGATAATCAGGAGTATGAAGAATATGAAGATGATGAAGAGCCTGTTCAAAGAAAAAATAATCCTATTCCTATTATAATTGTCTTTTTATTATTATTAGGAGCAGGTGCATTTGTAGCTGTTCCAAAGTTTATGGGTGGGGCTCAAATAAATGAAAAAATACAGGACAATAAAAGTATAGAGAAAACTGTCGATACAGTATCTAGTAATCAGCCTTCTGATGATTTAGCTAATTCTTTCTTTGCCGATGCAGGTGGTGTGAATCCTGATATGATGAGTGTTAATTTCAATGAAAATGGAGAAACCAATGTATTAACTGGAGAAGGTGAAAACACTCAAGTTGCAACTGTTACTGAGACACCTCAAAATAATGATATTTCAGAAACAGATCTTTTTGAGAATCAAGATAGTTCGATTTCGACGTCAAATGCGGATAATAACTCTATAATGGTTGTATACAATAAGGCTGCAAGGTTAAATCCGTTTAAGCCTCCTGTTGTAGATAAGACTGCTGATCAGGCTTATGAAACCATAAATAATACTCAATTTGAAATAATTGAACCACCAGTTACGTCGGTTCCTGATGAAAATCTTACAAAATTGTTACAAACTCAAATATCCGGTATTTTATATGATAATGAAAGTCCATCCGCAATTATTAATTTAAATGGACTGGATCAGTTTGTTAAGGCAGGAGATATAATTTCTGGATATAAAATAGAAAGTATAACAAGAGATAAAGTTCAAATTAGTTATAAAAACAATAGTTATATAGCTGCTGTAGGTGAATTATTTACCCGTGGTAGTTTGGAAAAGCAGCCTGCTGTTGCTAATCTTGAGAAAAAGTTTGCAGGTAGATATAAAAATCAAGAAAAATTAGAGGAGTAGAAACATATATTATGGAAAGAAAGTTAAAAAACATATCAAAGCTATTGATTGTTACAGGGTGTGTGTCAGTGCTTGCTTATAATGTTGCAGTAGCTGCTCCTCTTGTGTATGATATGGGGCAACCTGCAGTTAGAACGGAGTATAATGCTCCTAACAAAATAAATCTGGCCGGAAATGTACATTTTAATGATAATGGTCAGTTAATAAATTTAAGTTTAAGAAATACAGATGTACAACAGGTTTTAAGAATGTTTGCGGATAAAGCCGGATTAAACATTGTATTTCATCAATCCGCAACAGGAACTGTAACTTTAGATTTGGTTGATGTGAAGCTGGAAGATGCATTTAAAATGGTCATGAAAATGACTGATTTAACATATGTTATAAAAGATAAAACTATGCTTGTTGTATCAACAGCAAAAGCTGAAACTTTAAATTTGACAAAAGACAGTATTAATATATTACCTGTTAAATATACTGATGCAGCTTATTTGGCACATTTTTTGAATACTAACATATTTGGGATGAATACACCTGGACTTTCATATGGTCCGATTGTTTCAACTAATGCAGACAAAAATGAATTGTTGATTTTTGGTACTGAAAATGACTATCAAATGGCAAAGAAAATAGTAGATAGGTTTGATAAAAAACCTGTTATGACAACATATAGAGTGAACCATACAACACCTTTTGAAATGGCAAAGATGATATGCCAAACGCTTTTTCAATTGCCATTTGAAGGGAATCTGGCTAATTCTGGTGGAGCGTATAACGCTAAATTAAATGCAACATTAAAGACACAATCGGCTGCCAATCCTGCTCCAGAAGGGGCAATTGGAGGTGGTACGGTTGCTTGTGTATTAACAAGTGGTGTTTCGACTGGTAATATATCTTCTTACCAAGCGAAGCCGACAATGACATTATATGTTCAACCCGAACTTGGTACTCTTACTATGATGGGTGGCAGTGAACAACAAATTCAAATGGTTAATGATTTTATTCTTGAAAATGATAGAAAACAACCTCAAGCATATTTGGAAATTTCAATAATTGCATTGAATGAAGAAGGTACAAAAGATTTTCAAAATACTTGGATGTATAAGGGTAAGCATTTGACAATGTCTTTTGATAATAATGGTTTTGGAACAAATGCGTATGCTTGGCATGGTCCAAGTACAGGCGCTGATGTACATTCTTTAACTCAAAAAATATCATATTTGATATCAAACAAGAAGGCTAGAATGCTTGCAAATCCTAAAATTGTTATTACTAATGGAAAAAAATCAGTTATTGATTTGACTCAGGACTATATAGAATCAACTACAGTTCAGATTTTGAATAGTTTTGTTGCTGGTGATACAGGTAATGCTTCAGTTCAAAAAACATTTGAAATAGGTGAAGATAACGGTATTAAGATAGAAGTGCTTCCATTCATAAGTCCTGATGGATATGTTTCATTGGATATTAAACCTGATTATTCTTCTGAATATATGCCTGTTGTAGATTCGTATGGAGGAGTTCCTTATACAGCGGCAACTTTGTTACAAAGACACAATCTTGATTTAAAAGGTATTAGAATCAAAGATGAGGAAACATTGTTATTGGGTGGTATGATTCAAGAATCAGAGCAGAATGAAGTAAGCAAGATTCCAATTCTTGGTGATATTCCTGTTATTGGCTTCTTCTTTAGAAATCAGAAGAAAGAAATGAAAAAAGAAGAGTTGTTATTTATGATAACTCCTCGAATAATCAAAGATACAGAGGATGTGGCTGAACTTTAGGATAATATATAATGACAAGCTCAATTTTAGAAAAGATAAAACCAGTAATTGATTTTTCTTTAGTATCAAAATTTGACATTAAAGATATGCAATTAAAAGCATATATACCTATTTGTATTGCAAAAGGTGTAGTTTATGTTCTTGCAAAGACTTCTACACAACATAGTGATATAGTTTCTGTAGTAAATAAGGTCTTAGCAACTGATAAACTCAATATAAAAAATATTAGTGATTCAGATTTTCTAGTTTTACTGAATTTTATAATTAGTAATATACATGTTGAACAAGCTGAATCTACAGAGAGTGTTGACTCTTCTTCCAATGAAATACAATTACATTATGATAATGATGACGGAATAGAAGATGAATCAGTTGTTGTTGGTTCAGAGCAGCATTCTGATGAAAAATATTTTTCTAAGAAAATTGGAGAAGTTCTCATTCAGATGGGACTTGTAACTAATGAACAAATTTTTAATGCTTTGGTTGAAGCAAAAAGGACGCATATACCATTAGGTACAATTCTTGTGCAGCAAGGTGTAATTACGTTAGAAGAATTAAAAAAAGCTTTGACAGCGCAACAAGGTTATGAGGCAGTAACGGCAGAACAGTTAAAAATTCCTGATTCTGTTTTGTCTATGTTACCAGAAGACTTTATAAAAATGAATAAAGTGCTTCCAATTAGTTATGATGATAAAGTACTTGTTGTTGGTATGGTTAATCCAAATGATAAGAAGGTAATCAATGATATTATTTTCTTAACTGGTTTAAAACCAAGTATATTAATTATTACACATTATGAATTTTCAATGTGTACACAGAACTTGTTTAATGAAAATAAAAAAGCAACAAGTAAAATTATAAAGAAAATAGAAAAACAAGCATTAGCTTTTGATAGAGAAGAAACTTTATTTGAACAGGCTCAAAAAGAGTTGAAAGATGATTCAAATATTGTAGTAAAATTTGTAAACAAAATTATTTCAGACGGTATTGATATGAAAGCAAGTGATATTCATATTGAACCTCGTTTGGAAGGTTATGTAGTACGATATAGAAAAGATGGTATATTGAGAGAAGTATTAAGACTACCTCCCAAGACAGAATCTGCAATATTAACACGTTTGAAGGTAATTTCAAAAATGAATATTGCTGAGCACAGACGTCCTCAAGATGGCTCATTTTCTATTACATACAAAGAGAGAGATTATGACTTTCGTATAAATACACTTCCTGTTGCTGATCAAGAGAAAATGGTTATAAGAATTTTGGCTCCAGCTGTTTCCATGGCGTCTTCAAAAGATGAGATGGTTATTGTAGGTGCTTCAAAAGAAGATACCGAATTGATTAAGAAAATGGAAAGTGTTCCAAATGGTATTATTTTAACAACAGGTCCAACTGGTTCAGGTAAAACTACAACTTTATATACATTATTAAAAGCAATAAATGATGAAAAAATAAATATAACTACAATCGAGGACCCTATAGAAATTAGGATTGATGGTATAAATCAATCTCAAATTAATACTAAGGCTGGTATAACTTTTGCTTCTTGTATGCGTGCTATATTAAGACAAGACCCAGATGTTATATTGGTTGGTGAAATTCGTGATATTGAAACATTAGAAACTGCTATTTCAGCAGCGTTAACAGGTCACTTGGTTTTGTCAACATTACACACGAACTCAGCTGCTTCAACTATAACCAGATTAATAGATATGGGTGCAAAGGATTATCTAGTTTCTTCTACTTTAGTTGGTATTATAGCTCAACGTTTAGTAAGAAACTTGTGTCCTCATTGTAGAACACAGTATTATCCATCTCGAGAAGAAGCTGAATTGGTAATTGCTGATGATGAAAAAGAAATCCAAGAGTTTATGAAAACTCCTATTTATAAGCCTTGTGGTTGTGATAAATGTAATTTTGAAGGTTATTCAGGACGTATTGGTGTTTATGAAATAATGCCTATTACAAAAGAAATTAAACGTTTAATTGCGCAAGGAGCACATGATGTTCAAATTGAAGAAGCTGCTGTTGGTGCAGGTATGAATACTTTGCATAGAGCTTGTTTAAAACATATTATAGAAGGAAGAACGACTATATCAGAGTTTGTTCGTGTACTTGGACCTGTTAAAGACTAGAGGATGAACTCATATGACTAGATACGAATATGAAGCAGAAAAATGGAATGGTGAAAAAGTAAAAGGCAGAATAGATGCAAAATCCGAAGTCGAAGTAAGAGTTCGTGTTAAAAACATGGGATATAAACTCATTACTTTTCGTGAGTTTACTTCTGGGAGTCAGACAGCAAGAACTGGTGCTTTGCAATCATTGTCATTAAAAGAGAAAATAGATTTTACTCAGACATTCTTGACTTTGAATAAAGCTGGTTTGCCAATTATAGAAAGTTTAATTTTTATTGAAAAAGATGCTGCTTCAAGACAGGTTAGGATGCTTGCACAAGAAATAAAAAAACAAATTATTGCTGGATATACATTATCTGATACTATTTCAAAATATCCAAATCTATTTGGTCAGGTGTATATAGGTTTGGCAAAGGCCGGAGAAGATTCTGGTGAAATAGATAAAACTTTTGAACGTTTAATTGAGTTATTAAAAAAACAAGGTGATATTAAAGGAAAAGTAATATCAGCATTAACATATCCTATTTTTGTAATATTACTAGCAATTGCAGTTGTTTTAGTAATGTTGATGTTTGTTTTCCCTGCATTTAAAGATATGTTTGATCAGCAAGGAAAGCAGTTACCTGCAATTACACAGTTTTGTATAAATACTGGTGAATTTTTAAAAGATAAATGGGCTGTAATTCCTTTAAGTATAGCAGCAATAGTTGGATCTATGATGTATTTATTACGTTGGGAACCATCAAAAAGGAAGATTGATGAATTAGTATTAAAGATTCCTTTAATTTCTGATTTAATGAAAGCCGCTTCTTTTTCAAACTTTTTAACAGTATTGCAAATTGCATATGATGCTGGTATACCGATTATTGAATGTTTGTATTTATCAAGAACAACTTTGTCTAATTCAGTTATGCAAGATGCAATTAAAGTTTCGATAAAAAAAATGCAAGCAGGCGCTCATTTGTCTGAATCTTTAAAAGCTGCTAATATATTTCCTAAAATGATATTGTTTATGGTTTCAACAGGTGAACAGTCTGGTAGATTAGGTGAACTAATGACTCAGAGTGTTCAGCATATTGACCAACAGTTAGATTTAATTATTGATACATTAGGTAAATTGATAGAACCTATTCTGTTGATATTTATTGGGGTAATTGTATGTTTCTTAGCTTTATCATTATATTTACCTCTATTCCAGTCATATTCGGTATAAGAAAGGGCATCTCATAAATGTACGAAGATAACAATAATTTAGAAGAAAATAATAGTTTCATAACAGGGATTTGGTCAGAGCGAGTTCTAGTTATAACTAAGGATTATCAAATAAAAGGTAATGTGTTTATGCCTAAGACAGGAAGAAAAAATAGAGTTCTTTCTGATATATTAAACGGTGCAAAAAGGTTTGTAGCAATAAAAAATTGCGAAGTAATTCACAGAGAATTTCCTAATAGAAAAGCAGAAACTCACGAATTCTTGCAATTAAATTTAAATTCAATAATATTACTTAGACCATTAAATGAAGAATAGTGCTTGATTTTTAAAAATGTTTGTGTAAATATATAAGACAGAGAGAGGCTAAGGGCTATTAGCTCAGGTGGTTAGAGCGTACGCCTGATAAGCGTAAGGTCCCTGGTTCGAGTCCAGGATGGCCCACCATTTAATCAAGACACTGTTTAGGTGTCTTTTTTATTGTTTTTTGCAGTTAAATGACTTTTTGTATAAGCTTTTATTTTCCTGCATAAATAGTATAATTTATGTATTTAAACTTTTAATAATAAACAGGTTATTTTATATGGATCGGTTTACATTAAAAATTTTCAAAAATAGGTTTTTTGATAAAGAAAAACTTTTAAAATTTGGTTTTAAGGAAGCTAATAATATATTTTTTTATTCCGAGACAATTATTGATGGGCAGTTTAATCTGATAATTTGTATTAAAGATGAAAAAACTATAGAAACTAAACTTATTGATAGTATCTCTAATGAAGAATATAGGCTTCATTTAATTGATGGAGTTGAAGGGAAGTTTGTTGGTCAAATCTGTGATGTTTATGAAAAAGTTTTAAAGAAAATTGCTGATAAATGCTCTAAAAGAATCTATTTTTCTACATTACAGGCAAACAGATTAACAGATTGGATAATAAAAAAATATAATAATTATCCTGAATTTTTATGGGATAAATCTCCAGGGTGTGGAATATTTAGAAATAAAGATAACGAAAAGTGGTATGTAGTATTCTTAAATATTGATTATTCAAAATTTGATAAGACAAAAAGAGGTGAAATCGAGGTTTTAAATATTAAAATTGATAAAGAAGATATTCAAGATCTTCTAAAGACAAAAGGATTTTACCCTGCTTATCATATGAATAAAAATAACTGGGTATCTGTAATTCTTAATGGAACTGTTTCTGATGATAAAATAAAAAAATTAATTGAAAGAAGTTATATTCTTTCGAAGTCAAATAAAATAGTAAAAAAGATAAAATGAAATAAATAGTGTGATTTTTATTTTTAATAGGTAATCGAATATAAAAATTTTAATTATAATTTAATTAGTTTTATAAAGAAATTTCTTTTTTTATTTTTTCTGAAAGAATTTTTCTTAACTTTATATCAGTTATTTCAGGTGTTTTATAGTCATTTATTTTTATTTCATCTTTTTTAGTTATTTTATAATTGATTTTTTTTGTCCCTGCATCAAGCGGAAAATGATTCTTTATTAAAAAAGGATAATCAAATTCAATTGTAATGGGAATTATATCTGTCTTTGTATTGATTGCTATTTGTGCTGAACCTTTGTGGATTTTTATTTCCTCATTCGGCAGCGTTCTTGTTCCTGTTGGGAAAATAATAATATTAAAACCTTGTTCCAAAGCTGTTTTAGTTTCAACTTGAAACTCATCATAATTAACATCATTAAGTATATATAATGATTTCACAATATTATGCATTATCGGATTTTTTAGAAGCTCTTTTTTTGCTAAACATAAACTGTTTGGAATTAGTCCTATTAAAAGTACAATATCAATTAAACTCGGATGTGATGAAACTATTACTTTACCTTTAATATTGTTAAAATCGCCAAAGATTTCAACATTAATTGTTCCGAGTTTTTGTATTAATGTAGTAAAAATCTTCCACGATTTATGTACAATATCAGCACAAAATTTTCTTTTTTCAAAATCTTTATAAAATAAATTGCTTAATGGGATTATTATTAATCCTATAACTACCGCACCAATTGCAAATATAAGCATTTCTATTAGTACCAAAATACTTCGGATAATTTTCATATCAGCCTCTTATTAGTGTATATAATTTGCTTGGTAATGTTTTTGTTTCTCCTTTTAAGAATTTTACTAAATTATTAAAAGAGATAGGGTTTATTTCATCATTGTTTGTAATGTTTATTGTAACTTCAATTGATTGTTCATTTTTGCGATTTTGAGAAATAGATATAGCTATACTTTCTAGTGTTTTATCATTTTCTGTATAACAAAAAATAGCAGGTTGTGTTTTACTATCTATTATTGCTTCTAACAAGGCATTTTCAATGGTGTCTTCACCTGCTGAAATTGAGTTATATGTTGTCTTTATTGAATTTAATAAAGAAAAAAGACCTATTGTGGCATTATGGACAGAAAAACTAAACCCTGTAGGTGAAATTTCCCCTTCTTCTTTTCTTTGGTTTATAAGTTTAATCACTCTTTCTATATCTCCATAACAAGAAGCAAAAAGAAGCTTATAGTTCTTATCTCTATCATATACATTATATAATGTATATAGCCCTGCTTTACCGAAATTATCAAGTTTTCTTCTCATTAACATAGGTATAAAAGATGTATCTGGTATTTCATCTTTTATAAACGAGTATTTATTAATATAAAACTTAAAAGAATTCATGATAATATTAATATTAGTATAACAGTTTACGAAATGCAAAAATGATAAGTATAACAAAAGCTGCTGCAATATGTAATTTGGGTGAAAATATAGATGAGGTATTTCTT
>CALUQL010000019.1 GCA_944322895.1 Candidatus Gastranaerophilales bacterium
TGTGCTCTTCCGATCTAAGCTTTGCTTTGTGGGGTTCTGCGTCCCGCATCCAATTATCATTCAAATAAAAAATGTCGATGGCGGGACTTGAACCCGCAAGGATTGCTCCACACGCCCCTCAAACGTGCGCGTATACCAATTCCGCCACATCGACATATTTTTTCTAAATTTATTTCAATATAATATACAAATTGTCTTTTGTGGCGGAGGTTGTGTCTAGCACAACCCTCTCGAAAAACGATATTTAATCGTTTTTCTGCGGCAGAGTGCCACATCGACATATCTATATATTATGATGTTTTGCTTTTTTTTTCAATATCAAATAAAATAAAATAGCGAAGAAGGTTTTTTATGAACTATATTTGGTATTTTCTAATTGTTATTTCAATAATATTCGGAGCTGTTAACGGCAAATTAAATGACGTAGCCAATGCTATTTTCTCAGGCACTGAATTAGCTGTAAAAATCATACTTACACTCCTAGGCATAATGACTTTTTGGCTCGGCATAATGAAAATTGCTGAAAAATCAGGTATTGTTGAATTTTTATCCAAAATTTTAAATCCGATAGCTCAAAAAATTTTTCCAGAAATTCCAAAAGATAGTCAAATAATTGGAGATGTAGCAATGAACTTTTCGGCGAATGCTTTAGGTTTAGCTAATGCAGCAACTCCAATAGGAATAAAAGCAATTGAAGGCATGCAAGAATTAAACAAAGATAAAGAAAGTGCTTCAAACTCAATGTGTACATTGCTTGCAATGAACACAGCCGGTTTTCAACTAATTCCTGCAACTGTTATAGCAATCTTAGCAGCAAATGGCTGTAATAATCCTACAGAAATAATTATTCCAACATTAATAGTAACATCAACAGCTTTTATATCAGCTATTATAATTGCAAAATTATTCAAAAGAGTATTTCCGCCTCAAAAAGATTGCGAGGTTATAAATGCCGATTAAAGAATTCATAGACATATTATCTCTTTGGGCTCTACCTGCAATTATTCTAATAATTCTTACTGTAGCATTAATAAAAAAAGTTCCTATTTATGAAGCTTTTATTGAAGGTGCAAAAGACGGAGTAAAAGTCAGCTTTAATATAATTCCGTACCTTGTTGCAATTATTGTTGCAATATCTATGTTAAGAGCATCCGGTGCTATTGATTTTTTAGCTATAGTTTGTTCAGGTATTCTTAATAAAATCCATATGCCTATAGAAATACTTCCGCTTGCTATTGTAAGATCATTATCAGGAAGTGCTGCCCTTGGTGTTTTTTCCGATATAATTGCAAACAATGATATTAATTCATATACATCAAAACTTGCGGCTATTATGCTCGGAAGCAGCGAAACAACTTTTTATGTCCTAACCGTATATTTTGGTGCAATAGGCGTTAAAAAGTACAGATACGCGCTCTTAACAGGACTAAGCGCAGATTTAGTCGGTATTATTATGGCTATCATTGTTGCAAGATTTTTCTTTGGCTAATAATCTGTTATTTCAAATCATTACTTTTATCTAACAATGTTTGAAGTGATTTCTTTGCAGTTCTTTGTTGTGCCAAAACAGCATTACCACCAATACATCCACCTTCACAGCACATAACTTCAATCAAATTGCCATCAGCACAGCTTCCGTCCTTTGCATATTTTTTAAGCTGTTTAATTGTATCTTTATTTAAGCAATTAATTATACAAGGTTTTACACTTGTGTGTTCTTCAAGAACTGATTCAACAGCAGAAGCTACACCACCAATAACACCATAATTTCTTGCCTGTTTTGCACTTTCTTTATCAAATGGAGTTTCTTCACATTCCTCTATATTTATATGTCTGCCTAGAATTAAAGCACTAAGTTCCATATAATTCATCAAATAATCAACATTATCATTTTCAAATACTTCTTTACGCTTTGCAACACAAGGACTTACAAAAACTAATTTTGCATCCGGATGTTTCTTCCTTACAATTTCAGCTGTGTAATACAAAGGTGTCTTTGTATCTGAAGCATATTTATTTATTTCGGTTAAATGTTTTTTTCTAAGTTCATTATAGCCTGCGCAACAAGATGTAGTCATAAAATGTTCACCTTGTTCCATTCTTTCTTCAAATTCCTTTGCTTCATTCAATGTAGTAACTTCAGCACCTTGTGCAACTTCATATACTTCTGAAAAACCTGCTTTAATCATTGCGGTTTTTAATTGATAAATACTTCCTTTGAATTGACCGACAATTGATGGAGCAATCATTGCAACCACTTCTTTTTCTGCTTTTATATTTTTCAGAATATCAATTAACTGACTTCTTTCATTAATTGCACCAAACGGACATCTTTTTACACATCTTCCGCAAGAAATACATTTTTCGTGATCGATTTTAGCTAGTCCATTCTCATCTTTTTCAATTGCACCTACTGGACATGCGTCTTCACAAGGAACTGCTATTTTTACTATAGCATTATATGGACAAGCTGCCATACACATCTTACAGTTTTTACACTTTGAACTGTCTATATATGATTTTCCGTTAACAATACTTATAGCACCAAACTTACATGCCTGAACACAAGAACGAGCAACACAGCCCTGACATAAATTTGTAACGTATATTCTGTTTGGAACACAACCTTTACAAGCAGCACCAATAACAGTTAAAACTTTTTCATCTATTTTTTCACGAAGTAGTGATTCTTTTGCATATTCAGATAGTGAAGTTTCTTCATTATCATCTTCTATAGAAAATCCCAAATCAGCAATAACTCTATCTCTTAGGATAGCTCTTTCTTTATATATACAACATCTAAAAGGCACATCCGAACCTTTAGGTCTCATATCAAAAGGTATTAATCTTGCTTTTTCTTCAAAATTATCAGAAAAGAATGCTTCTACTAATCTAACCAAAACTTCTTGCTTTAATGCTATTGTTCCGCTGTTATCCATATTCCTTACTCGCTTTATCTGTATATAAAATCAATAAAATTATAACATAAAGAATTTTCCACCCGATAGTTGGTGTTAAAATTTTCAAAAATATTGTATAATCGGATGTCTAAGAAAGGAGAATTATATATGTGGAAAAATGAAGTAGACATCAACCAAGTTGTTGAACTTAGATTAAAGCCAAATGTATACTTTGGTTTTGGAGCAATTAATAAAATTGAAGATGTTGCAAAAGACATGAAATCAAAAGGAATTGATAAAATTTTGGTAGTTTCAGGTCGAAATGCTTATAAATCTTCAGGTGCTTGGGAAGTTATAGAAAAAGCATTAAAAAACAATGGAATTACATATACAAACTATGCAGAAGTAACTCCAAACCCAACAGCTGATGCAGTTGATGCTGCTGCAAAACAAGGTAAAGAGTTTGGTGCAAAAGCAGTTATGGGTATTGGCGGCGGTTCTCCTATTGATGCTGCAAAATCAGTTGCTATTATGCTTGCAAATGAAGGTGTAACAGCAAGAGATATTTACGAATTCAAATTTATACCAGAAAAAGCAGTTCCTATAGTAGCAATAAACCTAACACATGGAACAGGAACAGAAACAAACAGATTTGCTGTTGTTACAATCCCTGAAACAGAATATAAACCGGCTATTGCATATGATTGCATATATCCTTCATATTCAATTGACGATCCTGCATTAATGATGAATTTGTCACCTGAACAAACTATATATGTATCTATTGATGCAGTAAACCACTCAATTGAAGCTGCAACAACAAAAGTTGCATCTCCTTATTCTATTTCTACAGCAAAGGAATGTATTGAGCTTGTTGCAAAATATTTACCGATTATAAATAAAGACCCTCAAAATAAAGAAGCAAGATATTTCTTATTATATGCTTCTATATTAGGCGGTGTAAGTTTCGACAATGGCTTATTACATTTCACTCACGCTTTAGAACATCCGTTAAGCGGTATAAAACCAAAACTTTCTCACGGTTTAGGTTTAGCTATGATTTTACCTGCAGTTATTAAATATATTTACCCTGCAAAAGCTAAAACATTAGCTTCATTATTCTCTACAATAATACCTGATTTAAAAGGTACTCCTGATGAAGCTGAATATGCAGCTAAGAAAATTGAAGAATGGTTATTCTCTGTTGGTATAACAAAGAAATTAACAGATGAAGGATTTTCAGAAGCTGACGTTGAAAAACTTGTAAATTTAACTTTTGAAACGCCGTCATTAAGCGGATTAATTTCAATAGCCCCTGTTGAAGGAACTAAAGAAGTTGTAAAAGCTATATTTACAGAATCATTAAAAGCTTATAACTAAATATAGATGTAATAGTTATGAAAGGTTCTGAATTTTTTCAGAACCTTTTTTATATGAAGTTTGAAAATAAGCTAATAACTTTTTAGATTATAGTGATAGAATAATAATAGAATGTCGTAGTGGCGAAATTGGTAGACGCGCATGATTCAGGTTCATGTGGGTAACACCTTGAGGGTTCAAGTCCCTCCTACGATAATTAAAAAGTAAAACAACTATATTAAATGACATATCTTGAAAATAGTTGTGATATATGCTATAATATATATGTACTCTAGCTCTAATGAGAAAGGGCGTAGGTCTGCCAGACAGATTCCCTTAGTACAGAAGCAAGCAAGTGTATGTCTTGTACATACACTTTTTTAATGCTATATAATGAATATGATTGAGAAATATTATTTTGAGTTTTCAAAATATACTGTCGTTTAATGCGACTTGAAATACAACTAAAAGAGAGATTAAAAACTGCTCTTTTATCTTATTACAAAGAAGATATAATTAGTGTTTTTCAAAAATTTTTCTATAATCAAGATAGATTATCTCGGTATAATAAAAATACTGGAAATTCTTTTCTTGCAATATTAAAAAATCCACAAATGTTACCTTCTCAAAAATTTATAAAATTAGTTAACATAATGTACTTATCTGATATATTGTTTATTATTTTATGTTGCAAACAATTTCAAATATCAGAAATCACATATAATTTTTATTTAAAAGTCCCTGAAAAGTTTGGTACATTAATAAGTTCAAGACAATCATTATTAGATTTAAGAAACACAATTGCTCATTACAATTTTCGAGATTATGAAAAAAATAAGAATAAATACCTTGATACATTAATGTTGTTTGAAGTACATATGGGCAGGAATATTAAAGGGATTGTAGAATTTCCAAGATTTTCAAAAAAGCCTTCTATCAAAGCAATTCTAATGACAATTAAAAACCTACGTCCGGATTTATTAGATATAGATTTTAATAATGACAATGAAATAGAATATTTTTATAATAAGCATAGAATTTTATTGGATTTATGCGATGAGATTGCTTTATATAATGGATATACTCCTGTAGAATTACCTTCACCTTGGACTATATTTAGAGTAATGTATAGTTTAAAAGCGAACATTAAACAAAAACATGAAATAGATGTTTATTCTTTGCCTTTATTTTCGGATTTAAATGATAAATAAACTTAAAATTTACTTTTTCTTATATTTATGACACTTACAAGTTTGATGAGAACATTCACCATTTGTATTAAGATTAAGTATTTTCGGGGTAATATATTCAACATCAAAATGATATATATCAGCAATCTTTTTTACCCTGTTAAAATAAACCATTTCTTTTGTAGGATTTTCTAAAACTAAAACAACCTTACCTTTTTTGCCTGTCATTCTTTGATAATGTAATGCTTGTCCTATGCTTTCTGCCCATTTATTTGCAAAGTCAAACTCAACAGCATTATTATCAGTCAGACAATCAACCCTTGTATAGTCTTTATTTTCATATTCCATAATACCATTATGAGCAATACACCAAGTCCTTTGATAACTTATTTCATTATGTCGATGATGTACATGTTTCCAACCCAAATTACAAATTTCATATTCATATAATGATGCAAAAGACTTACAAATAGAAATGAAATATAAAAAAAATATAATTATTATTTGCATTTGAATATTGTGCATAACTTTTCCATAATTATATTAATAGACTAATACAACAATATAAAATATCCAAGCATATTATGCTTAACTATCTTATTATAATATGCTTGGATATGTCATATTCTAAATAATATGGGTAATAATTTTAACAAACAATTTGGTTCAAGATTAAAAGAATTAAGAACAATTGCCAACATTTCACAAGAAGAACTTGCTGAAGCAGTTGGTGTCTCACCACAAACGGTTTCTTATTGGGAAAACGGTCATAACCCTGTTACATTTGGTAAATTACCTATTATAGCAAAAGCATTAAATATTCCGGTATACAGACTTTTTATATTTCCAGATTTTAAAGCAAATAAAGATTATCTTAACACCTTAGAAACAATAGATTCAAAGAAACTAAATGCTATTTTAGATATTTTAAGAATTATTGAATCAATAAAATAATTAATTTAATTCTTACAAATTAAATAAGACAAATCAAAATTGGCTTTTATCTGATTTGGGGAAATTACTTTCTCTTAATACAGCTAAGGCTTCACAATATATCTCAAGTTCAAGCCCAAGCTCCTTTGAACGCTTTTCCATATATGCTATTTGTTCATATATCTCAGGAGTAAAATCAGGTTGATGAGTATTATACCAATCTTGTTCAACACTTAAACTAACTGCTTTTACGCCATTTTTTATGACTTCATCAAACCACTTATTTATCTCTTCATAGTTATCATTAACACCAGGGTATAAAATATATTTGACTTTTAATAAATTATTTTCACCTTGTGCTTTTGCATATTTTCGGATATTCTCCCAAACTTTTTTATACGCTTTTACCTGTTTTATTTTTTCATACGTCTCTTTGCAGCCTGAATCCGTTGAAATTACTAAACTTATTGCACCAAGTTTTAAACCTTTTGCTATACTTTTAGAAAATTTTATTCCTGAAGAATTTATACGTATATTTTTACAGCCTTTTTCTAAAAATAAATCAATCAATTTATCAAATTCTTTTAATATTGTAGGTTCACCACCTCCAAATATTATGCAGGACTCTTCCGTCTTTTTGATAATTCCCTTTTTAAACATATCTTTTACAATTGGATAAAGATGATATTCCTTATATGAATTAAACTTCTTTTTGTCGTCCATTGTATAGCAATATGTACAATTACAATTACATTTAGTCCAATGATTAAATGTAAAATGATTTATATAATTTTCCTCATCCCAATCTTTTTCATGAAGATATATGCAATCTTTACAAGCATCAAGATATATCCCTTTTTTATGCTGTTCTTTCAACTTTTCTTTTATTGCAAAGATTTCATTCCAATCAAAAATTTCGCCGTGGTAATTCTCTTTTATTGTTGTCTGGTATTCTGTTTCTCGACCCTGTAAATATCCATAACAACATAAACGCAGTTCATCTGTCCTAAACTCTATTCCTCTATTTACCCACTGACAGCTCTTATATTGCATAAAATAACCCTTCTTTTGTTATTTTACATTAACTCAAACAAATGTTGCAATATTAAATATTCATCAAAAAAAGAACGGTAATTTAGAATAATTACCGTTCAATATTTTTTTTTATTTTATTGACTAAAACTTATTGGTCATATTCTTTTTCGAAACCGAATAAAGAACTTACTGATTCACCATCATGAATTCTTGAAATAGCTTCTCCTAACAATGGAGCAACGCTCAACTGAGTAATTTTCTCTGGTAAGAAGCTTTGATTCAACGGAATAGTATTTGTAACAACAACTTCTTTAATCGGTGCTTTTTCTAATCTTTCCAATGCCGGACCTGAAAATACAGGGTGAGTAGCGCAAACATATACATCCTTTGCACCCTTGTCTTTTAATAATTGAGCAGCACCGCATATAGTTCCTGCAGTATCTATTATATCGTCGAACATAATACAAGTTTTATCTTTAATATCACCAATAATATTAACGGCAATTGCTTCATTGTGACGATTTCTTCTCTTATCTATAATTGCCATAGGTGAGTTCATATGTTTAGCGAAATACCTTGCACGTGAAACTCCGCCCATATCAGGAGATACAACAACCAAATCATCTTGCGGAATATTCAATCTTTTAACATAATCAACAATTACTGAAGTTGCATAAATATGATCGACAAGAATATTAAAGAAACCTTGAATTTGACCTGTATGTAAATCCATAGCTAATATTCTGTCTGCACCGGCAGTTGTTAATAAATCTGCAACCAATTTTGCAGTAATTGCTTCTCTGCCTGAAGTTTTACGGTCTTGTCTTGCATATCCGTAATAAGGAATTACAGCCGTAATTGACTTTGCACTTGCTCTTTTGAAAGCATCTATTATTATTAATAACTCCATTAAATTTTCATTTACAGGATTGCAGACAGGCTGAACAATAAATACGTCATCACCTCTTATACTTTCTTGAACCTGAACGTAAACTTCACCGTCTGCAAAGTTTTTAACAACCATAGGTCCTATAGTTGTTCCCAAATATTCGGCAATTTCTTCTGCCAATTTCATATTTGAACGTCCGGCAAAGAGTTTTATATCGTGCGTAGGGTTAATTGTTTTAGTTCCTTGTGGAAACGCCAATTCCAATTCCATTATTTATTGCCTCCTGACAATTGTTCAATTTTCATTTTTACCCAATTTGAAATTATTCTTAATGGAGAACGAGTAACAGCCAAAGAATATGCTTCAACATCTTTTGTTATTATACTTCCGGCTGCAACTGATGCCATTTCATTTATTGTAACCGGTGCTACAAGAACTGAATTAGAACCTGTATTTGCACCATCTTTAATTATCGTTTTTGATTTAACTTTACTTATAGGATTATAATTTGCAGTAATTGTCCCTGCACCAATATTGACTCTTGAACCCAATTCAGAATCACCTATATAACTCAAATGAGAAACATTTGTATTGTCTTTTATCACAGATTTTTTTATTTCTACAAAATTTCCTATTCTAACATTATTCCCAATTGTTGCACCATCTCTTACATGAGAAAATGGACCAATTTTACAATTTTTACCAATTGTATTTTTTCCTGTTATATAAACATTAGGTAAAATAATAGTATCAGCCCCAATTGTTGTTTCAGGCGAAATATATGTTGTATCGGGATCAACAATCTGTACACCTTCTTGCATTAGATTAATTAATATTTTCTTATTCAAAATTTTTGTTGCTTCAGCTAACTGAACTTTTGAATTTATACCAAAGATTTCTTCATTATTATCTAAAATATAAGATTGTACAGATAGATTTTTACCAACTGCCCATTTTACAATATCAGTCAAATAATATTCACCTTGAGCATTATTATTTTGAAGATTAGAAAAAGCATCAGATACTGTTTTCCAATTAATACAATATATACCTGCATTAATTTCTTTAACAGCTTTTTGTTCCGGAGTTGCATCTTTTTCTTCTACAATTGCAACAAATTTATTATTTCTATCTCTAATTATTCTGCCATAATTTTTAGGATTTTCAAAAATTGCAGACATAACAGTCAAATCAGCATGATTATTATCATGAAACTCAACAAAATTTTTGATTGTTTCTGCAGTAATTAAAGGAGTATCTCCGCAAACAACAATAACGTACCCATCAAAATCTTTTAAATACGGTGTTGCTTTATTTACAGCATCACCTGTCCCAAGCTGTGGAGATTGCATTATACATTTTGCATTTTTATAATTATTTTTTACAAAAGCCTCAACTTTTTCTGATTCATGACCAACAATAACAAAATTTTCATCAACATATTCAGTATTGTTAACTGCATCGAGAACATAACCTAAAAGTGGCTTATTAAATATTACATGAAGGACTTTTGGAAGTTCAGACTTCATTCTTGTACCTTTTCCGGCAGCAAGAACAATTGATTTAACTTTCTTTTCCAACATTTCTTTTATTCCTTCAATCTTATATTAATATTTTACACAAAAAATCAGACATGACTTAAAGATTACTGCTATAATTGATAAAAATTAATAATTCCGCCAAAAAGTAAAGAATTTATACAATATAATCAAAATATAACAAAAAAAATAAATTTTGCTTTTTAAAATAACGTCGACAAATGGAGAAATATAGACTATGAAAACTCAAGAAGCAGGAAATAATAATTATTTTTCAAGCAAAAAAATTATATCCAGCTCTATCTTAGGCGGAATAGCCGCCGCAGGTATTGAGAGAGCCTTCCTTCCTAACGAAGTAAAAGCTGCTATAAAAAATACAAGATTTGGCGAGGATGCATTCCTAAAGAAAACAGCTAAATGTGCTAAAAAAACTATTAATAATTTAGGAACATCCAAAATAAATCCACAACAAGTAATAGAAAATGCTAAGAATATGTATCCTGATTTCGTAAAAACTGCGAAATCTGCAAATAAACAGTTTGCAAGAACATTTATCGGAATCGCAGGAACTATTATGGCGGCAAAACTAATTAGTTCTGCGATTTTAAAATCCAGAATATCTAAAGAAGAATAATTTAAATTTGCAAATATATATAATTTATTGTCTAATAAATATATGGATATCTTAGTCAATAAATCAAAAGGACTAAACGGCAGTATTGAAATTCCTGCTGATAAGTCAATTACACATAGAGCATTTATGTTTGCAGCACTTACAAAAGGGGAAGTTAAAGTTTCTAACTTTTCTAAAGGTGCTGACTGTATGTCTACGTTAAAAATCATTCAAAGTCTTGGTTGCAGTATAGAATATCTTAACGAAAAAGAACTAATCATTAATGCAAAAAATGCTATAAATAAACCTCAAAGCCCTCTTGATTGCGGAAATTCAGGAACAACAACAAGGCTTATGATGGGTATATTAGCAAGTCAAAACTTTAATTGCTTGCTATTTGGTGATCAAAGTCTTTCTAAAAGACCAATGAAAAGAGTTATTGCTCCATTAGAACTTATGGGAGCCAAATTCATCCACAATGACTATAAATTGCCTGTAGAAATTATTGGAACAAAACTAAACGGAATTGATTATAATTCTCCATTGGCTTCAGCTCAAGTAAAATCCTGTCTTTTACTTGCTGGTCTTAATGCAGAAAATGAAACATCCTTCACAGAACCATATAAATCAAGAAATCATACAGAATTAATGTTTGAATATATGGGAGCTACAATACAAACAAACGGAAATAAAGTTACAGTTTCAAAATCTCAATTGAACCCTGTTGATATTAATATTTGTGGAGATATATCATCAGCTGCTTTCTTTATTGTTGCTGCATTAATAACTCCAAATTCAGACATAATAATAAAAAATGTAGGTATTAATGAAACAAGAAGTGGAATTCTTGACATTCTAAAATCAATGAATGGAAATATCGAAATTTTAGATAAAAGGATTATATCAAACGAAGAAATTGCAGATATTAGAGTAAAATATTCTGAATTAAAGGGAACAACAATACAAGGTGCAATAATTCCAAGATTGATAGATGAAATTCCAGTAATTGCAGTAGCCGCAACTCAAGCGCAAGGTACAACTATAATAAAAGATGCGCAAGATTTAAGAAATAAAGAAGCAGACAGAATTACAGCCGTAAAAACTGAATTAAAAAAGCTTGGAGCTGATATTGAAGAAACTCCGGATGGTTTAATTATAAATGGTAAAAAAGAACTATATGGTGACTGTGAAATAGAATGTTATCACGACCATAGAATTGCAATGAGTGCATACGTAGCTGGGTTAATATGTAAAAAACCCATTAAAATTAACGAATTTCAATGGGTTGATATTTCTTTTCCTGAATTTTTAAATCTAATGAATGACCTGATTACTTATTAGGATATATTACGTGTGAATCTCCATTTTTACCAACTTTAAACGAAATATATATTCTTTCACCTTTATAATCATCAGGCGGTATATTAAAACTTATAATTTTAGACAATGCTACCAAAACTGAATTATCTAAACTCTCATTATGAGTAGTACCTACAATTCTTTTAGAAACAACCGTTCCTTCTTTATCTATTGTAAATTCTACTTTTGCTTCACCATGCCCCTGTACAATAGATTTATCCCACTTTCTATCAAATTCTCCACCAATTTCAACCAAATATTCTCTTAAAGTCGGAGAAATATATCTGAATCTTAAATTTAATAATGGAAGATTAGCCAATGGATCCTTTGTTTTTCTGTATGTTGATTGAACAGTACTATCCCAAAAAGTATCTACACTAGGAATTTTCACTTGTTCCATAGCAACCTTTTGTTTAACTTTCTCCATCTTTTTTTTCTTGTGTGGAGGGAAAACAAATATTATAAGAATAGCAAGAAATAAAGCAACACCAGCTACTATCAAAGATTTTTTCTTTTCAAGTTTCTCAACTCTAAGCTCTTCAGCTTCCTCAGGTGTTAATTTCTTCTTTGGTTTCGGAGCATAAACTTCTGGTTCATAATATTCTTCTTCGAAAAATTCTTCAAATGTATCATTTCCACAATCACAGAAATCCGGACACTCTGCATATTCTGTATAACACTCTGTACATCTATACATTATAATCATTTCCTTTTATTAATAATCTTTATCTACTTTTTCTAATAATTCTTCTCTGATTATTATTTCAAACTTAGTATTACCAAGCATCGTTGTTTCCATAATAAGAATTGCTGTAGGTAATAAAGCGGCAATAAAGCTTAAAACCATACCCATTACGTCACCACCCATAACACCAATAAAGTATGAAACGTTCATTGTGATTTCAATAAATACAACAGCCAAAGCAATTAAAAAGAATTTTTTAGCTTCCTTCTTAAGGTTTTTACTACTTTCAACACCGTGCAATACAACACCGTGAACATTGTAATCACTAAAACCATCTTGTTTTATTACATTTGAAGCCAAAACTCTTTTTGTAGTTGCAAATGATGTCGCAAAACAATGGAAAGCAAATACAATCATAAATACAGCAAGGGCTAAAAAGATTGGTGAAAATTTGAAACCTTCAGCAAGTCTTATCCATCCTGCAGCTTCAGGGAAACATTCTGCTAATGTTTGGGAAACACCATATGCCAAGAATGGAGCAGTGATAACACCAACAACATATTCGATACCAGCTTTGATTTCTAAGTTAAATATCTTGTTACTAATATCTTTTAATTTTTTTCTTGAAATATTATTTACAAATAAAGTAATCCATTGTTGATAATCTTTTACTACAGCTTGAAAATCTTCTCTACTTTCATAACCATCAAGTTCTTCTCCAGTTTCAGCTATAGTATTTTGCGTTATTGCAGCAAATACAGATAAGAATATACATAGGAATGAACAACCTATAAGCATTTGTGGAATCAGAAGTGGTAGAGAATATGTATGAAGAGATAACTCAACCAAACTAAATAGCATAACAGCCGCAAATATACCGCCACCAGATAGCAAACATAAACTTTGGATTGCTTTTGAAGATGGTGATACTTTTGCCTTGCCTTTATGCTGTAATGTTAAGAACTGTCCTAATTTTAGAATTAAGGATACAACAATGAAAGCAATCGCAGCCAGGAACAAAATTCTATTCTGCAGTTGACCATTGAGTGAATCCAAACGAATAATATCTTTTAAGATAAAAGCCATTGCAAAAGGAACAAATATTATAAAGAAATTAAGAAATGCCAATATCAATTCATTTTGAGCCAACTTACTCCTAAGATAATTTGCTTTATATGCTATTTCTTTCGTTACAAGGGCTCTTCTTCTTTCTATATCTGCTTTTCTTCTATCAATTTTAATTTTAGTCTGAGCACCAATACCTTTTCCATAAAGAGTTTCAATATCCTGTTCATTGAGCTCCTCATCTTCGATCATTGTAATTGTTTTTTTGTTTTCAACGCGTTTAATTCTTTCTGCATTTTTCCTATTAGCCAATTCCAATGAACCAGGAACAACCTTAGGATTAGTACCTGCAGCGGTAATTTTAATACTAATATATTCATCCGAATCCGCAATCATAAGCTTACATAAAGAGCCAATTTCTATAGAAGGACCGATTGGTTGTCCTCTGAATAAAACTTTATTGCTTTTAAAATTATTAACAACTTGCCATTTCCCATTATCCAATTTTTGAAGTGATATTATCAAATCAAAATCAAGATTCAACTTAAAATGGCAATTTGGTGCCGTCC
Organism: Candidatus Gastranaerophilales bacterium; assembly: GCA_944322895.1. Taxonomy (GTDB): domain Bacteria; phylum Cyanobacteriota; class Vampirovibrionia; order Gastranaerophilales; family Gastranaerophilaceae; genus Avigastranaerophilus. Next base: position 14,136 of record CALUQL010000019.1, read on the forward strand.
CTATATTTATAACATTCGAATCGTTAAATACCTTCTCATTGTTTTTAGATGTTATAGTAACTTTCATGCGAATCCTCTATCTTCCTACTGCTTCTAAAATTTTTCTCACAGCCTGATCAACATTTTCCTCTGATGCAATAATCAGATTTTTTTCTTTTATTACAGGTAATAATGTATGTCTAACATCATCCAACTTTTGCGGATGTGCATATAAAAACGCCAAAGTAAGATCTGGTATATACTTTAATGTTTTTTGTATATTAGTTGGTAATGTGCTCCAATTAATTTGCTTTGTTATATCTCCTTCATTTTCCAGATCACCCAAAACTATAATTGCAGGCTTATACCCATCTTGTTTATATCTTAATGCATCTCCTATTGCTTTTTTAAGAGCCAAACCATATGCGGTACCAAATGATTTGTCATCGAATGCACCTCTTTTTTTCATTGACTCTCTCATTGCCACCAACTTGTGAGGATTACCATTATATACACTATAGGTATCTTCTGTAACAACATATATTAATGCATGGTCTTCAGAGTCCAATCTTTTCGATATTTTCAAAATTGTTTGTTCCTGTTGAGCTAACAAATTTCGATTGGAAGCAGAAATATCTAACAGAAACACTGCTGCTACCGGTTTAAACTCACCTAAATCCATATTTTGAAAACCGACTATTATTAACTTCAGTGCATAAACTGCAACTAAAAACAATAAGCCTAATGTACAAGTTCTTCTAAACATACTACTCTCAAAACTACTAACTAACATCAAAATTGTATCATATGTTTTTATTTTTATGCAAGTTGTTTCTTTTCCTATAAACCCAAAAATCTGGATGAATTAGAGCTAGGAAAGGTATTAATTCTAAACGACCTATCATCATATTTAATATACAAATAAATTTAGAAGTAATTGTCAATCCTGAAAAACTTCCCATTGGACCAAGTTCCCCAAATGCAGGACCAACATTTCCAAGAGTTGCGATTGCACTTATTAAACCAACTGTGGTATCTTGTTCAATAAATACAAGCAACACTGCATCCACAGCAAAAATAAAATAATAGAAAATTGCAAATGATATCATTTGTTTCACTACATCTTCATTTATAATTGTTCTATTTATTTTTATCGGATAAACACCATTTGGATGATATATTTTGGATATTTGCCTTTTTAAATACTTAAATATAAAAATAATTCTAAGTAATTTCAACCCACCCGAAGCAGACCCAATTGATGCACCTGAAAACATTAACAAAAATAACAACAATTTAGCCCGTAAATTCCATTCATTATAATCTACAGAAGCGAATCCTGTTGTTGTCAATATTGATAGAACTTGGAAGAAAGCTGCCTCAAAAGCATTTTTTACTCCATATATATTATGTGTAGTCAGTGTAATTGCAATAGATACGGTAAAAAATATCACTATTCCCAGATAAAGCTTAAACTCATCATCTTTAAATAAAGAACGAAGATTACGTTTAACATAAACTTTATACTGAAGAGCAAAATTCATACCCGACAAGAACATAAAAAATGCAATAACCCAAAATATCTTGATATTTCCATAATCCATTATACTATTCTGAGCAGGAGAAAACCCACCACCAGAAAGAGTTGAACAAGAATTACAAATAGCATCAAAAACAGGCATTCCCACATATATTAAAGCAAATATTTCAAGAATCGTAAGCGTAAAATATATTAACCATAAAGCTACTGCTGTCTGTCTTATTCTTGGTGTTAATTTTGTATCTGTAGAACTTGCACCAGGGAATTCTGCAGCAAACATCTGACGACCAGCTATTGAAAATTGAGGTAAAACGGCAATAAATAATACCAAAATCCCCATACCACCGAGCCATTGGCTAAATGATCTCCAAAAAAACATTGTTTTAGGATATATTGAGAAATCTTTCAGCACTGTCGCACCAGTGGCAGTAATTCCTGATACTCCTTCAAATAATGCATCAATCGGACTCAATCCAAAATATAGAAATGTCATTGAAGAGAATAAGGCAAAAGAAATCCAAGCAAGAAGAACAAGAGCGAGTGTTTCACTTTTATTTATATTATTAAATTCTTCACCGCTCTTTTCTTTGCCTTTTAAAAACAGACTCAATAAATATGCCAATGAAGAAGCATATATAAAAGGCTGATGGGCATTTGTTTCCTTATATATAAATGCGCATATACAAGGGATTAGCATTACTACCGAAATATATTTTAAAATCAAGCTTAAAGTATTAAATATATATCTATAATTCATATACTAAATACACCTTTTAAAATAATTTAATATAGAATCAGCATTTTGTTGAGTTGTAAATACAATTAAGTTATCAAAAGGCATTATCTGAGTCGTACCTCTTGGAATAATAATTCGATTTCTTCTTTGGATAATAGCTATTACGGCTTTGCACGGTAATTTTAAGTTCATAATCATGTCTGTTTTGAAATCAAAAGGTATAGACACTTCCAGTACTTTCCCCTGACCTCTTTCAACAGTTGCGAGAATTTCAACTTCTGTTTTAATTAAATGATTTTCTATATCATCAATAGCAGCTGTATCTTGAGAAATTGCAACATCAATACCTACTTTTTCAAATATATTTGCATTTGCATTTTTTGACACCCTTGTAATAACTTTAGGTACTCCCATTTGTTTAGCAAGAAGTGAACATAATAGATTTTTTTCATCATTATTTGTAACACTAACTACAACATCTGATTCTCCAACTCTCTCTTCTTCTAAAAGTCCGTAATTTGCACCATCACCATTTATCACAAGAGTATTTTTCAAATTTTCTGTTAACTCTACACACCTATCATAGTCATATTCAATAATCTTAATTTTCATATTTACTTTCTCAAGATTTTGAGCAAGCATTAAGCCAACATTACCGCCACCTATTATTGTTACTTGTTTTACATCATTTCTATCTTGAAAAAATTTGTTAGCAAGTATATCTAAAGAATATGAAGACCCCATAAATATGACTTTATCATTTAAAAGTAACTCCATATCACCATTTGGAATAAACAATGTATTATCTCTTGTAATACCAACAATCAATGTTTCTTCAGGGAAGCTGCAATCTTTAATTTTTTTATTTATAAATTTTGTACCCTCTATAACTCGATATTCAAGAAGCCTTGCTTTTCCATTTGCGAAATTTTCAACATCTATAGCATTTGGAACTGTAATAATTCTGAAGATTTCTTGCGTCATAAGTTCTTCCGGCCATATGATATAATCTATCATAAGTTCACGTTGATACTTTGAGCCTCTAACCAACGATAAAGACTCTACATTTTCTTTCTTACTCACAAAGCAAACCGTCTTTAACTTTGTCATATTTGTTACGGTTAAACATGCAACTATATTCGACTCATCATTATCGCTGCAAGCAATAAAAATATCTGCATCCTTAATTCCAATAGACTCAAGTGTTGCTATATTGGAACCAGAACCTTGAACATATTCAATATCCAATTTTTGTATTTCATTATTACTGTCTGCACCATCATCAATAACTATTATATCGTGATCTTCATATAGCTTTGCCGCAATTAAACAAGATGTCTCATTAGCACCATATATTACAATTTTCATAAAAAACCCTTTTTAATTCAAGTTATAATCTAAAAAGAGATTTTTGTCTATTATTATACATTTATATATAATTATTCTGCAATGCAGCAAATTCTTGAGTTATAAGATTTTTAAGCTTATTGTCATCTGTATTTTGCGCTGCTATATATGCTTTTGATAACAATTTTTTCGCTTTCGCTGAATTTCCATATTGCAACATAACTGCAGCCGCACTTCTATAATTCTTCGCAAGATTTGCATTATCATCTATTCTTGAAAAGGATTCTGCAGAACTTCCATATAAACTAAGCGCTTTAGCACGTTCCCCCAACTTCTCGCACATTTTTGCACTTTTAGAATAAGTAATACCTTGAACTTTTTCATTTCTTGTCTCATCTGCTGTTACAGATGCCAAATCCATAAACATAAATGCATTTTCTTTATCATATCTGCCTGTATGAATTTGTGCCAAATCAGTCAAAGCTTGGGTTTGCAGCTTTATATTATCTGCTTCACCCGCAAAAGAAACCGCAGCACAATAATGATCAACAGCCGGCTCAAACTTTACATAATCATCATATATTTTTCCCATCGATAAATGGGCTCTTGCCTTTATATTTGTATCTTCACTCTGCTTTGCCGCTCTATCATAATTATACAATGCATCTTCAATTTGATTGAACCCATCATAAAGTCTACCTTCTTCATAATGTATCATAGCCGCTGTTTGCTCGTCTCCAATCTCTTTTGCATAATCCATTGTTGTCTGGAATGCATATAAAGCTTTTTCATTACTTTCAATAGCTGCATATTTTTTCGCCTGAATAAACATTCTTCTTAGTTGCGGATCAGATGGAACATAAATTCCATTTCCAGATTCCATCTGAGATGTTTCTTCAACTATTTCATTTCCTGAAGATTCAGATATTTCTTCAAACGCTTGTTCTGGAACTATAGGTTCACTTATAGATATTGGAGATTCTACTGTTTGAACAACTGATTTATAATCTATTTTTTGAAGAAATAACGCATCTACCCAATTTTCAACAACTTTAGACGGTTTCTTAAGTGTATTTGTTATATATTCATCTAATATTTGTGAAGCGCTTTTTAAATTAGATTGAATAATTTGAGAATTTGGATTATCTTTTCTTGCTTGACTTTCAATTAGGCTTAAATAAGAAGCAACCTCCTGTTTAACATCTTCAGGAGCTCCTATTGCATTAGTTGTATTTCTAAAATCTGCCAAAACTTGATCTATACCAATTTGTTTTTTTGTATAGTCTATGGCAACTTTTTCACCATTAGGGAAATAAGCATTCCCATTTGCTTGTCTTTTTTCTTGCTGTTGTGTATTTTCAGCACTTTGTGAAGATTGAGGATTTTTCTCTTCCTCACCTTTTCTAGTAATTTGTCTTTTATTTACACCCTGATAGAAATTAACATATCCCGGGTATATAGAATTATACAAGTTTTACCGCCTCACAATATCATTTAATACACAACTAATTCTACATACACTAGTATGTACTTTTTCGCAAACATTTTAAATACACTATTTAGTGTATTAATGATATTTAGACTAAAATCAAAAAATATAAACTTGCATAAAAAATATCAAAAGGTTAAACTTATTTAAAATAAAACAAATTATATTTATATATGTTCAGAAAATTTTTAATTAATAGATTAAATAAAAAATATGCAGGCAAAGAACTAATGTTCTGCAATAAAATATATAATGATATTTTATTCTGGCCATTTTCTATTCATACTTGTTGTCATTGTACAAAAACACCATATACCCCGCCATTATTATATAGAAAATTAATAAGCAAATTTAAATTTAATGAATACATAAAAAATATAGATAATATTATGCAGCAAAATCAAGAAGAAAATGCTGTTTGTAAAGGTTGCAAATTCTTTGAAAAACAAATAGTTCCCAATTTCCCGCAAGAAAAAAATATAACATTTTTTACCATTAATCATTTTACTAAATGTAATTCTAACTGTGTATATTGTGGAATCGGTAGAAAAACAGAAGATATAAAATACAAACTTTTACCAATAATAAAACAAATGGTAAAAAACAAAATAATTAATAATTCTTGCCTGTTCAATTGGGGTGGGGGTGAACCCACTATTTGCTCTGAGTTTGAAGAAATTGCAAATTTTTTGCATAAAAATAAATTAAGACAAGCAATAAATTCTTCTGGAATTGAATTCTCAAATACTATACTTGAAGGACTAAAAGACGGATTCATGAGTATTCAAATAAGTCCTGATGCCGGAACAGAAGAAACATATAAAAAAATTAAACGACAAAATAACTTTAACAGAGTATGGGAAAACATAGAAAAATATGCGCAATTTCCCAATATGCTTTTTGTAAAATATATTTTCTTTTCGTTGAATGCAAATGAAAATGACGTAAAACTATTTATACAAAAATGTATAAATGCAAAAGTTAAGAATATAGTTATTGATTGTGAATCCAATAGTGCAAATAATCCTAAAAGTCCTTTTGGTACTATAAATGAAGAAATCATTCAACTTGCTGTACTAATGAAGAAACTAGCAATTCAAAACAATATAAATTACCAAATATCATATCAATGGAATGAAAAGCATAAAAAAATCATTGAAGAAAACTAATTATTAAATTTTGTTAAACAATAATATCATGAATATTAAGTTTCGATTTCTATTTGTCGATTACATGTTTAATGTTACAAGTGTAGAGGTAAGTAATATGGCATTTGATGTAAGTAAACTTGACTCCATCTTCAGTAAATTAATAGAAAAAGGATTATTAACTGAAAAAGACAAGGAAAAAGAAGAAGAAGAAGAAATCATAATTAACTTTGAATCAGAAAAAGTCGAAAGCAAATATACTGATAATTCATCTGTAATTTCAGGAGAAATTTCTACGCTATATGAACAATTGCAAGAAGCAGAAACTCAAAGCCAGAAAGACGCAATTAGATCGGCAATTGACCAAAAGAAAGAACAATATGAAAATGCCGAATTAGAAAAATTAATTTTAGCATACATTGAAGACAGTGACCTACCAAAAAGTGAATCGAAAGAACTTAATGACCTATATACAAGTTTAATGAATGCCGATGGCGTTAACCAAAGGAATTTAATTCAAGAAAAAATTGAAGAATTATCAGAAGAACTTGGATTGACAGAAGAAGAAACAAATAAACTTGAATCATTTGATGCTGAAACATAAGATTAAAAAAGGATGAAAATATTCATCCTTTTTTATTGAACAAAAAAAAAGGAACTTTTTAGGGTTCCTCTGAAATCTTTTTCAATTTCCTCGTGTGTTAGTAAAGGTAGTAAGTAAGGTAAGTATGAATATAAAATTTTATTAATGTCTTATTATTTTCTTCTGTATCATCTACATATATATAAAGTATATACAAAATGAATAATTGCCCTTTTGTTTCGTCTTGTTACAAATCTTAATATCCTTATTTATAATTGAAAATATGAATTAAGCTGTTATCATGAAGAAAAAGGAGATTGATATGAAAATAGCTGTAACATATGAAAATGGCCAAGTATTTCAACATTTTGGACATACTGAAGAATTTAAAGTATATGAAGTAGAAGATGGCAAAATAATCAAATCTGAGATTGTATCTTCTAATGAGCTTGGACATAGTGCATTAGCATATCTATTGGAAGAAAATAAAATCAATGTATTAATATGCGGTGGTATTGGCGGATGCGCAATTGGTGCATTAAACGACTATGGTATTGAATTATTTGCCGGAATAAAAGGTGATGCAGACAAAGCAGTAAATGATTATTTAGCAGGAAATCTTGTTCAAATGAGTGAAGCAAATTGCTCACACCATGAACATCACGGAGAAGAGGGTCATTCTTGCGGTCATTGCCACTAATCATATTTCGCGCAATATATCTGCACGGGTTATAATACCCTCAACATTATTTTTTTGATTTATAACAATTGCCCATTCAGTATTGTTATTGTGCAATCTATAATAACAAGTATATAAATTATCATATTTATATACTTGTGTTGGATTTGTATTCATTATTCTACCGACAGGGATAATAGAATTATTAATATCAGTTAAAACATCTTCAATATCAGCTTTTGTAATTATACCCTGAAGTCGTTGCTTTTCATCAACAACAGGATACGCATTATGTTTTTCAACATTCATAATTTTTAAAATAGTATTAATATCATCGTTAACTGTAAAAGATTTAACACCTTTAGTCATATAATTTTTAACTAATTTAGAAGAAAGTTCCGGATTATTAGAACATTTTCTATAGCTTTCAAGTAACAATTTAGAATAAATAGGCTTTTGACCAAGTTTTTCAGCTGTCATGTCACTAAGGGCAGAAACAAGCATTATTGGCAATATAGATTCATAACCTCCTGTCATTTCAAAAACCATAACAGTTGCAGTTATCGGAGTCCTTGCAACCGCAGATAAAAAAGCCGCCATACCTATAAAAGCCATGGTTGAAGGATTAATATCAAATCCCAATTTCAAAGCTATATAGCCAACAATATATCCTAAAAAAGCACCCAGCATTAGCATTGGTAAAAATATGCCACCCGGAGCACCTGAGCCAAAACATAATGGAGTCATTATAAATTTAACAAGAAAAATAATTAGAACAAGAACTATTGGAAAGCCATTATTCAATAATATTTCTACAACAGTATTACCACCAGAGAGGACCTGAGGTAAATAAATGCCGACGATTCCTATTATTAATGAAGCAATTGCAGGTTTAATATAATTAGGTATTTTACTTAATTTTTCAAACAAATTATCAAAAAAGAAGATTGTTTTAGAGAATAGCACACCCAAAATCCCAGAAACGATTGCCAGTAAGATATATATGATAATACTCTCAGAGCTAAACACAGCAGGAACAAATTCACAAGCAAATATAGTCTTATTTCCCAATAAATATCTTGATACAGAAGAAGCTGTAACCGTAGCAACCAAGCAAGGAAATAATATAGAAGAAGAAAATCTATTTAAAAGCTCTTCCAAAACAAATATAGTACCTGCAATAGGAGCATTAAATGTAGCTGCAATAGCAGCACCTGCCCCTGATGCTATTAGAGTATCTTTATTTGAATTCTTCAATTTAAATAAATTACCGACAAAAGAACCAACCCCTGCTCCAAGCTGAACACTAGGACCTTCTCTGCCTAATGACATACCTGTTCCTATTGCAGACACACCAGCAATAAATTTAACAAAAATTGTTCTTATTCTGACTGTTTTGCCACTTCTTTGCAAACACATTTTTACAAAAGGAATCCCACTTCCTTTTGTTTCTGGTGCCAGTTTAAAAACCAAAATTCCTGAAAATAAACCGCCCAATAATGCCACTAATGGCAAAAGATATATATAATATTTTTCAGCCGAGATTTGAATAATAAAACTAAAAAGATTTTCTATGCAAACTCTGAAAGAAACAACGACAACTCCACAGAGAAGTCCGACCAGAACAGACTGCCAAACAATTTTACTTCTTAATAAGCTTGTTATAAAAAGACCTGTCTTTTGAAAAAAACTCCTAATCATACAAACAACAAATTTATACAGCTGCTTCTTGTTGTTTTTTCTTATACATTTTTCTGCGTCGCATTAAGTCAACAAAAGCTTCAAGTCTTGTAATATAACCGGCTCTACCTGTTTGTTCATCTAATATTAATGTTAAAATTGGTATTTCGCAATTTTCTCTCATAGTAGGAAAAATATTTTGCGACATAATCTCAGGCATACAAGTAAACGGACTAACATGAATTATACCATCTACTCCCCTTTCATTAGCATATGCCACGTCACTAACAGATTCTAAAGCGTCACCACCGATATCTCGCATTAAATACGGTCTTGCCATCCTATAGGCACGTTCTAAATGCGTTTCACCCTTCTTAAATGCTTTTGGTATTATGGCATCCTTAATGAAACCTGAAACAGTAAGGCTTCTTCTTGTTTGAACCCCCATTCTACCAAGTTCTTTTTCTATATTTTGATTAGAAAAAGGTTCTTGTACCAAGAAAATTTCACCTGTTATATCAACAGTTAAAACATCTCTATTTTTATCTATTTCAGTTTTTTTAATTTCTGCAATTGCTTCTTTTTCAAAAGTTTTAAGTTCTTTCGTATTATTAGCTTCAATAATCAATGATAATGCTCTATTATAATGTTTTTCAGCAGTACCAACAACAATTTCTCTTGCTCTATAATATGAAAATAAATTTTCAATTCTGTCTAAAACAAAAACTTTTCTTACTGCAATATTTATTGCCTTTGCCAAAATAACAGGATTCTTAACGCCGGAAAGCTGTGTAAGAAAAGAATACATGCCTTTAAACCCATCATAAAGTTGCAACTCTGTGTATTTATCTTCATAACCCAAATCTTTAAGCACATTTTTTATACTCTGTCCATATTCACCTAATCGGCAAATACCTGGTGATGAAATCATTGCAACATAGTCAGCACCTTTTTCAATAGCCTGAAGAAAATTCCCCAAAACCATTTTATAAGGCAAACAAATAGACTCAGGGCTATATTTTGCTGCCACTTCCAATGTTTTTTTACTTGTATGAGGCGGAATAAATGGTTCTACCCCAAGTTTTTTTAAAGCAGCAGACCAAGCAATATAAACATTCCCCATATGAGGAAAAGCAACTTTTATAGGCGTTTTGTTCTTCATCTCAACCATTACACTTTCAACAAATAACCGCCATTATCAGCATTTTGAAGAATATCTTCGTTTAGTTTTCCTCTAAGATTTTTTATGTATTTATATACATAATCTCTGGGCAATTCTAAGATTTTTGCCAAATCTTTTGCATAAACAATGGTATTTTTATTTGCAAGAAAATGATCAAAAACCAATTGTTCGCGAGCTGTCAATGCCTTTTTAAATGAATACTCAACAGTTTCTTCAATCTCAACTTTCTTTATTTCTTTATTTTTTAAAGGTTCTTTTTTCTTTGCTGTTTTTAAATTATCCGAACCTTCAAATTTTACTTGAGCTTTTGTAGCCGGTTTTACTTCATTTCTTTCTTTTAGTTCTTTTTCCTTATTAAAAGATTTAATAGCTATTGTTTGAATTCTTTCAGTTTTAGGCGCATATTTTTCAACAGACATAGAACTCAAAGATCTAAACATTACGCTATCAACTAAACTATCATCATGTTTCTCTTCTTGAATAACCTTACCTAATCTTGCAGCATACTCTTCTAAAGTTATGCGTTCTAATGAGCTTCTCCACTTACGAATTTCTTCTTTGCTCAAGTACTCGGGCATACCTAACAATCTCCTTGACTCTGAATTATAAACTGTTTTAGGGATTAATCACACCTTGCCAATAATATCTACTTAACCGTCAAAGTATTTTCTTTTAATCTCTTTTATACAATTACAAATCTATCACAAATCACAAGTAAAATCTTAATTTTTTCCATAATTTAAATAAAGATTTACAAACTCATTTTGTACACTCATTCTCGAAACATTATACAAACTTTTCCACGCAAAAATCTAATTAATTAGGAAATAGAAACAATATTAAGAGAAGAAATGTCCTCTTTTTGAGTTCAATGTAATATTATCAAATGAATATAATCTTGCAGGTCTTTTAGAACCTATTTTTGTATATTCATTCAACTCTTTAAGAACAGAACCCGTTAAAACTTTTTTTCGGAAATTACGCTTATCAAGTTTCATATCAAGGATTAATTCATATGATTTTTGCAATTCAGTAAGCGTAAATTTCTCAGGAAGCAATTGGAAAGCTATCGGACAAAACTCTAATCTTTCTCTCATTCTTTTTAGTGAATATTCAATAATTTCTTTATGGTCAAAAGCCAAAGTCGGCAAATGATATACCTCGTGCCATTGTACTTCTGTAATACTTTGGGTATTGTCAAAAGATAATTTTATATCATCACTTCTTATCAAAGCAAAATATGCACAAGTTATAACCCTTGAGCTAGGATAACGTAAAGGATCACCAAAAGTATATAACTGTTCTAAATAAATATTATCAACATTTGTTTTTTCTTTTAAAATTCTCAATGCAGCATTATCAAGATTTTCAGATAACCTAATAAACCCCCCGGGGATGGCCCATCTTCCTTTAAATGGTTCATTTGCACGTTTAACAAGAAGCACCTGAAGTTTATTATTTTTTATTGTAAATATTACAACGTCGGTCGTAATTTCATGTGTCTTTATCTCTTGAAACATGTCCCCTTACTTTCTAAATTCCCTGATTCGATAAAAAGGCTTTTAGAACTGCATCATGCTGTGCTCTAAAATCTGCCTCGCTCATCTCATTATTTATTTCTTTAATTCCATTTTTATATTGAGCTATTGCAGGATCCGGATTTACCTTCATACTATTATAACTATTCATTATTGATGAAACGAAGTTTCTTGTTTCTTTAAATGGAGGAATACCGTTATATTTTTTTACATTTCCAGGACCTGCATTATATGCGGCAAGTGCCAATTCCATTGAACCAAACATTTGGTACATCTTTTTATAATATGCTATACCACCTTTTATATTATCATTAAGATGATATGGATTGTACCCCATCCTTTTGGCTGTATTTGGCATTAATTGAAAAACACCAATTGCCCCATATCTGCTTTTTTTATTATGACAAAATCCAGATTCTTTTTTGGCTATACTTAAGGCCAAGGCAGGATCCAAACCCATTTCCATAGAATGTTTAACTATTAATTGTTTTATTGTAAGATTAGAAACTGCCTCTGCTTTAACCTGCAGGGGAAAGTTTATAATAGCAAAACATACTGCCAAAACATATACTACTACTTTTCGAGCCATGTAAATCCTCAAGTTTATTTATCACGCTTTAAAGTTCTTTTAATAAGATTTTATTACATAAAAAATAAATTTCAACTATGAGGGTGTATACTTGGCTATAAGCGTTATAATATGAAAGAATATTTGAATATTAATCAAGAAGTTGTTCCAAAAGTTCAGCATTAGCAATATTCTTTTTTACATCAAAAACAACATTTCTTTTCATGTATGTTCTTAATGCTTCACGAATAAGTTCACTTCGTGTTCTTTGTTCACTTTCCGCAATCTCATCAATTTGATTTAAAAACTTATCAGGGATAGATAATAATACTTTTGCCATAACATTTCCTTACCACTTATTCACATATCTATATTATATACTATTTAGACAAGATAGTCTATAATTGTGTAAAAAAGGAGAAATAAAATGGATAACATAAGAAAAGAACATAAACTTATTGACTTATTTTGTACTTTAGCCCAAATACCATCACCGTCTTTAAAAGAAGAAAAAGTAATAGAAAAAATTCTTTCCATATTCGCAGAAAATGGTATTGAAGCTCAAAAAGATGAATATGGCAATATAAAAGCAAAAATACCCGCAACGGATTTTTCAAAAAAGCCTTTGCTTTTAAGTTCGCATATGGATGTTGTAGGAGATGATTCACCTGTAAATATAAGACTAAACGAAAATATAATTGAAACGGATAAAACAAGGACATTAGGAGCAGATGATAAAGCGGGTGTTGCTGCTGCAATTATGCTTGCAATCGACCTTTCTAAAAATAAAGAACTAAAACATGGCGGACTTGAAATTGTATTCACACGTGATGAAGAACAAAATATGACAGGAATACATAATCTCAAAATGGAAGAACTTGAAGCAGAGCATGTTCTTGTAATGGATGCAGATAAATTAGGTCAAGTTCAAATTGCAGGTGCAGATTATACAAAACTTACATTGTTTGTTGAAGGACTAAAAGGCGGACATTCAGGTATTGATATTGATGATACAACAAGACTAAATGCAGCGAAATTGGTTGCTGAACTTGTTAATGAAATTCCTCAAGGGGTATATAAAAAAGATGAATATGGCGTTGTTACATCTATAAATCTTGGAGTAATAATAGGTGGCGGTATTGAAACTGCAATAGATAATAT
>CALUQL010000020.1 GCA_944322895.1 Candidatus Gastranaerophilales bacterium
TTGAAGCCAATGACAGCTTGTATATTCTTGCATCATTATGCTCCTTCTTTTTCTTTTTTGAATTTCATCATGTGTTCAGCTCGCTCATATAATTCATATTTTAATCCTAAGCGTTGAGCTTTTTCTTTTGTATAATTAAAAAATTCTATTATTTCATCAGGAACATTATCTCTTCTTGCATAAAACCATTTTGATTCTATTTCCTGTAAAACACAATTGATACCATTTTCCTTTGCTTTTTTTAGCCAAAGTTCTATTTCCTCTTTGTTGTCATTTAGGCCTGGTATTACTATATATTTTACTTTTACTGCAAATGGATCCTGTTGATGAGATGCATATCTTTTCAAATTTTTCCATACTTTGTCAAATGATTTTACTTGTTTGACTGTTTCATGCATTTTTTTTGAACCAGCATCTATAGAAACAATTAAATCAACACGACCTGTTTTAAGTCCTTTTTCTATAGCTCTTGAGTATTTTATACAAGAGGAATGTATTCTTGTAAGCGGAAAACCATAATCCATAAAGATATGTAGGAGTTTGTCGAATTCTTTTAGAAGAGTTACTTCACCTCCGCCAAAACTAACATGTCCGTTTGGGCGCAATATATCTCTTTTTATCATATCCTTTAATATTGGCAAGAAATTATAATTTTTGTATTTATTATATGCCTCTTTATCATTCATTGTATGACAATATGAACATCTAGAATTACATTTTGTCCAGTAATCGAGATTTATCATACTTATTTTTGTATGTTCATCAGGCCAATCTCTTTCTTCTAAAGAAATACAACCTTCACATTTTGGGTAAATTTTTCCGCTTTTATGCAAATCTTTAATTTTCTTTTTGAAATCAAAAAAATCATCCCAATCAACAGGTTCACCTTTGTAGTTATCTTTTACTATTGTATTTCCACCGCCCTTTGCACTATACAAACAGCATACCTTGTAGCTGTCTATATCAAAATTTATACCGGATTCTATCCAATAACAACTTTTATAACGCAAAATAAATCCCTCTTATAATTATAATTTTATCATAAGCGATTTAAAATGTGAAAGGCATTCTTATTGAATGCCTTTTTTATTATCTTTTTTTATATCTTCTGCAACGTGGAATTTTGTAGTTCCTGTTTTTATTTCTCTGTATTTATATACAGCTTTTGGAATAAGGTAACCTAAAATCACACAAGATATACCAATATTTGCCATTACTGAAGCTACTTTTAAACCTTTTGCTTTGTTTAAAAAGTTTTTAACTGGAATATTTGCTGTTTTATAAGATTCTTCCATTAATGTCATATTCTGAGCAAGACTATTCAAAGCTTTCATATCAATGAATTTTGATGTATCAACAACAGCATTCCCTGCCTTATCTTTTACGGTAGAAACTATTTTGGATTTTTTTGCAGCCTGAACTAGAGAATTATCTGGATTTTCTATTATAAAGTTCAGTTTTTCTGTAAGAGATTTTGTTAGTGGTGCTTTTGCTACATCAGACGAAATTTTACCATTTTTTAATGCTTCCGTAAATTGTCCATCCATTAATACATCTATTGGCAAATCTATTGGTGTTTTTAATACTTTTGATGAAAACTTATTTATTCCATCTTCAATCATTCCACCAAATTTATATAAAAAGAATAAAAAGCTACCTTCTTTTATTGCATGCTCAAAGAATTCCGTTTTATTTCTTGAACAAGCAAGTCTTTCTGTTGTTATCCCAGCATCAATAATTTTCATATTATGAACTGGATTAAACATAATAGCATCTGAAATATTTTTTGCAAAACCCTTAAATGACGGTTTATTTAAGTTTGATTTATCACTTGATACAAACTCATTAAAATTAGAGAATACATCTGAATCAGCTTTAGGTGTAGAAGTAAAGGTATCTTTCATTTCATGTTTTAAATCATTAATTACAGTATCTTTTGTATTTTTCTGTTTCGTTTTTGTCAATAAAAAGAAAGTAGCTAAAGTTAATGCAGTAGCAGCAATAATTTTACCTTTATATAAATTTTTTGCTTTTTTACCACCATCTTTAAGACAATCTGCTAATGCTTGTTTGACTGTTTGTGTCTTTGAATTAGACATTATACCTTTAGCATTTTCTAACGCCCAAGTAGAATATTCTTTATTTGCAAGAATCCTTGGATCTACATCCGGATTTAATTTTGCAGATTTATATGCAGTCCACTCAATTAATTTCTTATAAAATGGAATTCCACCAATCCAGATAGCTTGTGTTCCAAACTCATCAATTGCTCTATCGATACCTTCAACTTTTCCACCTTCTTTAAAGGATTTATATGTCAAACTTGTGCTATCTACACCATCCTTAACCATTATAGGTATCAATGAATCTTTATTTCCTAATGTTGATATAACTTTTGTTGTTATTGCTTGTATTGTCATTTCTTTTCCTTTTTCTATCTATTTACAAGCCCCAAATTAAATTCCTTAATTTGACAAATGGGGTATTTGCCTTTTGATATTTTTTTGTTCGTCGTAAACTCATATAAATTTCTCCTTCTAATAATAAAGCCTTCCATATATATGGAAGGCTTTCTAATTTGTCACAACAAAACCGATACGATTATATCGTAAAGCCTCCATAAATATAACGACGTCGATTTTGTATAAAATTCATATTAATTATTACCTTTTTCTATTTCTATAAAAACTAAATATATTTTTTTTTGCGAATTTATTTTACTATTCAGCAACTTCTTCAGTTACTTCAATTTCTTCTTTTAATACTTCAGAAGCTGTTACATTAACACCAAGTGTAACTTTTACTTTAGAAGTTAATTTTATTGTCATGTTAAAAGTTCCTAATTTATTAATTGGAGCATCTAAAGAAATTGTTTTTCTGTCAACATCTAAGCCAGTTTTTGCTTTAATTTCTTCAGCAAGTCTCTTTGTAGTAATTGCACCAAATAACTTACCTGACTCACCTGCTTTTGCAGAAAATTCAATTGTACCAAGTTCTTCAATTTTCTTTGCAACTTCTAAAGCTTCTGCATGTAATTTTTCTTGTTTAGCTTTAATTCTAGCTAGATTTTTTTCTCTATTTTCTTTTGCACCTTTAGTCGCAATTTCAGCAAAATTCTGAGGAAGCAAGAAATTTCTAGCATATCCATCTTTAACATTCACTATATCGCCTGCTTCACCAATATTTTGTACATCCTTTTTTAGAATTACTTCCATTTTATATCTCCTTAACTGTATTTTGTCGAATAAGTATTAAAATAATAATAAAAACATAACATTTTGTCACGTCTATATTAATAAATTTAACTGTCGTTAATGTTTTAGCTTTTATATTCTATTCAACAATTGCAGCATTAAGATCTTCAACCATTTTATCAGGATCAATACCATGAACTTTTGCACCTGCTTCTAAATTTTCAAATCTTGCAGCGGCACATCCTATGCAACCAAATCCGTATTTTTGAAATACTTCTATTGTCTCTGGATGAGCTTGTAATACATCAATTATACCCATATCTTTTGTTATTTTTGCCATTTCGATTTATCCTTTCCTTGATTATTTTTTCTTTATCATTAAAAATTATACATCAAAAGTATTGGAAAGGTGTATATGCTTAATTTTATTATTGATGTTTTTTGTAGAGATACTATTATTGGTTTATCACAGTTTGAAGATATCAGAAAAAATCGTTTGTATAAAAATAAATATTCTCCACTTTTTAAAAAAGTGAAGAATACTAAAGTAAATTTTAATCTACGCTTTATTGATCAGATTGCTTGTCGTCCTTAAGCAATTTTTCAAAATCGGATGGCTTTATACTTTGTATAAAATTTCTGAATTCTTGTGACTCAGCTTCATCTTTTTCGCTATCGCAAGACACACTACCATCTGCTAAAACTTTTGCGGATACAAAAATTGGTGCATCAACTCTTATTGCAACAGCAATAGCATCAGATGGTCTAGAATCTATCGTAACTTCTTTCCCATCTTCATTTGTCAAGTATATAGTGGAAAAGTAGGTTTCTTTTTCTACATCATTAATTTCAACTCTATCTACACTGTAGCCGGTTTTCTCTATAACATCAATTATTAAATCATGCGTCATCGGCCTTAGTACTTTTATATTCTCAATTTTTCTTATAATTGCACTAGCTTCTGCGCTGCCTATCCATATTGGCAATGCCTTTCTGTTATCTTTATCATTTAAAACTATTATAGGTGAACCGCTTGCTGTATCGATTGCTATACCCATAACTTTCATTTCTATCATGTTTTTTTCCCTTATAGTAATTTTGTTAGTATTTCTGGTCCATCATCTGTTACATGTACTGTATGTTCAAAATGAGCTGATGCTTTTTTATCTTTTGTTACTACTGTCCATTCATCATCAAGAACTATTACATCATCACAACCCAGATTTAGCATTGGTTCTATTGCAATTGTCATTCCTTTTTGTAAAATCAATTTATTGTTAGTTCTGTAATTAAATACAAATGGATCTTCATGCATTTCTCTTCCAACACCATGACCACCATATTGTCTTACTATTCCCAAATTATATTTTTTTGCAACATCTTCAATTGCTCCAGCAACATTTTCAAGCTTATCATTACTTTTCATATGTTCAAGACCTGCAAATAGAGATTCCTCTGTAGCTTTTAACAACATTTTCTTTTCTTCAGAAATTTCGCCTACTGCATATGTCCAAGCACTATCTCCGACAAATCCTTTATATGTTGCACCTATATCGATACTTATTATATCTCCGTTTTTTAATACTACATCATTAGATGGTATTCCATGTACGACTTGTTCATTTATTGACGCACATATTGTTCCGGGAAATCCATGATATCCAAGAAAAGTTGGGTCTGCTTTATTGCTTTTTATTATTTTATATGCTATCTCATCTAGTTCTTTTGTAGTTACTCCTTCTTTAACTGCTTCTTTCATTGCTGCATGTACTAATGCTACAATGTTTCCTGCTTGCTTCATCAGATTAACTTCAAATTTTGATTTTCTATGTATAGACATTTTATTTTATTGCTCCTGTAAGATTTTTGTATATTGTATCTATATCTAAGCTTGCATCTAATTTTGTTAATAGTCCTCTGTCTGCATATAATTTAATTAATGGTTCTGTTTGTTCAAAATATGTTGCGAATCTTTTTGTTGCAACTTCTTCTGTATCATCATCTCTTCTTGTTAATGTTCCGCCACATTTTTCACATTTTGTTTCATCTTTTAACTGCATTGTCTTTAGATTGTATATTGCTCCACATTGGCTGCAAGAACGTCTGTTAACTAGTCTTTCTACTAATTTTTCTTGTGCTACTTCAAAATAAAATACTTGTGGTTTTACATTATTATCTTTATCTATTTCTGATAAAATTTCATCTAATGCATATGCTTGTTCTAAACTTCTTGGATATCCGTCTAAAATAAATCCGTTTTTACAATCATCTTTTAATAATCTGTTTTTTATTATTTTTGATACTAATTCTATTGGAACAAGTTGACCTTTTTCCATAAAACTGTTTGCAAGCTTTCCTTCTTCACTTCCTGAAGCAACTGCTTCTCTTAAAAGAGATCCTGTATCAATATGCGGTAGATTATATTCTTTTGATAATATTTTAGTTTGTGTTCCTTTTCCGCTTCCTGGTGGACCGATAAATATAAATTCTTTTTTCATTTCTGTCCTCGTGTCTTATATTTCTAACTAATCTATTATATCACATCAATTTTTTTTGAATAAAAAAATGAACCCTTTCAGGTTCATTTTTTATTTGATTTCATCTATTGTTTCAAAAAACTCTCATAATTTTTTGGGAGTAAATTGGTTCTGACTTGATTGATAAAATCTAACGCAACACCAACCATAATTATTAATGATGTAGCTCCTATACCTTGCAGTGTCGATATTCCTGTAATGTTACAAGCAATAGATGGTATTAATGCAATAGTTGCTAAACTTAATGCACCAATAAATGTTGTTTTGCTTAAAATCTTATCTAAAGCTTCAGCGGTTGGCTTACCAGGCTTAATACCTGGGATTGACGAACCATATTTCTTCAGATTCGTAGCAATTTCCTTTGGCTGCAAATTAGGAATTATAGATGCATAGAAAAAAGTTAATCCAAATATCAATAAGAAATAAATTATATTATATGTTATTTCTGATGGTCTAAGAAAATCAGCAAGCCATTGAATAATATTTCTTAAAATTTCATTATTGATATTAGCATTGCCAAATAATTCCAATACTGTTGTTGGAAACAATAATATTGCTATTGCAAAAATTATTGGCATTACACCGCCTGGATTTAACTTAAACGGTATAAATGTGTTAGTACCACCATACACCTTATTTCCTACTTGTCTTCTCGGATTTACAATAATAACTTTTCTTGCTGATTCCTGCATAATTACAATAAATACCATTGTTGCAATAAATATTGCAAGTAAAACTACTAATGATAATTGAAGAGATGGATCATCTTGTACCAATGAAACAGTTTTTTCTCCGTAAAAAGGAATTTTTGAAATGATACCGCAGAAAATAAGCATTGAAGCACCATTACCAAGACCTCTTTCCGTCATTAACTCCGCCATCCACATTGTAAAGGCTGATCCTGCAGTCAAAATGACTATAGAACCGATTGCAAATGCTACTACATTTACATCAGGCATAATTGCCCCACGTGATGTTTTGAGCAAATATACAACGAATACTAAAGCTTGAATTGCAGCAATTACTACTGTAAAAATACGAGTGTATTGCGAAATTTTTCTTCTCCCAGCTTCACCTTCCTCTTTTTGTAATTGTTCTAAATGTGGTATCACAACTGCTAATAACTGCATAATAATTGATGCAGTAATATATGGTCCAATACCTAGAGCAATTATGGAGACATTTCCAATTGCACCACCAGAGAACATATCCAAAAAGCCAATAAGATTATTTGTTGCCGCTAGATTTGCAAGGTTTTGTCCATCAATTCCAAAAAGTGGAAGTTGAGCACATAATCTAAAAACCATAATCATTACAAGTGTGAATATGATTTTTGTTTTCAAACCTGCAATATTTAGATTTGATAACATAGCCTGCAAATTTTGCTGATTTGGCGTATATTGTTGCATTATACTAACTGAGCCTTTCCACCTGCTTTTTCAATTTTTTCTTTTGCTGATTCTGTAAAGTATCTAGCACTTACTGTTACTGTTTTAGATAATTCACCATTACCCAATACTCTTAGTGCTTCTGCTTTTGAAGATACTTTTCCTGCTTCTTTTAATGATTCTAGCGTAATTTCGTCAGCTTGTATATTAGCTAAGTCACTTACATTAATTTCAGCATAACATAATGCATTAAAGTTTTTAAATCCTTTTAATTTTGGCATTTGTCTGTAGCCTGGCATTTGACCACCTTCAAATCCTCTTTTTGATGATCTTCCAGCTCTTTGTCCTTCACCGTTGTTACCACGACAAGATGTTTTTCCCCATCCTGATGATCTTCCGCGACCTACTCTTTTTATTTTTCCGGTAGAACCTTCAGCCGGTCTTAAATCTTCTATTTTAATTCTATCTGTCATTTTAATCACCTTTCATACTACTCAGCTACTTTTAGTAAATGAGGGATAGCATTAACCATACCCATAATTACTGCTGAATTTTCATGTTCTACTGTTTGATCTTTTTTTGTTAAGCCTAGAGCTTTTGCAACTCTTCTTTGCTTCTCTGTTGAGCCAATTAGACTCTTTACTAATGTTATTTTTACTTTTTTATTTGCCATTATTCAATTCCTCTTAGTTAAGCATATCTTTTAATGATAAACCACGTCTTTTTGCTACTACATCAAATGGTTTTAATGCTTGAAGTGCATTTAAGGTTGCATTTGCTGCATTTAATGGTGATTTAGAACCTAATGATTTACTTAATATATTTTCTACACCTGCTAATTCTAATACAGCACGAACTGCACCACCAGCTATAACTCCAGTACCTTGAGAAGCAGGTTTTAACATAACACTACCAGCTCCAGAACGACCTGTAATAGGATGTGGAATTGTAGTTTTATAGATAGGTACATTTATCAAATTTTTTCTACCATCTGCTACAGCTTTTTGTATTGCTATAATAACTTCTGCTGCTTTTGCACAGCCAACACCAACTTGACCGTTCTTGTTTCCAACTACTACAATAGCTCTGAAACTTAATTTTTTACCACCCTTTACAACTTTTGTAACTCTTCTTACTTGAATTACTTGTTCTTTCCATTCTGTTTGTTGTGGTTCAGCAGTTGTTTCAATTTTTCTTTTTTTAGATTTTACTTTTGTTTCTTCCACTTTAATAACCTTTCTTTAAGTTTTTATTTATCCTAAAAAAATAAAAAAACATGACCAAAAGACTTCGGCTTACCTTAGCATAAGCACCTTTTTTACATGTTATTTGTTGGATTTTAGTTTTTTCTGACAATTCTATCGTATTATAAAAAAAATATTTTGCAATACTTTTCATTCCATTTTTAAGTATTTTGAATCTTTCCAAGACAAATCAACATATTGTATTTTTTCCGACATTTGTTTTATTTGAGGCAATATATCATGGATTGCTTTTATTCGTTCAAAAACTGAAACATCAATTTCTCCAAGTTTTATTTTTACCGATTCTAATTGAACAAAAGCATTATGTTTTATCCTTAAATCAATATACAAAACTCTTTCTCCTGAATATTCTTCCAATAACTTTCCTAGCTTATACAAATTATTTATTTTTTCAGTGTCCCATTTTTCATAGTCATCATTATTTGTTCCGTATGTTAAAACTTTTATAGCATCAAACTTCTCTGACAACGGCAAATATTCTCGTCCTATTAGTTCTCCTGTTATTGCAAGTGCGGCAACATCAGGCGCTTCTTCAGACGGAGATATTGTTATTACAGGCGTTACTTCTTCTAACATTACAACATATCTTGCTGGCATCCAAAAACGTCTAACATATGCTCTTTTTATTGGAGATAATTGTTCTATTTGATTCGCAATTTCTGTCGGGTTAATTTTGTATATTGGCTTCTTCTCAATTTGAAACTTTTTCATTTCATTTAATATTTTTTGATCTGAAACTATTTCATTTCCTAATATTTCAATATGCTTTCCTTTACCATTTTCATATATATTATTGGGGAAGAACCAATAATGACAAATTGCAAGTCTATATGTCGCATAAAAGATGAAAAGAATAAATACAAATCTTACTAATTTATATATTCTTCTTATTGCAATTTCACCGCGTCTGGCTTTTCTACGCAGTTTCTGTTGTTTTATTCTCCTCTGTACGACATATTCGTTTGACATTATTTGCTTAATCCTGCATTATTTAATATCATTAATACCAAATCATCGTATGTTATTCCCATTACAGCTGCTTGCGCCGGTAAATCACTTGTATCAGTCATTCCAGGGCTTGTATTTATTTCAAGGAAATATGGTCTGTTATTCATTACCATAAAATCTATTCTTGAAACTCCTGAACAACCAGCAGTTTTATGAGCTTCTATCGATATTTCTTTTATTTCTTTTGTTGCTTTTTCAGTTAAGGAAGTTGATGGGACAATAAAATCAGACATTCCTTTTGTATATTTTGCTTCGTAATCATACCATTCATTCTTAGGTCTTATCTCCAGTATTTCTGTAGCGAATGTTTCATTCTCTTTTTCTAATACACCCACTGTTATAAAAAATCCGTTTATAAATTCTTCTACAAGTACATCATCATTATATTTTATGGCTTCTTTATAAGCAGGTAAAAGTTCTTCTTCTGTATTTACTTTTGTCATTCCAAAACTTGAACCTTCACATACCGGCTTTGTTATTAGCGGGTAATTTAGATTTTTACATTTTTCTAGTACATCTTCTCCCTTTTTTATGAACACAGATTTAATTAATGGAATATTTTTGTTTGTAGATAGTACTCTTTTTGTATATTCTTTGTTCATACATATGGAACTTGCCATTACTCCACTTCCTGTATATGGAATTTTTAAAATTTCAAGTATACCTTGTATACAGCCATCTTCTCCATATTTACCGTGCAAGGCATTATACACAACTTCGATGCCTTTATCTATTAATGTTTTTCCTATATTTTTATCAACATCTATTAATTCAACATTATTATAACCAAGCCTTTTCAATGCTTCGTATACGTTTTTTCCTGATCTTAATGACACTTCTCTTTCACTAGAAAGTCCACCACATAATACTGCTATTTTTGTGTCATTAGAATATTTTCTGTCATTGTTTCCCATAATTTGTACTCTTTCGTTCCTGTGTTACCTATATATTTTATTTCAGGTTTAAGTTCTATTGTATATTTTTCTTTGACTTTTGAATACATCTTGTACATTAGAGTTATTACATCTTCTGATGTTGCGTTATTATAATTTAAGATGAAATTAGCATGATTTTCAAAAACCTTTGCACCGCCAGACTTCTCTCCTTTCATTTTGCATAAATCCAAAAGTCTTCCGGCTGAATCATTTTCTGGATTTTTAAATATGCTTCCTGCGTTTCCGTATGAAAGAGAAGGTTGATGTTGCTTTCTGAACTCTATATTCCTTTTCATTATTTCTTCTATTTGTTCTGGTATACCTTCTTTTAGTTCAAATTCTGCATCAAGTACTATATACTCGGAATTTGATATCTTTGATTTTCTATATGAAAATTCCATTTCTTTTTTAGTGATTGTTTTAATTTCTTTTGTATTCAAATCGAAAACTCTTGCTGAAACAAATGTATCAGAAATATACTGATTATGAGCAGAAGCATTCATGCATATCATGCCACCAAAACTTCCGGGGAATCCTATCAGAAACTCAAATCCACTAAGATTTTTTTTCTTGCATTCTTTTGATATAATAGGACCTTTTACTCCGCATTCAACATGAATATTTTTATCGTTGAATGAAAATTTATTTACATTTTTAGTTATAATTATACTTTTATCTATATAATCAGAACTAAAAAGTACATTAGAACAATTACCTAAAACAATATCATATTCATTTTTATTGAGTAATTCTATTAACTCTTCGACTGTTTCAGGAAAAGCAACTTTTTTTACTCTTCCGCCAATTCTGAAGGTTGATTCATTTTTTATTTCATAATCTTTAAATATTTCAACCACTTATTTTGCCTTTTCATATTCTTCATATAATAACCTACCGAGTTTTGTTATAGTTCCTGCTCCAAGTGTAAGTACAATATCGTTTTCTTTTAACATTTTAAGTATATGCGGAGTAATATCTTCAATTGAACCTTGTATATAGTTACAATCACAATGAATAATCTCTTTTGAAAAAACTTCAGAAGTTACTCCTTCTATTTTATCTTCACCAGCAGAATAAACATCTGTAACTATTAACTTGTCAGCACTATCAAATGCGTTTTTAAATTCATTCCACAGACTTTGAAGTCGGGAATATCTGTGCGGCTGAAAGATTGCAACAATTCTCTGATTTTCTTTTTTTCCTTTTTTTGCACTTTCTAAAGTTGTTTTTATTTCACTTGGATGATGAGCATAATCATCATAAACAGTTATATCATTAAACTCTGCAACTTTTTGAAAACGTCTTCCCATTCCTGTAAAGTTATAAAAATATTTACTTAATTCTTTTACATTAACTCTTGCTGTTTTTAATGAAACATACACCGCTAATGCATTATATACATTATGTAAACCTGGAATTGATAATTTGATAGTATCTATTTTTTCCCCTGATTTATATATATCAAATTCTGATCCAAATCCATTATATTTTACGTTTTTAGCTGTATAATCAGCATTTTCTAATCCAAAAGTTACATAATTATATTTTGGATATAGTTTCATAAACTTTTTATTGCCATCATTATCATTATTTATGACTACGATTTGACTAAAATTATTTGACAGATATTTATTAAATGTTTTTACTATGTCTTCAAATCCATTTTTGTAATAATCAAGATGATCTTCTTCCATATTATTTATGACTGCAATATCTGTTGAATATTTTTGAATTGTTCCATCTGATTCATCTAATTCTGCTATAAAATATCTATTACCATTATATGCACCATTTGTATTTATATCTGGGATTATACCTCCAACTACAAAAGAAGGACTTAATCCCGCTTTTGACAATATATATGATGCCAAACCACTTGTAGTAGTCTTTCCATGAGCTCCAGAATAACCTATAAAACAGGCATTTTCATTTTCTGAAAATTCATCGGAAATCATTTTTAGTATATCAGAACGATGATAAATATTTAGCCCTAGCTCTTTTGCTCTTATAATTTCAACATTAGATGACCTAATAGCACTACTCGCAACAACTATCATATTTTCTTTTATTAAATTCGGATTATGTCCAATTGAGACATTTACACCTTTTTCTTGAAGCAAATGTGTATATTTGCTTTCTTGCAAGTCAGAACCTGTTACACTTGCGCCTCGTTCAATTAAATATTTCGCTAGAGCACTCATTCCAACACCACCTATTGCGATAAAATGAAAACTCTTATTTTCAAGATCCATGGCCATTTCTTTCAACTAATCTACATCAACTATATTCTATTATAAAAAGAAAACCTTACACCTATTTATTTTTTTCTTTTTCTAATTGTCTTTCATATTCAAGTCGGTTAATTCTAACTTGTTCATCTTGAATTGTTCTATTTATTTCTCTTTTTACCAAGTCCTTAATGCATATATCAAAATCTTTTGGATAATATGTCTTGCACATGTGATAACCACTTTGGAAGTTGAATCGTCTCAAATACCAATACTCATATAAAGGTACAATCTCTTTACGATATCTTGAACTTACATTTGCAGTTATATTTTCTGGTAATGGTGAAGTATATGCCATGTTTATTGGAACAATCTGCTTCCAGTAGGTATCAAAAACAACATCATCTATTTCTTTTTCATAGCAACATCTTCTTCTTACATCATATGTATACTTCTTTCCATTATATTTTGTAACTAATGAAACCAAAGTCCCCTCTTGACCATTAAGCAAATTATATATTTGATCTTCATAAAGATATTTTGTTTTCTTCTTATCTATTGATATTATTTCACTCCCTAGCGGTATTTTCCTATCTTCAGCAGGAGAATTTGGAAGATATTCCTGAATAAAACTTTTGTTGTTTGTATGGTCTTTAAACAACTTTATACCAATTCCACAGTTATTGTAAGCATGACAACTTTGGACCAAAGTAAATAGCATAATTCCAACTAAAAAAAATATAAACTTTATTCTCATATATCTCTCCTCTTACATATATTATAGTTGCATTATTTACTTTACACAAATTAGAAATCTTATTTAAAATTTTTTCAATTTGTTAAATGGTTGAATTATTATAAAAATAATTGTACAATTAGGGCACTTTAGTATGATAAGAGGTATTTATGAAACTACATGTACAAACATTATTCGTAGCCATTGGACTTGGCATAAAGCGGAACTGGCATATATTCCTTGCAATTATAGCAGGTATATTATTTGGAAATTTTATTCACGAAAATCCAACTGTATTCACACCATTAGTTAAATTACTAAATATAGTTGGACAAGCATTTATAAGAGTTATCCAAATGGTTGTTATTCCGCTTGTATGTAGTGCTATAGTTGTTGGTATATCAAGTATTGGAGACAGTAAACAAATTGGAAAATTTGGTAAAAAGATGATTCTTTACTACGGCTTGATTACTGTGTTTGCTGTTGTAATCGGTGCTGTTTTAGTACTTGGCTTTAAACCAGGTGTTGGCGTTCAAGAATTTATAAGTCAAACATCTGCTTTAGAAATTCAAAACCAAGTTAATAGTGTAATTGCTGAACAAAAAGGACAAATTGGAAATTTATTTCTTAATATGATTCCTCAAAATCCTTTAGAATCACTTGCAAAAGGTGAAATGATACCAATTATATTCTTCGCTTTAATTTTTTCACTAGCATTATCAAAAGTGGGAGAAATTAACAGACCGATTGTTTCTTTCTTCGAGTCAGTTTTTGCTGCAACTATGAAAATAACTGATTGGATAATGATTTTTGCAGCTCCCGGTATATTTGCTTTAACAACAGTTGCTGTTTCTTCATTCGGTTTAAGTATTTTTTCTACAATATCAAAGTTCTTTGCTGTTGTTTTTCTAGGATTTTGTATTCAGTTCTTTATTGTTTACCCATTAATTCTAAAACTATTCAGTAAAGTTCCTTTTAGCACCTTCTATACAGCAATTATAGAAGCTTTACTTGTAGCTTTTGGGACAGCAAGCAGCAGTGCCACATTACCTTTAACAATTGCTTGTTGCGAAAAACGTGGTATTTCTCACAAGGTTTGCAGTTTTGTTCTTCCGCTTGGAGCAACTTTAAATATGGATGGAACTGCTTTATTCCAAACAGTTGCGGTAATATTCTTAACTCAAGCATATGGAGTTACATTAGAACCTATACAAATTATTCAAATTATGATTTTAGCTATAATCGCATCAAGTACTTGTGCTGGCATTCCTGGAGCAGGTCTAATTACAATAGCTCTTGTTCTTAATGGTCTAGGCTTAACTCCGCAACAACTAGTGGAAGGATTTGCTTTCTTATTTGCAATAGATCGTGTAGTGGATATGATTAGAACAACAGTTAATGTTGCAAGTGACGCTGTTGTTGCAGCAGTTATAGCGGACAATGAAAATGAAATTGACTACGATTTACTAAATAATACAGAACAATATAAAGAGATAATTTAAATTATATTTAGAAGAACAAAAGAAAAGCTCCCAAATGGGAGCTTAATTTTTTTTATTTTTTTACTAATCTAATCAACCAAAACTTGTTGAAGTTCAACATTTGGCTTACCCAATACTCTCACCAGTTCTAACACAGATGCCTTCATTTGACAACGTTGCGATGTTCCATTAAAAAAGTCTGTGTAAAAACAACCTTCACAAACACAACCTCTTTTGTAGCATTCTAAGGCCGTATTTGTCCATCTTCTTACAGCGATGGATCTACCCATATCTCTGCTTCTAAGCACTAGATGTTCCTCCTTGAAATAATCCCCAATGATTTAGTAATGTATTTTTTATTAGCATGTACATTCCCTAATCTCTAATACTATTATTATATATGTTTAGTTCTCTATTTCAAGAAAACTATACTCAATTATTACGTTATGATACAAAATTTAATAATATAACTATTTGCATATTATATTTATTTGTTGCACAAAAAAGAAGAAGAACAATGTTCTTCTTCTTTTTTATTATATTTAGATAATATAATCTATCTAAAATTAATTGTCGGAAATTTTTTCATTAACCCTGATTTTATAGTATTTATTTGATTTTCTATAACTTCATCTGTTAATGTTTTTTCTTCATCCTGAAGTGTTATTCGATATGCTAAGCTCTTATAACCTGATTGTATATGTTCACCTTCATATATATCAAATAAATTTGCATTCTTAAATAACTTACTATCAGCACTTTTCTTTATAGCCAATACTATTTGATCATTATTTATATCTTTTTCAATTGCAAATGATATATCTCTTTGTACTTCAGGAAATTGTGAAAGGGGTTTATACTTTGCAATATGGTTTGATGTAGCCTTAATTAACTTACCAAGATTTAACTCAAATAGAAATACATCTTGATTGATTTTCATTTTGTCTTTTATTATGGGATAAATTTCACCAAAGTATCCTATTGTTTCTGGGGTTTTCCCTAAAAGAATAACTTTTGCACTTCTTCCAGGATGTAAATATTCACAATCATCTGCAGGTGAGTATTTAATTCTTCCTGAAATATTCAAAAGATTAAATAAACTTTCCATTACTCCTTTCAGCGTATAGAAATCGATTTTTGATGATTTCTTCCACAGGTTGGAATTTGTATCCCCTGTCATAATACCAGATATCATTTGGTTCTCTTCAACACCACTATCAATTTTTTCAGCAGGTTTCTTTATGAAATATGTTTTACCTATTTCATATAACCAAATATTTTTTTGTCCGTTATCGAAGTTATATTTTAATGTACTTAGTATATTGGCAATTGTAGTTTGTCTTAGCATTGTATGTTCATCTGACTGAGGGTTTTGTACATACACTGCTTCATCTTTATTGTAAGATAAACCAAATTGTTTTAGTAAAGGCTCTCCAATTAATGAAGATGTCATTGCCTCATTAAAACCATAGCCTAAAAACAAACTATTAATAGCTTTTAACAGTTTTGATTCTTCTGTTATTTCCGGTGATTGTGTTTTATTTGGCAATGTCGGAGCTATTTTATCATAGCCATATATTCTTGCTATTTCTTCTATCAAATCTACTTCTTGTTTTACATCATTGACCCTAAAACTAGGCACTTTGAATTTAGCTGCCGCTTCATTTTTTCCTAATAATTCAAAGCCCAAATTTTCTAATATTTCTATACAGGTTTGAGATGGTATTTCTATTCCTAAAATTCTCTTAATTTGATTGAATCTTATTGTTATTTGAACATCTTCAAGTTTATTTTTACCTGTTTCTGCGATGCCTTCTACTTTTGCATCAGCATATTCTGTAAGTAATTGCATTGCCCTTAGAAGCGCAGGTCTTGTTGTTTCAATATCTACACCTCTCTCAAATCTAGCACAAGCTTCACTTCTGTATCCTATGCTTCTTGAACTCTTTCTATTTGTCGGGGCTGTAAAGTATGCAGACTCTAATACTATATTTTTTGTATTTTCATCAACTTCTGAGTTTTCTGCTCCAAATACACCTGCCACACAAACACCTTTTTCTTTAGTTGCACATAATATGCTATCATTATTGAGTTGTCTTTCGACTCCGTCAAGTGTAACTATTGTTTCACCTTCTTTAGCCCTTCTTACACATATATATCCGTCTAGTTTATCCATATCAAAAGCGTGTAAAGGCTGTCCGTATTCTAATAAAACATAGTTTGTTATATCAACAACATTATTTATTGACCTGATTCCTGATACTTCTAATCTTCTTTTCATCCAAGTTGGTGATGGTTTTATTACAACATCTTTTAAAATACCTGCAGCATAATATTTACAAGCATCTTCTGCCAATATTTCCACTTTAAATTTATTTGTATATAAATCTTTTGTAGACTCTATCTTGGAAAAATTTAATTTTTTATTAAATAGTGAACAAATTTCTCGAGCTACTCCGATTACAGACATTTCATCACCTCTATTTGCAGTAGGTGCAACATCTATAATGGTATCTTCTTTTATATTCAATAACTCTTCAAGTTTTGTTCCAAGTTCTATATTTTCATATAATCTGCTTAATATCAGTATTCCGTCTTCTTCCTGCATGCCATCAAGACCAAGTTCGTCCTGAGAACACAACATACCTTGAGATTCAATTCCTCTAATTACAGCAGGAGTTAATTCAAATTCTTCGCCTGTTTTACGATTTAATACTTTAGAACCGACAGATGCATAAGGTATAATTTGTCCTTCTTCTATGTTTTGTGCTCCACAAACAACCGTTTTTAAAGTATTTCCTAAATCAACTTCTACAAGATGCAGCTTGTCTGCATTTGGGTGTTGGGATATTTTTTTTATTTTAGCTGTTATTATATTTGTAAATTTAGCACCTGTTTTTTCAATATCTTCAACTTCTAAGCCGCTCATTGTAAGTTCATGTACAATTTGTTCTACTGTTAAATCACTTATGTCAACAAACTCATTTAGCCATTCTAGTGAAATTTTCATCTCTTTTTCCTCTTTAAAATATATGTTTTATTCTAGTATAAAGACATTTTTATGTCATTAAATATCATTTCTAGATTTTCTTTTATAAAATTTAATTTTATATTTCCCCTTAAATTTTTTATTTGAATATATGTTTATTCTTTTTAATGAATTATTAATTATCCAGGAAGGATAATTATCAAAAGGAACTAAAAGCTTTCCATTTCTTTTTGTTCTACAATATATTTGTGAATTCGAATTGTTTATTTCAATATAATAGTTTCTAATTTCTTTTGTTTTATTTTCTGGTTCAAAATAAATAAAATCGAAAGTTTCTCCTGAT
Source organism: Candidatus Gastranaerophilales bacterium (assembly GCA_944322895.1). GTDB lineage: Bacteria > Cyanobacteriota > Vampirovibrionia > Gastranaerophilales > Gastranaerophilaceae > Avigastranaerophilus. Next base: position 18,105 of record CALUQL010000020.1, read on the forward strand.
ATTTCAGCAGGAAAGTTTATTTCTAATTTATCTTCATATATATAGCTGTAATTATCTACAATAACTTCTTTTATCGGTAGAGTTTTTACCGAATTTCCCCATACCTCCGGTAAAAAATTCAGGTTCCAAAATCCAAAAATATTATCTAATATCTTTAAGTCATTTTGAGTATATTCTTTTATTTTATCATCTTTAATTAAAAAAGTGTTTTCATTGTCTTTAACTACATTATATTTTATTGGTTGTAATAAATATTTATATAATGAGTTTAGTCTTAATGAAAGATGAATGTTATCGTGAAATATTGAATCAGAATCGATTAAAATAATATCAGGTGGTGTTTGTTTTAATTTTGCAGTTATATCATCTGACTGCTTTGTTGTTATTGCATTGTAAAAAGAAATAAACTTTATTGGAATTTTTTTATTTAAATATAAATAATGCATGCCTCTATTTGTTAAATCCAAAAAGACGGAACTTTTATCACTATTATTTTCAATAAAATTTTTTATATTTTCAATGCGTTTTGTATAATTATAACTTAATGCTATTGGACCAACATTATTAAGAGAATAATTACTGTATATTGTATTATAACTTTTGAATTTTGATGGTAAATGTAAAAAGGAATAGAATATTACTCCGATTATAATAAGTGCTAGTAAAATATTGTATTTTTTTGTTGAATATTTATATATAAAATAAGGTAAAATGACGTATAAATAAGCTTGTGATAAAAACTCAATTCTACTAAAAATCCCATTATCCGTTCTACCTAATGTATAACTTAACGATATTATAGGGAATATTATTGAAAACAATAAAAATAGAATTGAATAGGCATCTCCTTTATTTTTAATTTGTTTAATTAGTTCAATTAGTAAAACAGGCAGGAAAAATAATGCAAATAACTTATATGTTTGAACAATTAATCTGGGTACTATAAAAACAAAAGCTTCGAATGTGTTACCAAAAGAATAAAGGTTGCCTTTTATATATTCAGGTGCTTCTTTTAAGTATTCCAAAATTGTTGTATGCATTAAGCACATGAGTATAATTATGGGAAACAAAGCAAAAATTATTTTAATAACTTTTTTCTTATCTTCTTGTTTATATATTTGCATTATTTGGTAAATAAGTATAGGTATACTTGCAATTAACCAAAAACTTCCGATTGTTGTCCAAGTTAAGCAAAAAATAAATGATATAATACTAAATATACATAGCCAAATATAGCGTTTTTCTATTAACTTTTCTTTTAACAACAATAAATATGTTGTTATAAAAAATACGGTAAGGTTAGTACCTTTGAAAAATAATAAAGGAGCCATAAATAGTCTGTTTTTATCAAAAACAATTAGGCCTGAAAAAAGTGTTAGAATTAATAATGTATTTTCAAAAAAGATTTCACCTAAGCAATATCCGTAAATATTATTTTCCTGAAAAATATAACAGCCAATCCAGCTTGGTATTATATCAATATAACCGTGCACTAACATTATATCTTTGTAGTATTCAAGATTAAAGTTATTATGCATTAAAAATGTGGCAAATTTTTCTCCGAAATGATGATCATCTGTTGGACCGTATGCTACATTATAAGAGCTAAAAAGTATTGCAAAAAGAACAGCAGTTATTATTAGTATAGAAAATCTGTTACACTTCTCCTTCGTTTTTATTTTTCGAACATCAAATAAAGAGAGTAATATTAAAAAAATTACTGTCATGAATATAATTGGATAGAATTTTCCATTAAGAGGATATAAAAAAACAAATCCAATTGCACCTATAAATTGAAATTTTAATAGAAAGAATTTTATTTTTTCTATAAATGGGAATAATATAATCTTTTTTTGTTGGATATCATTTTCTTTTTGTTTTTGTTTTTGTTGGAAATATTTTATTCTTATTATGCAGATCATTGGTAATAACAAGAAAAATATAATTAAATATAAAAAATAGATATATATATCCAAAGACTTATTGTAATCAAGGTATATTGATGTTCCAGTAAAAAAATCGTTTAAATTAGAGTAAAAACAATGTTTATATAGGATATCATATATTTTAATACCAAGTATAGCTGATAAAAAACTTGATATTAATATATCTATAAATTTAAAATTGTCTATTAATGTTTTCATATAAATATCCCAAGATGTATGTTATCACAATTTTTATTACATTACTAATAGTTAACTTTTTGCAAATTATTCTTATTTAGTTAGAATTATTGTATGAATAAAAACTCTACTTCAAAGATATTAATTTTATTTATATTATTTATTGTTTCAGTTGCTATATACCTTTTGTCATCTAATTTGTTAGAGAATAGGGTTAATGATACTTTAACAAAAATTTTAGTAAATGTTCAAAATAAGAAAGCAACTGACAAGGTTGTTTTAATTGTTATTGATGATAAATCTTTAAACAAAATCCCTTGGCCTTGGAGTAAAGATCTTTTTTCTGATATGTTTGATTTCATAGAAAAAGAGGCAGGTGCAAAAGCTATTGTTTTTCAGAATTTAATTGTATTTCCTGATACTTATAATCCTCATTCTGATGAGCTATTTTTTAAAAACTTGAAAAAGTATAATAAATTGATTAATAGCTATATTTTGCTAAATTCAAATATAGCTGGTGACGTTCTTCCTGAAGAATATATTCCTATCTTTGAAAGTAAATCAAATATCAAAATTATTAATAAAACAAGTAAAAAACTCGTGCCTTCATATAAGGCGGTAATTAAGTTGCCTAAGGATTACTTGCTTAATTCAAAGTATTTCGCGTCTTCAATAATTCATGAAGATAATGATGAGATTGTTAGAAATTATATGCCTATAGTTTATTTTAATGGTAATTTTTTACCTTCTTTAGCGCTTAGTGCATATTCTATGTATACTGGTCTTGATACCTTTGTCTTATATGATGATTTTTTGTGCACTAATGATGATTGTTCAACTCTTAAAATGCCGATTCGTTATAATAAAGGAAAGGACTATATTGGAAATAGTGTTTATGGCTTTCTAACTGATATAAATTGGTATAAACCTCAAGCAACTTATTATTCTCATAAAACATTTTCTGCTGATGATGTATTAGTCTCATATTATGCGTTAAAAAAAGGCAAGATGCCTAAAATAAATCCAAATGAATTTAAAAATAAAATAGTAATAATAGGTTTAAATGCTGATAAAAATGTCTGGGATCAATTAAGTGAAACTCAAATTTTAAAAAAGCAAGCAGATATTGATATACATGCAACAATGATTGACAATATGCTTGAAAATACATTTAGAACAAAAAATAATAATGATTACACCATTTTTATTACATTTATTTTTTGTTTGTTTATCGTTCGTGGGTTTAGAACATTTAAAAACAATATTCTATTCACATCATTATTATCTTCTATTTATCTTGCATACTTTGTATATGAATATTTTATGTACATATATGTACCACCAATTACCCCTATTGTAACTATGTATGCTGTTGCTTTTTTAAAGAACATATATTCAATCATTACAACAGATAAAACAACAGAGATGTTAAAGCACGCAATGGGGAAATATGTTTCAAAAGACGTAATGAAAAAAGTTATAGCGGATATTGATAAACTAAAACTGGGAGGAACAAGAGCTGTAGTAACCATCTTATTTGTTGATATTCGCAACTTTACACAAATTTCTGAAAAACTTTCTCCACAAGAAGTATCTTCAATTTTAAATGAATATTTTTCAACTATTGAACCTATTATTGGTAAATATCATGGAATCGTAAATAAATATATGGGAGATGGCCTTTTAGCTGTTTTTGGTGAACCAATAAAAAATTCACAACACGCGATGAATGCTATAAAATGCGGAATTGAAATTGTTGATAAAGTTAAAATATTGAGGGAAAAACTTATTTTAGAAGGTAAACCAATAATTAATATTGGTATTGGTATAAATACAGGGGAAGTTTTTGCCGGAAATATTGGTACTGAAGAAAGGTTAGAGTATACGGTTATTGGTGACAATGTAAATTTGGCTTATAGAATTGAAGCATATAATCAGATTCTAAAAACACAATTTTTGATAAGTGACTCAACATATGAATTTGTTAAAGATTATGTTGATGTTGTAAAATTAAGCCAGGTAAGTATAAAAGGTAAGTCTAAACCAATAGATATTTATGAAGTTTTGAGTATAAAATAATGTTTAATAATTATCTTGATAATGTTGATATAGAACAAATTAAGCGTGCTATTCAAGTTGAAGAAAAATATAAATATATAAACATTATGGGAAAAGAATCAGCATTCTCTGGATTTATGCTGAAACAGCTAAAATTTATATATAAAGTTTCAGGGAAAAATCCTAAATGGCTTCCTGTTATTGAGTCTTTTGAGTTTTATCCGCAAGAAAATATTTTTCAACGAAAAAAAACAATTAATAGATTTATTACTATATTAAAAAAAGAAATGCAACTGGAAAAAGCAGTAGAGGAAGAAAAGGTAAAAGAAGCTGCTAAATCTATTTTTGATGCAGATGTTGTTATGTTAAAGGGAGTTGGTCCAAAGTTTGGATATTTGCTAAATAAACTTGGTATTTTTTCTATATATGATTTAATTAGTTATTTCCCCAAAAAATATATAGATTATTCCTCTCGTTGTTTAATAAAGTCATTGAAAGAAAATCAAAGTGTTACTATTTATGGAAAAATATCGGCTTTAAAGGCTTATACAACTAAGAAAAATTTAACTATAATTAAAGTTTCGGTTAGCGATGAATCCGGAACATTAGATTTAAATTTCTTTTATTCAAAAATTAATAAATTCTCGATAGAAAGATACAAGTCGCAGTTTCCAAAAGGTGCTTCAATAATTGTTTCAGGAAGTGCTAAATTTGATAAGTTTTCAGCAAAAATGACAATTGATAAACCACAATTTCAAGTATTAGGCGAGAATATTGTTGAAAATGAAAACTTAAATTTAGCTAGAATAGTTCCAGTGTATCCTTTAATAGAAAACCTTAATATAAAAGCCCTAAGAAAAGCAATTCACAATGCTATAGAAGAATATAAATCTTCCATAGAAAATCTTGTTCCTGATGAATTTATAAAAAAATACTCAATGTATGACAGAAAAAAGGCAATTGAAGTAATTCATTTTCCACCTGACAATTTACAGTTAGAAACTGCAAGATTCTCTCTCGTATATGAAGAATTATTTTTATTACAATTAAAAATGCTATCACTAAGAGAACTTACATCTAAAACATACAAAACAGTCGCTTTAAATATTAAAGATGATGGTTTGGTTCATACTTTTATAAAAAGCTTGCCTTTTGAATTAACAGATGCACAGAAAAGAGCTATTAATGAAATTTTAAATGATGTTAATAGCGAAAAACCAATGCAGAGATTATTACAAGGAGATGTCGGTAGCGGTAAAACGGTTGTTGCTTGTATTATGCTTCTGGCAGCGATTGAAAACGGTTTTCAAACAGCAATAATGGCGCCAACAGAAATTTTAGCACAACAGCATTTTAACAACTTTGTAAAATGGCTAACACCTTTGGGGTTAAATGTTGCTTTGTTTACTTCTTCTAATACAAAAAAACAAAGAGATAAACTTGAAAAAGATTTGAGAAACGGTCAAATCAATATCGCAGTTGGTACTCATTCTTTGATTCAAGATAATGTAGAGTTTAATAACTTAGGCGCAATAGTAATTGATGAACAGCATCGTTTTGGTGTTAAACAAAGAAATATATTGAAAAATAAAGCAGAAGTACCTCAAATGCTTACAATGACAGCTACTCCAATACCAAGAACATTAGCTCTTACTGTGCATGGTGATTTAGATTTAACAATTATAGATGAACTTCCAAAAGGTAGAAAACCAATAAAGACAGCGTTGTTAACTGCTTCTCAAAGGAAAAAAGCATATGAGTTAATTCGTGCAGAAATAAATAAAGGTCATCAAGCATACATTGTCTTTCCGCTAATAGATGAATCAGAAACATTGTCAGCAAAAGCGGCTACAAAAGAGGCTGAAAATCTTCAACAAGGAATCTTTTCTGATTTAAAGATTGGTCTATTACATGGAAAAATGAAACCAGATGAAAAAGATAAAGTAATGTCTGATTTTAAAAATAAAGCATATGATATCTTAGTCTGTACTACTGTTGTTGAGGTTGGTGTTGATGTTCCTAATGCAACTGTCATTATGATAGAAAATGCGGAACGATTCGGACTCTCACAACTTCACCAATTAAGAGGTCGAGTTGGTAGAAACAGTCTGCAATCTTATTGCATTCTAATTTCATCGACAAAGAACGAGGACACAATTAAGAGACTAAATGTATTAGTTCAAACAAATGACGGTTTTATAATTGCCGAAAAAGATTTAGAGATTAGAGGACCTGGTGAATTTTTAGGAATAAGACAAAGCGGATTATTAGAGCTACATCTCGCTGATTTAACAAAAGACTTGCATATATTGGAAATAGCCAGAAACGATGCAAAAGCATATGTGAAATCTTCAAATAAAGAGAATTATCCAACACCTTTAAAGCAATATCTTAAATACAATCTAAGTTTGCTCGATGATATCCCAACTGCAGACTAGTCCAATTACTCAAAACAGCAACATGAATATAATTAATCAATAAATGCATTTATTTTGGACAAAACATACAATAGATTCTCTTTTTTGTAATATAATTTTTATATGTATAGACAATTTTTACCAATAATACTTTTAACAATATCAAATGTCTTTATGACTTTTGCTTGGTATGGGCATTTAAAGTTTAAAGGTACGGCATTATGGATTGTTATTCTTGTTAGTTGGGGTATTGCTTTATTTGAGTATTGTTTTCAAGTCCCTGCGAATAGAATTGGACATGAATTTTATTCTGCAGCACAGCTAAAAACAATACAAGAAGTTATTACTTTAGTTGTCTTTAGTGTATTTTCGATTCTATATCTTAAAGAAGAATTTAGGTGGAACTATTTAGTTGGTTTTGCATTTATAATCTTGGCAGTGTTTTTTATTTTTAAGAAGTGGTAATAAATCAACTGTTTAACAGATTGCTGCTGTGGAATTATATTATAATATGATAGGTATGGATTATAATTTCATAAAAGACATATATAAGACAATTATTGACGGGCTAAAAGTTGATAATTCTATCTTGGAAAGTTTTATTTCTGATAGAGAAAACAGCTTTATTTTAAAGCATAATATCAATGCGCTTTCTCAAATTTTAAGCTTCTTAAATTCTTCGGATAATATTTTTATACTTAACGGATTTATGGGGTCTGGTAAAACATATGTAGCTGATTGTTTTCTTGATTTTGTCGATGAAGATGTTTTAATATTCAGAAATTCATATCAAGAAGCTATAAATCTTGATGATGTTTTACTTTCTATGTTTAAAGATTTTTCTATATATCATAATGAAAAAAAGATTATACTCCCCAAAATTGAATCTAATATTTTTTCAGAAAAAATAAATGCTTATGTAAAATATTGCAACGCGCCTATGCTTTTTGTGTTTGATTCTTTTGAAATAAATATGAGAAGTAAAGACACACAAAAAGATATTTTAGATTTTATAAATTATCTTTCTCACTTTGCCAAGGTTAAAATTATTATATGCTCAAGATCTTTTAAACAGAATGATTTAATATCTTCTGATTCTTCTGTTAGTTGCTCATTAATGTCATTATCTAATGACGAAATGTATTTATATTTAGAAGAAAATAATATAAAGGGGAATAAATATGAATGCGAAGAACTTTATAAGGTTACAAGAGGTCATTATTTATTATTAGAACTTTCTGTTTTAATAATGCAGATCTTAGATATTTCATTAACTATATTTCTCTCAGAATATAAAAAATCATCAAAGAATTATTTAGAATTTCTAATATCAAAACTTTTATATATATCATCAGATAAATTTATAAAATTACTTTTATTTTTAGCAGTAATAAGACACGGCGTTGATATTGATTTTCTTATCAATCAAAAACTTTCCACTGTTGAAGATATAGATTTTTTACTTCAAAAACACGTTATTTCCGAAAAATTCGGAAAGTATTATTTAAAAGATTACGTAAAAGCGGAATTCATAAAAACTATAAATACAAGAACAAAAATAAAAGTGCATAAATATCTTCTTGATATATATGAAGCTGAATTACCATTAAAACCTTTTGAACGTGAATTATTTTTATCGCGTATAACAATGAGACAGGAAATCGCATTCCATACAAAGAGGATAGAAAACTTAGAAGAAGAATTAGAGAAATCCGGCAAACCAAAATTAGCAGAAACACATGGTCTTACTTATTTAAGTTATGTTAGAACAAGCGGATATGAACCTAGGATAGGGAACAAGCCATCTTCTGCAAAACGCTATATAAAAAATATAAAACAAAGAAAAGATAAAAATAGAAGATTTGAACTTTCAAATGAAGATTCATTACTTTTAAATGCATCTAAACCAATTGATATTATAGAGAAGAAATTTGAAGATATTGCTAATATTCAGATTAATAAAGAAACTGAAGATATAAAATCAAACGAATTCAAAGATGTTCCTGATAGTTTAGATGATTATATAGAGATTGCACAAATATATGAGGATGCATATAATTTTTCGTCTGCAATTATGTATTACAAAAAAGCTCTTACATATACAGATGATAAAATGTTTTCTGTAAAAGAACCTATTATTTATACTAAATTAGCAATATGTTATAAAAGAATTCAAGATATAGATGAAGCAATAAAACTTTATGAAAAAGTTTATCAGTTGTATATTGAAAATTCACCTGATAAGGCAAATGAAATTCTTTTAAGTATTGCTCAGATTTATTCTGAAGTTTATAAATTTGATAAAGCCAAGGAAGTATATAAAAGAATTTTATATTCCCCAGCTGGTGTTTCAAATGCAATGGTTGTAAGAGTATACTTAGACTTATCAGAACTTGAGGATAATAATTCAGATATAGAATCTGCTGTAAAGTATGCACAAAAGGCTTTATCTATGGCAGAAAAAATGAATGATACTTCATTGTTATGCGAATGTTACTTTAAATATGCATTATTACTTGATGATACAAATAACACAGATTTAGCATTAAAATATTATCTCAGATGTGTACAAACATCAGCAGATATTGAAATCAATTTGTATCTCGCATCTGCATATTCTAATCTAGCTGAAATTTCAACAGATAGTAAAAATTTATCTGCTGCAAAAATGTATTATGAATTATCTATAGATGCAGATAAGAAACAAAATAATTTCGAAGGTCTTTATTATTCTTATTCAAAGTTGGCAGAAATATACGAGAATGAAGATATTGAAAAAATGTATGAATATTTAATTAATGCTTTATCTGCAGCTAAGAAACTTGATGATATAACTTATTCTGTATCTGTATATATTGAAATTGGTGATTATTATTTTGATAAGGATGATTATAAACAGTCTTTAAAATCTTATATATTGGCTCAATCTTTACTGCCTCAGCATGGGGCTGAAGATATATATTCAAAAATAAATGCTAAAATAAATAAAATAAAGCTTAGAATTGGCGAATCAGAATTTTA
>CALUQL010000021.1 GCA_944322895.1 Candidatus Gastranaerophilales bacterium
TCCGTTTGGTTCCGCAAAAAAGTTCCGTTATGGTTCCGTTTTGTGGCAGAAAAATATTTTTTACGGAACTCATGTTACTTTTTTGATAGTAAAAGTCCTATTTTTGTATTCGAGTGCTATCTTACAGAAATAAGGTTTTAGGGCATATTATTACAAACTTTTTATATATTTATGAGTATAATAGTCACTAAAATCGGACATACCGGACTTTTCTGTAACCCTAAATTATTCTAAAATTCCTTTACACAGAGTGGCTTTAAGGCCAGTTCCCTTTTTCTGTATTATCTTGTTTCTTTACAGTAAATTTGCGTGAGATTCCGAGACAATAAAAAAACAGGCATTTAGCCTGTTAAATGGTGCCACGTCTCGGAATCGAACCAAGGACACAGGGATTTTCAGTCCCTTGCTCTACCAACTGAGCTAACGTGGCTCAACCTTATGTAAATATAATATCAATTAAATGTTATTAGTCAACATATTTTTTATAAATAAATAAAATACAAAAATAATGTTCACTTTAGTTATAAATATTGTCTTTTCGGATACTGTCACTATAAATATACTCGGAATATGAATAAACTTTAGTGTTTATTTTCATTTTTTTTATCCAATATTCAAGACCAAATTTTGATAATAAGCATGATGTAATTATTATCTTGTTTTCAATATCTTGTTTTTTATAAAATACATCTTTAAAAAGCTTATCAGCAAGTTTTCTATGTTTTAAAAGGATAAAATTTTCCATCAAAGAACAATTGCCTTTTTTATTTAATGTTTTTATTTCTTTAGGAAGATAGCATTCATCATTTCTTATTAACGGTTTATGATATACATAAGAAGTGTTAGAAGCTAATTCAATATTATTTAGTTTTAAAATATCATCAAGTCTAATTATCTTTTCTTTTAGTTCTGGGATTTTTTCTAATGTTTCATAACAAGAATCACAAGAACAAACAATATATTTTATATCAGAAGAGACAGAATCTATAATTTTATTTGAGTTGTGTTGAAACGACTTCAAGTCACCATCACTTAAATAAGGTAAGCCGCAACATAATGATGAAGTTTTAACTACTCTATAACCTAATTTTTCCAAAATATTTAAAGTTGCATTCTTATCAGATGGATTAACATATTTATTTATACACCCTTGGAAATAAATAATATTTTCTTTATTTAAATTTTTACTTTGTTTTTTTTCTCTTTTCACCTGAATATTTTTTTTACGTATTTTATAAGTCAATAAAATAAAAAGAAAAATAATTGAAAAAGGTAAAAAACTATATTTATAATTATTTTGAGATTTTAATAAAGTAAAAATTTCTCTTGCATCAATATTACTTGGGCAAAAACTCTTACATAAGTTGCAATTTAGACATAAATCCAAGTCTTTAATAAATTTTGTGCTTAGTTTTTTATTGAAATTATAAAAATTATTCAAGACAATATATCTTCCTCTTGATAGATACATCTCATTTTTTGTAGCAAGATATATTGGGCATACTGATTGACAAAGCCCACACTTTGAACATTTATATACTTCCTCATATATATCAAAATCCATAATTAAATTATCTAACAAAATAAATTCGTATACAATTGCATTTTATTTTTACTTATACGATAATTATTAAGATATGACGGTAAAGGATATGTTTAAAAGTAAGAAAAATATTGCATATATAGCTTTGTTCTTAGTTATATTAATCGGATGTTTATGGTCTTTTATATATGCAGGAATGATAACAAAAACTTTTAAAAATAAAATTATAGACCAAACGTACAAGAATAAAGAAGCTAATATAGAAAGTCTATTAGTTACTGAAACAAAAGACGGACAAAAGTTATGGGAATTATATGCAGATACTGGCATGTACACTGATTCTGATAATGTTGTGCTTTTAGAAAATTTAATAGGAAACTTCTATGATGGAAATAAAGTAAAAGCAAGTTTTAAAGCTGATAAAGGCACATATAATGCAACAAAGAAACAAATCATATTATATGATAATGTTCTTTTAGTATATATGGATGGAACTAATATCGGAACAACGAGATTAACATATTCAGGCAAGAATGAAGATATAATTGCTGAAGGTAACGTTAGAATTGAAAAACCTGGAGAAGCTGTTATTATTGGAAACAAAGCTGTCCTTAACGGTAACTATTCTGATTTTCACATTGTTGGAAGAACACAGACACAATTTTACATGTAAAGATAGGTAAGATATGAAAAGAAAAATAATAAATTCATTTTTAATATTAACATTAATAACATCTGGAATTAGTTATGCAGCTTCTTTAACAGTTGAGTCTGATAAGCAAGAATTTAAAGATAGTGATAAAAAGATTTATTTGGAAGGTAATGTAAAAGTTAAAACAGGTGATGTAAATGTTTTAAGTCCTAGAGCAGTAGTTGAAGTTGATCCAAAAAATAACAAAGTAAATAAGGTTGAGTTTAAAGAAAACGCATATTCTTATCAATTAAAAGATGGTAAAAAACATGAAATAAAAGCTCAAATCTTAGAGATGTCTTTATTAAATAAAGTTTTATCTGCAAAAGGTAACACAATATCATCTATTACAGATAAGGACAGGCCAGTAGTTATTGTAACAGCAGACAGACAAGAATATAACAAAGCAACTAATACGATGAAAGCCTTTGGAAATGTAAATATTCTATACAAAGATATTGAAACATTTTCATCAGATGCATTTGTAAATCTAAATGATAAAAACGATGTAAAAAAAATAGATTTAGTTGGGTCTGCAATATTAAAGCAAGGTAAAAGTAAAATAAACGCAAATAAGCTTACTTATGATAATATTCTTGAAGAAGCAGTAGCAAGAGGTAATGTTTATACCGATATTACAACAGAAGATAATAAAAGAATTGAAGTATGGTCTGATTATCAGTCATATGATAAAAAAGCAAATGTTGTTAGTGCATCTGGTTCTACAAAAATAAAATATGAAGATTACATTGCGACTGGTCCGAAAGTTAACGTTTATGCTGATAAAACAACAAAAAAATTAAATGAAGCAGTTTTTGTAGGTCGTTCTAAAATAGAAACAAAAGGAAGAACTATAGAAGCCGATAGAATAACTATAACAATGAATCCAAAAGACTTTAAAGCTGAAGGAAATGTTAAATCCGTAATTCCAAATATAGGAAATTAGAATTATATTTTTATAAAAAAAAAGAAGCAGCTGTAAAACTGCTTCTTCTTTTTTATTTTATTTTGATTATATAAAATGTCTTACCCAAATATATGCTGAAGATAATGCTAAAGATATAAATACAACAATAACACCATATTTCATAAATTCTAAGAATTTAATTACGTGTCCGTGTTTAGCAGAGTTTTCAGATACAATAACATTTGCAGCAGCACCTATGATTGTTAAATTTCCACCTAAGCAAGCACCTAAAGAAAGACACCACCACATAGGTAAAACAAATTCTCGTCCTTTTTCTAGTTCGATTTCATGAATCATTGGTGCCATTGTTGCTGTATAAGGAATATTATCAATAATACCTGATAAAATACCTGATGCCCATAAAATTACGTATGATGCAATTTGTTGTGAGCCTGCAGTTACTTTTAACAACCAATCTGCCATTAATTTAATTCCGCCTGCAGCTTCAAAACCACCGATAATTATGAACAATCCTATAAAGAAGAAAATTGTATTCCATTCAACTTCTTTAAATGTTTCTTCAGGATTTTCAAACAGAAGTAATATGCTTGCACCAATAAATGCAATTATACAAGTTGCAATGTGTGTTATGTCGTGAGTTAAAAATCCTAAAATAACAAGACCTAAAACAAGCATACTTCTTTTTAAAAGAGGATAATCTGTGATAGTTTTAGAGTTATCAATTTCTTGAATACTTGACATTTTTTCTTCAGTAGTAACTAATTGTTTTCTAAAGCATAAGTATAAGAATGCAACAACAGCAGCCATAATTATAAGACAAATTACTGTTAATTCTTTTATGAAATCCATAAAAGAAAAACCAGCTGCACTACCAATGATAATATTTGGCGGATCACCTATTAATGTTGCAGTTCCACCAATATTTGATGCAAAAATTTCTGTTATTAATAACGGAACAGGGTTGATATCTAATTGTTTAGCTACAACAAATGTTATAGGCATAATTAATATAACAGTTGTTACATTATCAAGAAAAGCTGATAATACAGCTGTTAAAAAAGCCAATGTAATTAAAACCATTAATGGCTTTCCTTTTGTCATTTTCAAAAGTTCAATGGCAATCCACTTAAATACACCACATCTTGTTGTAATATTAACAATAATCATCATTGAAACAAGTAAAAAGATTACATTGAAATCAACAAAATTAATAAAATAAAATTCATTTAAGCCTGTTTCAGCTATTTTTTCTTGACTTACTAATCCTGAAAAAACCACAACTGCTGCGCCAAGAAGTGCAATTGTAACTTTTGGTATTTTTTCAAGAGCAATAAATACATATGCAAGAACTAAAACCACAGCTGATATAATGACTGCGTGGCTTTGAACTAAAGCATAAAATTGTTCCATACGCTACCTCTCTATTTAATCTAGTGTTTAATAATATAAAAAATAAATGTTTTATTACATTTTGTCCATGATAACAAAAACATAAAAATTTTATTCTATTTTTATACCTTGTTTTAAAAATGCTTCAATAAATCCGTCAATAGCTCCATCCATAACTGAATCAACATTACCAACTTCATAGTTAGTTCTGTGGTCTTTGACCATTTTATATGGATGAAAAACATATGAACGAATTTGCGAGCCAAAGTTTATATCAACATTCTGACCTTTTAATTTCATTAGTTTTTCTTCATGCTCAGCTTGCTTTATAGCTACCAATTTTGAAGCAAGTATTTGCATTGCAGTCTCTTTATTTTGAAGCTGTGAGCGTTGCTGCTGACACCTTACAACAATGCCAGTAGGCTTGTGCAAAATTCTTACAGCAGTTTCAACCTTATTTACGTTTTGTCCGCCTGCCCCACCTGAACGCATTGTGTCAACAACTATATCTTCTTGTGGTATAACGATTTTTTTGCTGAAATCTTCTATAACAGGTGATATTTCTAAACTTGCAAAGCTTGTTTGTCGTTTTCCGTTTGCATTAAATGGTGAAATCCTTACTAATCTATGTACACCCTTTTCAGCCTTCGCAAGACCATAAGCATATTTACCGATAACTTTAATAGTAGCAGATTTTATTCCTGCTTCTTCTCCATCAGAATGCTCTATCATTTCAACTTTCCAATGTTTATTTTCTGCCCAGCGCATATACATTCTCAAAAGCATTTGAGCCCAGTCTTGAGCATCTGTTCCACCGGCACCTGCATTGATAGTTATAATCGCATCCGATTTATCATATTCTCCGCTTAAAGTTGATTCTATTTCCCATGTCTCTAATTCTGACTTTAACATCTTTATTGTTTTATCAACATCTACTAGAACAGAATCATCTTTTGTTTCTTCATACAATTCAAAGAGAGTATCTATATCACTAACTAATGTTTTCCATCTTTCTATTTTATCAAGATTGTCTTTATCCTCTTTTATTTCTTGAGATAATTTTGATGAAATTTCAGGATTGGACCAAACATCGCTTTGCTGCAATTTAGCCTCATTTTGATTTATTGAATTTTTTAGAGATTCTATATTAAATACTTTCAACGCTTTTTCAAACATTGATTTTACGGGTGTATAGGCTTGTTTTATTTCTACATAAATCAATGCTTATTTCCCTTTTTTCTTATCTGTAGCAAACTCAGAATCTAAACGTAAAAATACAGGTTTAATCCTTTCCTTTTCAGTGATTTTTGCTGATTTTAAACCGCCCCATATAAGATTATCATACTTAAAATCAACTTTTTCATTTAGTTGAATCAATATATCTTGTGAAATATTAGGACAATATGGATACAACAAAATTGCAATATGACGCATTGCTTCAAGCACATTATATAAAACCTTACCGCACTCAAGCATTTTACCGTCTTTTGCAAGTGTCCAAGGTGCATTTTCGGTTACATATTTGTTTACGCTATCTGCAAACGAAACAATCAAATTTGCTGCTTCTGCCACTTCAAATTTATTAAAACATTCTATAATTTGACATTTTGTATTTGAGGCTAAGACAGCAATTTTATCATTTTTATCTGAAACAAATTCAGACTTTATTTCACCTTCAAAATATTTTACAAGCATATTTAGAGATCTGTTTAAAAGATTTCCAATATTATTAGCTAAATCTGCATTAACTTTTTCTTTAAAATCTTCGTCAGAGTAATTACCATCTTTACCTATTAATGCAGCAGACGACATATAATATCTGAATGCATCAGGCTTTTCTAAATTAAATGAAACTAAAACATCATGAGGAGCTATAACATTTCCTAATGATTTACTCATTTTTGATTGATCGATAGTAATCCAACCATGTGCAAATATTGATTTTGGTAAAGGTAAATCAAGCGCCATTAAAATAGCAATCCAATATATTGAATGGAATTTTATTATATCTTTACCAATAACATGAACATCAACCGGCCATAATGTTTTAAATTTATCAGAAGGATTTTCAACGTCATAGCCTATAGCCGTAATGTAATTAGATAGAGCATCTATCCAAACATATATTGTCTGTGTTTCATCACCAGGAACACCTATTCCCCATTGGACAGAAGATTTTGTTCTTGAAACTGATATATCTTCGATATTTTCTAATTGATTTAATATTTCATTAACTCTAATTGCAGGTTGGATAAAATCAGGGTGAGATTTTATATATTCTGCAATTTTATCTTTATATTTGGTTAATTTAAAGAAGTAATTTTCTTCTGTAACTTCTTCCGGCTTTTTTAAGTGATCAGGGCATAACCCGTCTTCTGTTAAATCTTTTGGATTTAGAAAAGCTTCACAACCACTGCAATATAAACCTGTATATGAATGTTTATATATGTCACCATTTTCTAAAAGTTTTTTAAATATTTGCCCAACTACTTTTCTGTGCTGTTCATCAGTTGTTCTGATAATTTGATCATAACTTATTTCCAATTCTTTCCAAGCTTGTTCAAATTTTGAAAAGTTTTCGTCACATAATTCTTTTGGTGTTATACCTTTTGCCGCTGCTGTTTTTTGAATTTTAACACCATGTTCATCTGTACCTGTAAGCATATAGGCATTATCAACAATTTGCCTTTTATGTCTGATTATTACATCAGATAATATTTTTTCATAAGCGTGTCCTATGTGTGGAGCACCATTAACATAATCAATAGCTGTTGTTAAATAAAATTTTTCTTGCATAATAAATACACCTTTGAACAAATATGATAAAATAAATTTAACACAAAGGTATTTTATAAAAAAGGGCTATATATGAGTGAAAGATTAAATAATAGAAAAAATAACGAATTAAGAACAATTAAAATATCAAAAGATTATACAAAACATGCTTTAGGCTCTGTATTAATAGAGTTTGATGATACCAAAGTTATTGTTACGGCTTCTGTTGAAGAAGGTAAACCCAGATGGATGGATAAAACAGATCCCAGAGGCTGGGTAACTGCTGAATATTCATTATTACCATCTGCAACACATACAAGATGTCAAAGAGAAAGAAGCAAAATTTCTGGTAGAACACAAGAAATACAAAGACTAATCGGAAGAAGCCTTCGTTCTTGTGTTGATTTAGAAAAACTAGGTGATAGAACAATTACAATTGACGCAGACGTAATTCAAGCTGATGGCGGAACTAGATGTGCTTCTATTTGTGGTGGTTTTGTTGCTATGAATATCGCTATAAATAAACTTATAGAACAAGGTATATTAACAGAAAATCCAATTATTGAACCAATAGGTGCCGTTTCTGTAGGAATAATTGATGGAGAAATAAAGCTAGATTTAGATTACTCAGAAGACTCACACGCACAAGTTGACAGTAATGTTGTAATGACTAAATCAGGTAAAATTATTGAATTTCAAACAACCGCTGAAGGTGCCCCGTTTGAAAAATCACAACTTGATGAAATATATAACCTTGCTAATAATGCAATACAGCAAATAATTCAGTTATACTAAATTGAAATTTTTCATTTAAGATGGCAAAAAAATACAAATTTGTTTTTTATGCAAATGTAAGGATATAGGAGAGAAAGCATGCCTGTTAACTCAATCAACAATATTTCATTTTCAGGAGGAAATATTGAAAAAAAAGAAGCCAAACGAGCAAGAAAAGAAGAATATTACAAATGGGTTAGTCAAAACCAAGCAAATGATGCTCTAAAGTTATCTTTAGGTAGAGAAGTTGAAGATGGTAAATACAAGGCAGCAGAAGCAGCTTTTTCAGCAGCCGCTTTAATAGGTACATTTGCTTCATTTATTGCAAAAACGTTGGTTGTTGGTAAAGTATCAAGTGGTGAACCGATTACTCAAAAGCTTATCAGACAAAATAAAGCTGCAAATATTGGTGTTCTTGCATCAGCTGGAGCTCTTATTGTTGGAAATATGATTAGAAACCATAATATAAAAGAGGCAGATAAAACTGCAAATGAAAGAGGTTTTCTTTCTACAAAAGACAGAATGAAAATTAAAAATGCAGATTTAAATTATTATGTAACAAATGAAATATATAATTCACACGTAAATTAGTGGTGAATCATAATTTTTAAACATTCATTTTGATGGAATTGAAACAGCGAATATGCTGTTTCAATTTCTTTTAAATCAAACTCATGTGTAATAAGAAAATCAGTAGAAATTTTTTGTGCAGAAATAAGTTTAAGTAGCTCCTTACAATGAATTGCATCAACTCCGCCTGTTTTAAATGTAAGATTTTTTCCATACATATCAGGTAAAGGTAAAATCATATTTCTATCATACATTGCAATAATACCGACGATTGCATTTGGACGTGCAATTTTCCAAGCCATTTCAAAAGTATCCTTTGTCCCTGCTGCTTCAATAACTGAATCTACTCCAATATTATTAGTTAATTTTTTTATTTCTTCTTCAATATTATTTTTTTTAGGATTAAGAGTAATATCTGCCAAACCTTCTTTTTCTGCAACCTTTAACCTATTTTCATTTACATCAATTGCAATAACAGACAAAGCGCCCATTAATTTTGCTGAAAGCATTGAACATAGACCTACAGGACCTGAACCAATAACAGCTACAATATCACCATCTTTTATCTGACACATTTCTGCACCAAAATAACCGCTGGATAATATATCTCCGACAAATAATGCATTTTTAAATGTAACGTTATCAGGAATTTTTGTTAAACCTGTATCTGCAAACGGAACTCTAACATATTCAGCCTGACAACCATCGATTCTACATCCAAGCTCCCATCCGCCAATCTTACAATTATTAATAAATCCGTGCTTACAAAAATAACATTCACCGCAAAATGTTATGCAATTAGCACTAACTCTGTCGCCTTTTTTTATATTTTTTACTTCAGAGCCAATATCTACGACTTCGCCAACAAATTCATGCCCTAAAACAATGTCGTTATTTGCTCTGGGAACAAAACCATGCATTATATGCAAGTCGCTTGTACATATAGATGACAAAGTTACTCTTACAATTGCATCTTTGGAATTTTCAATTTTTGGCAGATTTCTTTCTGTTAATGCAATTCTATTTTTGTATAAAGTATTATAAACTAATGCTTTCATATTTTTATTATAAACTAAGTTTGATTATTTAGTTCAATATCTTTAAATATTTCAGGAGCCTGCTGTTTTGCATATATAATAAAATTCATTTTATCTTTTGCTTCATTTTTTTGTTGATGATTATATCTGTATTGAGTCCATAATCTTGTAATAGCAGAAAGTGTTAGTCCCATAAAAAGCAGACTGAAAGCATATGGTACTGCACTTACAAAAGCTGTTTCTTTTGTTAATCTTGAAAGTTCTTTAGATGGATTTGTATTTCTTGCTTTAGCTATCTTTTCAGCTAATTTTGGTAGTTCTGCTCTTGTTGGAAGATTCAATCCGTTTTCAGTAGTTTTCGATAATATATCTGAAAATTTATTATTCTTCTTTAATATTTTTGTAAAAGCTTTTTCAAATAATTCACCACCAAAAATTGTATAGAAAACAACCAAAGGTACTCTTGTCCAAACTTCAGCAACGTCAAGCTTTCCTCTATCTTCAGCAGCCTTAGAATATCCAAATAAACCTAATATTGCGGTAAGAGCCAATTGACCTTTACTAAGTGCCAGTTTTCCGTTGTTATTTACAAAATCCAAACTGAATTTGCTTAATACATTTGAAACTTTTTCTGATTTTATTCCTGCCTTACTTACCATTTTTGCAGCTGTTTTACCAGGTTCAAGTATCGTTTTACTTACATTCTGCAATAGATCTGATTTATGTCCATTTAATGCTAAAGCAACACCTGAAGCAACCCCGACTCCTGATAATATTAAAGCTTTTTTTAGCTGTTTTTTAGAATTTTTTTCAACTCTTTCTTGTTGTTCTTTATCTTCTGTCTCTTTATGTGTTTTATCTAAATTAGCAATATTATTAAAATTACTTTTTTTGAATGTCTTTAAGGTGAAAAGATTTTTTGCAAAACTCAATGTATATTCAGCAATAGGAATTGCAGCACAAGCTAAAACAATACCTGCTTTTGTTGAAATTGCACGTTTTTTTACTTCGTCACTAATTGCTATATTTGATGTAATTTGTTCAACTGTCTTTGGAATTTGTTCATTTACCTTATCTTTTAAGGATGTTGATACTATATTTTTAAATATTTTATTTCTAAATAATTTTTCGCCTAAAATAGGTGATGCAAAATAAAATATTCCGGATTCAAGAAATTCTAAAAATGACATTTCAGCAAAATCAGCTTTACTTCGCGCAAAGATAGCTTTAGGTGCCCAATTTGTCGCTGTATCTTGAATAAATCTAGTTGAAGATAAATTTTCTTGAGATTTTAGAAAAATATCTGCAATCTTAGCTGCACCGCTTAAGGGTACTGAACTTTTAAAAGATATATTTTTCTGTTTTTTATTTGAGTTATTGTTATTTTTTAAATTGTTATAGTTATTTATCTTAATCATTGTGACCTCTATACTTATTTACTCTAAACTAAAAAAGCTGCCTATTTATAAGGCAGCTTCTAAATTATTTTAACGAGGTTCACATTCGCAACAAATAATGACTGCCTGACTCTAAGCCTTGCATTTGCATCATCATATTCATCATCATTTGTTGTTCTTTATTAATCATTATAACCTTCTTTTTATTATTTATAAGATAACTCTGTAAAAATAATTTGTCAAACTAAAAGGAAAGGTATTTATTCTTACCTTTCCTTTTTCTGTTAAATATCCTTATATGAACCTTTGAATTTATCAGAGTATGTAGTATGCAACAGATGATGTGCAATTTCACTACCTGGTTTACCTCCTAAACATTCATTATAAAGTTTTATAATGTCAGGATTTTGATGTGAACGTCTGAATTCCAAGTTTCTATCTTCTTCATATAAGCCTTCTGCTCTTTTTTCCTTAATAGAAGAATCAGAACAGCTGATTGGTTGACCGCCTCCGTTTACACAGCCTCCCGGGCAAGCCATTACTTCTAAAATATGAAAATCAGATATTCCGGCTTTTATTTCTTTTAAGGATTTTTCAGCTTCTTTTAATGTAGATACAACTCTAACTTTAACAGATGTACCTTTTATATCAACAACTAAATCTTTTGTTCTTGATTTAGCATCGACACCTCTTAATGTTTTAATATCCACATTTGAAAGTTCTTCACCAGTTACCATGTTATATGCTGTTCTTACTGCAGCTTCAGCAACACCGCCTGATGCACCAAAAATAGTTGCGGCACCGGTATATTGTCCAAATGGAGAATTTGCTTCTTCTTCTTTTAACTTTCTAAAATCAATACCTGCTGCTTTTATCATTTTGGCAAATTCTTTTGTAGTAAGAACAAAATCAGTTTGATTTATTAATTGTTCTCTTATAGCTTCGTATTTTTTTGCAGTACAAGGCATAATTGAAACAACAACAATATCTTCTTTTTTATAGCCTTCATAATATTTTGGTAAAAATTCCTTTAAAACAGGAGACAACATACCTTGTGGAGACTTACAAGTTGATAAATGAGAAAGTAATTCAGGATGTTGAGTTTCCAAATATCTTACCCAAGCAGGACAGCAAGATGTAAATAAAGGCAACTTTTCACCTTTGGTTAATCTTTGAACAAATTCGTTAGCTTCTTCCATTATTGTTAAATCAGCAGAAAAATTAGTATCAAAAATCAAATTGAAACCTAATCTTCTTGCAGCTGCGTATATTTTCCCAATTGTGTTTTCACCGGGTTCCAAGTTAAATTCTTCACCTAATGCAACTCTAACTGATGGTGCTATTTGAACTACAACTTTTTTTGTTGAATCATTTATTTTTTCCCAAACGGCATCTATACTTGACTTTATTGTTAAAGCACCTGTAGGACAAACTGCTTGACATTGTCCGCAGAATACACAATCTACTTGGCTTAAAAATCTACCGTTCATTGGTTCTATTCTTGTATTAGAGCCTCTGTTTACAAATCCAAGTACACTGTGACCTTGAAATTCAGAACAAGCTCTTACGCAAGCACCGCACAATATACATTTTGAAGGATCTCTAACAATAGAAGGATTATAATCATCAACAGGCAAATAATCTTCTTTTTCAAGTTTGGGGAATCTAATATCTGTAATACCATATTCCATTGCATACTTTTGAAGTTCACAATTACCTGATTTATCACAAGTCAAACATTCACATTTATGATTTGCCAATAATAATTCTAAAACTGTTTTTCTAATTTTTCTTACGCGATCAGTATTTAAATGAATTTTCAAACCAGCTTCAGGTGGCATTGTACAAGATGATTGAATACCACGTCCTTCAATTTCAACAACACACATACGGCAAGCACCAAACGATGTTAAATCAGGACGGTAACAAAATGTTGGAACGTTTAAGTCGGCTTTTCTTATTACTTCTAACAAATTCGGTTCATCAGAAAATTCAACTTCCATTCCGTCTATAAATAATGTTTTATTATCTGTCATAATTCTATCCTTATTCTATTATTCTAAGACTATTGCTCTAAACGGACAATTCGTCAAACAAGCTTCACACTTAATACATTTTTCCTGATTTATATGGTGCGGATTTTTTACAGTTCCTTCAATTGCACCAACAGGACATACTCTTGCACATTTTGTACAACCACGACATAAGTCTTCATTTATTATAACTTTCTTCATTGCTGTACAAACTCCGGCAGGACATTTTTTGTCTTTTATGTGAGCAATATATTCATCTTTAAAATATTTTAATGTTGAAAGCACAGGATTTGGAGCTGTTTTACCAAGACCACATAATGAACCATCTTTTACTACATGAGCTAATTCTTCTAACTCATCCAAATCTTTCATTTCACCTTTACCGGCAACAATCTTTTCAAGCATTTTCAATAGATTTTTTGTACCTTCTCTACAAGGTACACATTTTCCGCAGCTTTCATGTTGAGTAAAATTCATAAAGAATCTTGCAACTTCAACAATACAAGTTTTATCACTCATTACAACAAGTCCACCTGAACCGACCATCGCACCTGCTCTGATTAAGTTATCATAATCCATTGGAATATCGAGATGTTCTTCTGTTAAGCAGCCGCCAGAGGGACCACCAATTTGAACAGCTTTAAATTTTTTACCATCTCTCATACCACCGCCGATATCAAAAATGATTTCTCTTAAAGTTGTACCCATTGGAACTTCTATCAACCCGGTATTATTTACATCACCTGTTAATGCAAATGTTTTTGTTCCTTTTGAAGTTGCTGTTCCCATTTGTGAAAACCAATCAGCGCCTTTTAATATAATAACAGGTACATTAGCAAGTGTTTCTACGTTGTTTATCAAAGTTGGTCTACCAAATAAACCCTTATTTGCCGGAAACGGTGGTTTTGGTCTTGGCATTCCTCTTTCACCTTCAATAGAAGCAATTAATGCTGTTTCTTCACCGCAAACAAATGCACCTGCACCCTCTTTAATATGAATATCTAAAGAGAAATTACTTCCCATAATATTTTTGCCTAAGAAGTTTCTTTCTTCTGCGTCTTTTATTGCTTTTCTTAAACGTTTAATTGCTAAAGGATACTCAGCTCTTACATAGATATAACCTTCATCCGCACCAATAGCAAATGCTGCTATTGCCATACCTTCAAGAAGTTTATGAGGGTCACCTTCCATAACACTTCTATCCATAAATGCGCCCGGATCACCTTCATCTCCGTTACAAACAATATAAGATTTACCACCTCTGTTTGCAGCCGTAAATTTCCATTTTCTACCGGTAGGAAATCCTCCACCGCCTCTACCCCTTAAACCTGACTTTTCTATAGTTTCTATTACATTATCAGGATTATTTTCTTCAATAACTTTTGCTAATGCTTCATACCCTCTAACAGCAATTGCTTCATCTATGCTTTCAGCATTTATATTACCGCAATTTGCAAGTGCTGTTCTTGTTTGTTTTGCATAGAAATTAATATGTTCATCATCTGGAACATGTTGATGTGTTTTAGGATCAACATACATTAGCCTTTCAACAGGCTTATTATTTTTAATATGACTTTCAAAAATTTCTTCTACATCACTTTCTTTTACTTTTACATAAGTGATTTTCATATCAGGTATTACAACTAAAACTCCTTGTTCACAAAATCCGTGACAACCGGTTGGAACTACTGTCATTTTATCGTATTGAGTTAAAATTGATACATTTGCACCTAATTCTTTGAATTTTTCAATTACTTTCAAAGAACCATTAGCAACACAACCGGTACCGGCACAAACTAATACTCTTAATCCATGAGATTTAATTAATTCTTTTGCTTTATCTTGTTCATTTTGCATATTAATGTTCAAATTTGTTTTTTCCATTATTTATCTTCCTTTATTAAGGTATCTAATATTATAGTGATAGCATCTGAAGTCATTTGTGGATATACTTTATCATTGATAACGACAACAGGCGCTAAACCACAAGCACCTAAACAACTTACTGTTTCTAAAGAGAATAAACCATTTTCACTTGTAAGTTGTTTATCTTTCATATTAAGTTTCGCTCTAATAGCATTTAAAACTGGCATTGAACCTCTAACATGGCATGCTGTTCCGTCACATACCTTAATTTCATATTTACCTTTGGGCTCAAGTGAAAATTGAGCATAAAAAGTTGCCACCCCAAACACTGTTGCAGGTGACAATCCATCTATTTTCTCTCCAATGTATATCATTGCATCTTCAGGTAAATAACGATATACTTCTTGTACTTTTTGCAAAATTGCAATCAGATTTGATTTCTTACTATCAAATGATTGAATTATTTCATCCAATTTCGCTGTGCTGATTACGGTGGATCCTGCACTCATTTTCGACTCCTATTCTCTATATATTAATTTCCTTTTACAAAATTATATCATTAAAATATTTTATTTTTATAAATTTAATATAATTTAATCTCTCTGTTTTCAATGAAAATTTAGATTAGAAATATATTTATATCATTTTACTATATGCATATTCTGATTATTGTTATAAAATATATATGATATTAAGGAGACTAGTCGTTATGAAAAAAGTTTTGTGGCTTTTTATATGTTTTTTTCTTATACAGAATTCGTTGTACGCGCAAACAGTTTATGACGACAATTATCAAGAAAATCCTAATTATATTCAAGGTTTGAAATATTTGGATAATTCGCAGTATTCAAGCGCAATTAATGAGTTTAAAAAAGCGATACGTACAAATTCACACGATGCTTCTTCTATAATTGGCTTATCAAATGCTTACAATATGAGAGCTGAATATTACAATAACACTGTAAAAGCAACAGATAAAGCCATATCTGATTTAAAGTCTGCCCTATTTTTTACAAAATATTTTTCTGATAGTTCCTTTGCTTCAGCTCAGGTAATAGCGGGAACTGAAAAAAATCTATCTATTATTGAAAAAAAACAAATATCTGATAGTGAACGGCTAAACTTAGCAAAAACACAAAGAACAAAGGGAGAATTTGCTGCTGCTGCTTATGATTATTATCAATTATTAAACAGTTCAAATTACAAAGTAGAAGCAAATTGTGCAATAGGTGATATATATAAAATCTTTAACAGACCTGAAAAAGCTATTATATTCTATAAAAATGCACTTGCTATCGATACTAACAACACTGATATTCATTTGAAACTTGCCAGAACATATGAACAATTGAATAATTTTTCAGAATCTTTAAAAGAATATAGTTATGTCCTTGATACATCTGCAGAAAGAGATGATATTCTTATTTCATTGGAAAGAATATGGCAAAAAAAAGTTGATGAAGCCCCTAAAGATGCTGAAGCTCGTGCTAATCTTGGAGTTGTATATCAAAAACAAAAAAGGTACACTGAAGCTTTGGCAGAATATCAAAAAGCTGAAGCGCTAAATCCTTCCAATATTAATACAAAAATAAATATTGGAACTTTATATCAAGAACAAAAAAAGTACGATTTAGCTTTAAATACCTATAATTCAATTCTTCAAGCGCAACCTCATAACACAAATGTAATGCTTTATAAAGCTCAATGTTTAAAAGAGTTGAGAAGAAATGAAGATGCAATTACGCAGTATAAAAATGTATTAAACATGGATCCAAAAAATCCAACAGCAAAAGCAGAATTATTTGATCTATTAAAAGATACAATGCCTGTTGAAGATGTTCTTGCATTCTTATATAAAAATGTACAAAATAGTCCAATGGATGCAAATTCATACTACGAATTTGCCTATGAACTTCATAAGGCAAATAAAATTGATGATGCGATTGTTTATTACTTACAAACTATAAAACTTGATAATTCAAAAATTGATGCTTATATAAACTTATCGCAAGCATACAGACAAAAGAAAAATTATGCTGATGCATATTCAATTATTCAAAAAGCAAGAGCAATTGCTCCTGATAATGAACTCGTAAAAAAACAATTTGATATTGTCGCAAAAGAATTTGCATCAAATAAATATACAATAGCGTCCTCTGCATTTCAAAGCGGAGATTATCAAAGCGCAATTAATGAATATATGAAAATAACTCCTGCAACTGTTGATTCGTTAATAGGAATAGCAGCATCATATCAATCAT
Source organism: Candidatus Gastranaerophilales bacterium (assembly GCA_944322895.1). Classification (GTDB taxonomy): domain Bacteria; phylum Cyanobacteriota; class Vampirovibrionia; order Gastranaerophilales; family Gastranaerophilaceae; genus Avigastranaerophilus. The sequence goes on from CALUQL010000021.1 coordinate 17,265, forward strand.
TGAAAAATAATGATAAAGCTATTGAATTTTATAAAAAAGCAATGGATTTAGATTCTAATAATAGCGATCTTCCTTTCTACATTGCTTCAATATATGCAAATCAAAATAATTTTGAACAAGCAAATCAATATGCACAAATTGCATTGACAAAAAATCCATCAAATACAAAAGCCAAAGAACTTGCTGATTATATATCCTCAAAACAAACTGAAGGCATATTAACTCAAGCAATTAAAATGTATGATGAAAAAAAATATAGTGAAGCAATAAGTTTATTTGATAAAGTTTTAAAAATAACACCAACTAATGCCACTGTATATTATTATAGAGCTATGTCATTTGATGCTTTGAATAACTATCAGAAAGCGATTGCAGATTATAAATCTACATTAAAATATGCCCCTGAAATGACCATTGCATATTATTCATTGGGGGTTGATTATGATGCATTAAACAATTATCAATCAGCAAAAGAAAATTATCAAAAATATATTGATTTAACAGATGAAGACAATGATTATAAAAACTATGCACTAACAAGAATAAAAGAGATTCAATAATGGAAGTAACTGCAGTTTCTAAAAAAATACAAATAGGAGATGTTGAAATAAAGAGCTGTGTTTCACTTTCTCCATTGGCAGGAATTACAGATTTTGTACTTAGGCAATTAATAAGAGAATATTCAAAAAATTGTCTTTTAACAACAGAAATGATTAGTTCAGAAGCCTTAGTACAAAGACCAGATTGTAATATATCTTTCACAAATGAAAAAGAATTTCCAGTAGCTTTTCAAATAGAAGGTCATAAGCCTGATTTAATGGCAAAATCTGCTAAAATATTAGAAAATAAAGCAACAATAATAGATATAAATATGGGGTGTCCAATAAAAAAAATAGTAAATGGTAATGATGGTTGTTCTTTAATGAAAAATCCTCTATTGGCAAAAGATATTGTTGTAGCTGTAAAAGAAGCTGTTGATATTCCTGTTACGTGCAAATTTAGATTGGGTTGGAGCCAAGATAGTAAAAATTTTGTTAAGTTTGCGCAATTAATGCAAGAAGCCGGTGCTAGTGCTATTACAGTTCATGCAAGAACTCGTGCTCAAATGTATTCAGGAACAGCGGATTGGAATGAATTAGCAAAATTAAAAGGCGAAATTGATATTCCTTATTTCGCAAACGGAGATATTATTAGCCCTGAGACTGCAAAAAAATGTCTTGAAATATCAAAGGCTGATGGGATTGCAGTCGGAAGAGCCTCGATGGGGGACTTATCTTTAATATATAGAATTGAAAAATACTTAAATGAAGGAATTATAGTTCCTGAACCAGATCTAAAAGAAAGAATAAAAATGCTTAAAAAACATTTGGATTTTCAAATTTCTTTCAGAGGTGAAGAAACAGGAATAAAGTTTTTTAGAAAATTCTATCCTTCTTATATACGAAATATTAGAAAAGGGGCAGAATATAGACATAACCTTATAACAGAGCTAAACTACAATAAGATATTAAGTATATTAGATGAAATTTCGTTCAATGCAAATGTCTGATAACATAAAAAAATACTATGTTTATATTATTTTAACAGTTAATAACAAACTATACTGCGGGTATACAACTAATCTGGAAAAAAGATATAAACTTCATTGTGAAGGAAAGGGTGCAAAATTTACAAGAGCAAATAAACCATTAAAACTTGTATATTCTGCTGAATATAGTACAAAAGAAGACGCTCTAAAAGAAGAATTTAGAATAAAAACATTAAAAAGAACAGAAAAAGAGAAATTGATTTCTAATTTTGAAACATACTAAACTCACAACCACAATAATTTTGGCGGTAAAAATTTTCTTGTTTTGCAATTTGCATGGTCTTTAGAAAACCATTCTCTTTTTTAAAATCAATATCTAAAAAAGTAAGTTCATATTTTACTGCAAGTTCTTTGGCAATTTCAAAAATCACTTTGGAATTTTTATGAGGACTAACTGTTAGTGTTGTTGTGAAATATTGATATTCTAATTTGAAAGCCTTTAAAACTGTATACAATAACCTATATTCAAAACATCTAGAACATCTTTTCCCTCGTTCAGGCTCATTTTCAAGTCCGGCTATAGCATTATACCAATCTTCAGAATTTTGTTTTTCTATAATTAATTTAACATCTTTTTTCTTCGCGTATTTGATTAATTCATTTAATCGTCTGTCAAATTCTTCTTGCGGAAAAATATTCGGATTAAAAAAGTACAAAACAGGATTATACCCTATTTCTCGTAATTTTTCTATTGGATATGCACTACAAACTGCACAACAAGCATGGACAAGTATGTCTTTAATCATGATTTAACTTTTCTTTACCGCCTTGTTCTATAATGTATTTTTTAAATTCAGCATAAGAATCAATACCAATTTTTTTATTAACTCCAATTACAAATGTTGGTGTACCTGTGATATTTTGAGAATCTGCATATCTAATCATTTCCTGAATTTCATTCTTAACCTGTAGACTATTTGCATCTTCTTTCAGTCTTTTTATATCTAAATCTAATAGTCTTGCTTCTTCAATAATCTCTTTTTCTGATTCAGGAGCTTCACTAAATAAAACATCAGCCATTTGCCAGTATTTATTTTGATTTGCTGCGGCTAATGCATATCTTGCTTTCAAACAAGAACCTTTATGACCTTCAAAACGCATATTATGATTACATTCTTTTTCCAATGGAATTATGTGCTGTACAACTTTTACATTTTCAAATTCAGAAACCAGTCTATGTAAATATAATTGAGAGAAAAAACATCCTCCACAATTAAAATCCATATACTCATTAATTACAATATTTGCATCTTTAGGGCCCATTATGTTTTTCTCAACATCAGAATCATATTGTTTAAAATATTGTTCGAATTGTTTCATTTTTTCAATTTGAGGTGTTAATATATTTGAAACACTTGTATATACTAAGGTTGACACAAATAATAAAAGAAATAATACAAACCAAAAAACATTTCTGCCATCTTTTAACGCAGAAATAAAATCTGTGAAACTAATCTTAATTTCATCGGATATTGATATTCCCTTATTTTTAGATGCAATTGCAATCAATAAATTGACAAAATATGTCATAAAACAAAATACACATATTGAATCAATTTTAAATACAGAAATAGATCCTAATATCATTGAAATTAGAAAAGAAAATAGTCCAATACAAAAAATATAAGAGGTAGGATTCTTAAAAACTTTCAGGATTCCAAGACCTTTTATATTTTGAACTTTATCTATATATGTCATTAATAAAAAGAATAAATATAAGATTACCCCCCACAAAGACAAGGGTATGCCAAAAAACTGAGAATAAGATGTTTTCGCAACACTGTCACAATCCATCTTATCACTTATTGCACAGATACTAGGTGTTGCATCTATTGCAAAATTTGCATTGTAGTACACGATGCAAAGCTCTATTGATAGAGCTAACCCTATTAAAGCTAATATTGTTATAAGTATTCTTTTTGTCTTTGTCATATTTTCACCTATTGGAATTGCTTCATAACATCTTTTACTGTATACTCTTCAGAAATTTTTTCTTTTGCTATTTTTATAACTTCTTGATATCTTTCTTCATAAGTTGGTCTTTCAGTCTTATAGAATACTCCTGTGTACAAACCTTCTGGTGCAAATGCATATTTCATAGCATTTGCTCTGTCTTCAACATTATGCTCAGAAGGTAAATCTCTTACCAATTCTTTAATTTTCTCAAAAGAAGAAACTTTATTGTATTGAACACAAGGTGAAACTATGTGTATGAATGAAAATCCTTTATGTTTTAATCCTCCAAGAATAAGTTCTTCTACTTGTTTAACATTACCTGAATGACCTCTCGCTACATATGATGCATTAAAAGATAATGCCATTAGAACAGGGTTCAATCTATCAGCAGTCCAAGCATATGGATTACATTTTGTAATTGTTCCTTGCCTTGATGTTGGAGAACATTGTCCCTTTGTTAATGCATATATTTCATTATCCATCATAATATATGTAATATTAGGATTTTTTCTTCCGGCATGAATAAAATGATTACCGCCTATACTTAATCCGTCACCATCACCACCAACCGCAATAACATTAATTTCAGGTTTTGCTTGTTTTAGTCCTATTGCAACAGGTAATGCTCTTCCGTGTATAGTGTGGAAGCCATATGTAGACATAAAAAACGGAAATCTACTTGAACAACCAATTCCTGAAACAATTGCTGTTTCATGTGTTTGGTAATTTAATTCTGCCATTGCTTTTCTTAGTGCCATTAAAACTGCGTGGTTACCACAACCCGGACACCAAGATGGTTTTACTCTTCCTTTATAATCATTTGCTTCCATGTTTTTTCCTCTTATTAAAAATGAGTGTGTTTATTTGTAGAAAGTTGATTTCTTTCTTCTTGAAGTGTTGAAACTTTTTCTATTTCTTCAAATATTTCTTCAGGAGTGAAAGGAGTTCCATCATACTTAAGGAATTCAAATACTTCCATTCCTTTATTTATATGAGCACACCTTTCCACAATTGTCGATTTGAACTGACCATTATAATTAGCTTCAACCACAATTACGACTTCTTTATTTTTTATAAAGCCTTTTATCCAGTCAGTAGGAAGCGGATACAAAGTTCTTGGATACAATGCTTGAACTTTTATACCTTTTTCTGCCGCTTTGTCTATTGCTTCAAAAACAGGACCTGATGTTGAACCCCAACTTATAATACCAATTGTTGCATCATCATCACCATAAGTTTTTGCTTTTGAAAACTGACCAGCTGCAGTTTCTAATTTTCTAAATCTCTTTTCTGTCATTTGCCTATGAACATTTGGATCTGGAGTTGGTGCATTTGCTTCTGTATGCTCAAGACCTGTTATAACGTGTTCTCCAAATTTATCCCCCGGACAGGTTATTGGTGAAATACCTGTTTCGGTGTCTTGATACCTATTGTATACATCACCCTCTTTTAAGTCTGGTTTTTGTCTATTAACAATTTTTATATTTTCTATATCTATTAAATCAACACATTCTCTTCTTGGACCAAGAGAAGCATCAGAAAGAACTATAACAGGTACTTGATATTGTTCTGCAAAATTAAATGCATTAATTGTCTGATAAAAACAATCAGCAACATTCATTGGGGCAAGAACAATTTTTGGACAATCTCCGTGAGTACCATACATTGCTGCAAATAAATCACTCTGTTCAGTTTTAGTTGGAACGCCCGTACTTGGCCCACACCTTTGTACATCTGCTATTACAACCGGAAGTTCTGCCATAGATGCTAAACCTAATGCTTCTTGCATTAAAGAAAATCCTGGACCTGATGTAGCTGTCATTGATTTAACTCCGGCATAAGATGCTCCGAGTGCATAATTTATTGCTGCAATTTCATCTTCACATTGAATCATTTTACCGCCAAATTTAGGCAATTCTTTTGCTAGCCATTCCATTATTTCAGTTGCCGGTGTAATAGGATATCCTGAAAAGAATCTGCAACCAGCAGTTAAAGCTGCTAAACCAATGGCTTCATTCCCAGACATTATTAGTTTAGCTCCTGTTGATTTCATTTCGGCTCTATCATAAGAATCTTTTCTTACAAGATTTTCTTCTACATAATTAACGCCTATATTTAAAGCTTTTTTATTTAAGTCAATAATTTCTTGCGATTTTAATTTATAACGTAATTCAATATCTTTTAAAATTTGCTCTTCTAAATGTAAATTTTTCAATATGGCAACAACAACTCCCAATGCAACCATATTTCTTGATCGTTCACTATTAATTGATTTTGCAATTGATGCCAAAGGAATAGAATAAGCAATTATATCTTTTCTTTCAATCTTTAAATCTTGAACTAAATCACTGTCATATATTAAGATTCCGTTTGGGGTCATTGTTTTTATACATTCATATATTGTATCTTCATCAAGACTAACGAGAATATCAGTACTACCTGTTGCAGTTAAAGCTTTATGTTCACTTATTCTTAAAGTATAGTAGCATTTCCCGTCACCTCTTATTTCAGATGGAAAAGCTCTATATGTTGTAACATAATAACCTTTTCTTGCTGTCGCATATGACAAAATATCACCTGAACTAATAATACCTTGTCCGGAAGTACCTGATATTTTAATTTTTAAATCTTTCATTGTACTTATATCCCCCTAAACATGATTTTATTACTAAATACCAAAAAGAAAAATTATTAAAAAGTATTAATAATTTTTCTGGGTTCCTAAGTTTTATATTTCTTTTAAAGCTTCCGATAAACGCATTATACCTTCTTTTATTGTTTCTGAATCTGCATTTGTGTAATTTAGTCTTAAGGTATTTACTTTATCAGGATTTACATAGAATGGATGTCCAGGAACAAATGCAATTTTTTTATTTATTGCTTTATCAAATAAAGAAAGAACATCTTTTCCTTCTTCTAAGGTTACCCAAGTAAACATACCACCTTTTGGATATGTAAATTTAACTGTTTTCGGAAAATATTCTTCCATTGCTTTTATCATTGCATTTGCTTGAGATTTATATAATGCCTTAATTTTTTCAATGTGTTTATCTAAATCATTATTATAAAGATAATCTGCAATTAAATACTGCCCAAATATATTCGAATGTAAATCAGATGCTTGTTTTGCAGTTTCTAATTCTTTTATTATTTCTTTATTTCCTATTATATATCCAAGCCTCATACCAGGGGTAACAATTTTGGAGAAAGAACCCAGATATAAATTCTTTTCTGTTTGATTCATCCCAATATATGGTATTCTTTCATTATCTTCAAATCTCAACTCTCCATATGGATCATCTTGAATCAAAATCATATCTTCATCTTTAATGCATTCGAAAACTTTCTCCCTATTTTCTTTTGTATATGTTAGGCCTGTTGGATTTTGAAAATTCGGAATTAAATATGCTACTTTCGGTTTATATGTTTTAAGTGTATTTTTCAAATCTTCAATATCTAAGCCATCATCGTTTAATTTTGTTGTAACAAAATTAGCTTTAAACATGCAGAAAGCTTGCAAAAGTCCTAAATATGAAGGTTTCTCAACCATTACATTATCACCGTCATTAACAAATACTTTACCAATCAAATCTAAAGCTTGTTGAGAACCTGTTGTAATAATCACATTTTCAATAGAAATATCCATTTTCCAGAGTTTTTTATATCTGTCTACAATGTATTGTCTTAAACTGTCAAGTCCAAGTGTAGTTGAATATTGATATATTTTTGAACCATATTTGTCTGCAATTCTATTCATAGAAATTTTTAATGCTTCTTGTGGAAAAGAAATAGGATTAGGAAGTCCACCTGCAAAAGATATTATATCCGGACTCTCTGTGACTTTTAAAATTTCTCTGATAAAAGAAGATGGAGTGTTCTTAATTCTTTCAGAATAAAATTTTTCAAACATTGGCTATTCCTTATTCACAGTGTAATATTTAGTTTTATATTATAC
>CALUQL010000022.1 GCA_944322895.1 Candidatus Gastranaerophilales bacterium
AGATAATTTTTATACTCAAATTTTGAAGAAAGATGTTGGAATAAAAATCCCGAAATAAATATGAAAAGAGCAGTTCCACCTGCCCATACTTCAAAAGAAATACTTTTTAGTAAACTTCCGTTTGTACCTATTTGCATTGTATGACCGGCTAAAATTAAAAGAATTGCTAATCCTCTAAAAACATTGATATAGTTTAACATTTCTCTTTTGGGTTTTACTACATTTTCACTCATTATTTTTCCTCCGAACAAGACTATAATAACAACTAAAAAAAAAAATACAAATTAGCAAATTATGTTTTCATAAGTTTTTACAGAAGTAAAAAAAAGAAAGTATTTATAAAAATGAATAATATTGCAATATCTTTCGGTAAAAGAATTCCTAAAATGCAGTTTCTTATACAAAGAAAAGATACTGAAGAATTTGTACCTGCAATTTTCTCTGAAGTTGATTGTAATGATGATTATGACTACGATGAAGTAAAAACTCTTGATAGAAGATGGACATTTAAAGATCTTGTAGCCAAAAGAATAGCAGCAAAAGGTGCTACTCAAAGATTTTTTAATGAACCAAGCAATATATCTGTTTATGAAATGCACGATCAAAATGGTCAACTTATAGGAATTGCTCAAACTCAAACAAAAGATGGTATATGTAATATTGAATACATTGAGTCAAAACCCAATAATGAATATAGGTATGTTGGTCAATCTATGGTTGCTGCAATAGGACGTGAAGCTATTGAAAAAAAATGTCATAAATTAACAGTGGATGCACCTATCGATGAAGCAATGCCTTTTTATATTAATGCTTGTGGCTTTAAAAAATATGGGGATTTTTCCTTAAAGATGAATCTTGCAGAAATATATAGATTAATAAAACAAAGCGAACTGGATACACAATCTACAATCATTAATTTGGAAGGCTGATAAATATGAATATATCTTTTGGGAAAAAAATACCAATAATGCAATGTCAGATTGTAAATACAAGAACAAGTGAATTTGTTCCAGCTACTATATACGAATATGATTGCAAAGACAGAAAAGATGCAGATGATATTAACAAAATAGATGGATATTGGTTTTTTAAGAATGAAATATTCTTTAATGCACAAGATAAAATTCAATTTCCGAAGAAATACCAAAATATTAGAATATTTTCTCTTGAAAATAACAAAGGAAGAACTTTAGGGCTTATGCAATGCCAAAAAAGCGGTAATCAATATGATATAAATCTACTGGAAAAAAGATTTCTCGATAAACACAAATATATTGGTTCTGTATTATTAGCTGCTGCAGCAAAAGAAACGCTAAAATCAAAAGCGGAAAAATTGATAGTAAGTTCTCCTCTGCCAGAAGCAAAAGATTTTTATATCAATGAATGTGGTTTTAAAACAACATCAACAAAAAGTTTAGAAATGAGTCAAGAACAAATAAAAAAGTTCATAAGACAAACAGAACAAAAAACAAATTCTCCAATCATTAATATACAAGGATAACTTATTATAAATTTTAAGCAGAAAATATTATGGAGATTTTTTAGTTTAAAACTAGTTATGATTAAAAACTAAGTATTTTTATATATTAATAAATAAAACAAAAAACCCAAACACCATTTATGATGTTTGGGACTACTTTCTATAAAATAAATTTTTATAATTATTCTTTATTATTTTGCTTATATGTATTCATAAAGCCTGTATCAAAAACACCACTGATAAATACTTCATCCTCAATCAGTTCTTGATAAAAAGGAAGTGTTGTTTTAACTCCGGTTATAACATATTCTTTTAATGCTCTATACATTCTTCTTCTTGCTTCTTCTCTAGTTGGAGCCCAACACATTAATTTGCTTATTAATGAATCATAATAAGGCGGAATTTTATAGCCTGAATATACATGTGAATCAACTCTTACACCAAATCCACCAGGGGTAATATAACCATTTATTTCACCAGGTGCGGGTAAAAAATTTCTATCAGGATCTTCTGCATTTATACGACATTCTATAGCGTGACCATATAATTTTATATCTTCTTGCTTGAACGACAATGGATTACCTGCCGCTATATTTATCTGTTCTCTAACTATATCAACATTCGAAATCATTTCAGTGATGCCGTGTTCAACCTGTAGACGTGTATTCATTTCCATAAAATAGAAATTTTTATCTTTATCAAGTAAAAACTCAATAGTACCAACACCTTCATAATTAGCAGCTTTAGCAGCTCTAACAGCGGCTTCACCAAGTTTTTTCCTTATTTCTTCACTTACAGCAGGAGATGGAGCTTCTTCAACTAATTTTTGATGTCTTCTTTGTATAGAACAATCTCTTTCCCCCAAGTGAACAACATTTCCAAATTTATCAGCAATAACCTGAACTTCAATGTGTCTTGGATTTACTAAATATTTTTCCATATATACATCAGGATTACCAAAGAATTTCTCAGCTTCCTGACGGCAAAGTGTGATATTTTGCTCAAGCTCAGCATCATTATTTGCAACACGCATACCTTTTCCGCCGCCACCTGCAGTTGCTTTAACTATCACAGGATATCCGAATTTTTTAGCTGCAGATTTTGCATCCTCAATATCCGTTATAATTCCTGTTCCAGGAGTAATAGGAACATTCTTTGACATCATTGTTTTTCTTGCAGTGGCTTTATCTCCCATTAATTGCATAGATTCAGGAGATGGACCAATGAATTTTATGTTATGTTCCGCACATATTTCAGCAAAATCAGCTCTTTCAGACATAAATCCATATCCGGGATGTATCGCATCTGCACCCGAAATTAATGCTGCAGATATTATTGCTGGTATATTCAAATAACTTTTTGAACTTTCATTTGGTCCGATACAATATGCTTCTGTAGCTAAACTAACATGTAAAGAATTTGCATCAGCTTGAGAATAAACTGCAACAGTAGGAATTCCTATTTCTCTACAAGCTCTTATGATTCTAACTGCAACTTCGCCTCTATTTGCTATTAATACTTTCTTAAACATATCCCTTATACCACTAATCTTGTTCTACATACATAATTACTTGACCATATTCTACAGGTTTGCCGTCTTCAATACAAATTTCAGCAATTTTCCCAGATACTTCGGACGTAATTTTATTCATTAATTTAATCGTTTCTATTATACATACTGTTTGACCTGCTTTTATCTCATCGCCAACATTTACAAACGGTTTTTCATTTGGAGATGGTTTTGAAAAATATAGACCTATCATATTCGAAATAATAGGAACTAGATTTTTCTTTACTTCTTGTTGTTCTATTTCTTTTTCTTCTTGTATTGAAGTTTGAACTTCTTCAACTACTTTTTCTTTTATTACAGGTTTAAATCCGTTTCCTTTTATGATTAATGACTTATCTGAATCTTCCAATGTTATTTCTGTAAGCTCATTGTTTTTCATTATGTCAATTAATTTTTCAATATAATCTGTTTCAAATTCTTTCATACTATCCCTTTTAATATTAAAGACTTTATTTATTTTATCCCCTACATATTACAGAGTCAAGAAAATACACATTTAACGTTAAGCAAAGAAATCCAACTCAACTTATTATATGATGAAAGATTTGTATTTTTTTTATATAATCACTTTGTATTATAAGTAATAGAAGGCTTAAGATGCTACCAATAGTTACTCAAGAACAATCTACATTATGTTTTGCCGAAATATTTCAAGATGTGCATTCTTGGAGAAAAAAAATGATTCATTATATAAAGGATGAAAATCCTGAAATAAATTCAGCAATCATTGAAGCCGCACAGAATACAGATTTAGATCCTAAAGCAGTAGCATTAGGTGCTTATATGACATATGTACTTCTTGAAACAGCAATGAAAGAAGAATCAGGACAACAAGTATTTACTCTTGATGAATAATCATAGGAACTTTATTTTATAGTTTTGTATCTGCTCTTGTTTAATTAATTTCTTTTGATTTTCAAGAGTATTTTTTACGGCAAAAGTCCATCCGTGCAAGGGATTAACAAAAAGGAAAAATGCGGCTTCACTTTCAACAATTCTTGAAGCATTATCAATTAACAACTCCCCCTTATCAGATAACTCAAAAACAGTAAAAGATAATGGTGCAGATATTGTACTATCTATATAAGCATCGTATTTTATTTTACTTAACCTAGTTGTATCTTTTACTAAAAAAGAACCTTTAAATGATGTAATATGCTTATACAAAAATGTTATGATATCTTCAAGATTATTGTATCGACTCATTTTTTACCACATAAATAAAATCTTCAACCAATTTTTCATTCCACTGTTTACCGGATTCACTTTTTATTATTTCCACAATTTCATCTATATCATAGGCTTGCCTATATGGTCTATCCTGAGTCATAGCATAAAACGCATCAACCAATAATACAATTTGTGATGTTACAGGGATTTCTATACCTGATTTCTTACCCGGATAACCTTCTCCATTCCAATTTTCATGGTGGCTTTCTATTATAGGAATAATATCTTGAATATTTGAAATTGGTTTTAATATTTCTCTCGCAGCAATAACAGGATGCTGTTTAATAAGATTTTTTTCTTCAGCTGTTAAAGGTTCTTTTTTATTAAAAATCTCTTCCGGTATCATAATATTGCCAATATCATAGAGTAGTATTGCTAGTTTTAATTTGTCAATTTCATCCTTTGGCAAATCGAGTTTTTTAGCAACCATAACAGCCAATATAATCTTTGATTTAGTTGTACCTGTCTTATACATTTGATTATATGTCTGAGAAATAATATCTACTATAGAATATAAAACATCCTTAGAGTTAACATCTTCAGACTTAATTTTCTGTAATTTTTGATTTAATATTCTTGCAGTTTCGTCATCAACAGGAATTCGTTTTTTTGTAAGAATATCCATAAAAGTTTCTACAGCAACCTTTTGCCAGTTTATTTCATTCTGTTTTTGTGCTATTTGGACTTGGTTCCTTCCGTTTAGTTTTGCTTTATACATAGCCTGGTCTGCAAGTTCCATTAATTCGTCAATTCTATCTGAGTGTTCTAAAAATGTAGCAACACCTACACTTGCGGTAATACCACCAATTGTATCTAATGCTTGATTTTCAATTGATTTTCTTATCCTTTCCGCTGCTATTACAGCTCCCCTTGAATCAACACCGGGTAAGAGAAGATTAAATTCTTCTCCACCAATCCTTGCCGGAATATCAATTGAACGAGCTTCTCTTTTTAATACATTGGCGATTGTTTTTATAGCTAAATCACCGAATTGATGCCCATATGTATCATTTATTTTCTTCAAATAATCTAAATCCATTGATATCAAAGAAAATGGTTGTTTTAACCTTAATGAACGTTCTGCTTCCTTCAATATATTATCTTCAAAATATCTACGATTATATATTCCTGTCAAAGGATCTGTGATAGCTTGTTTTTTTACTTCTTCAAATAAACCAGCTACAGTAATAGCCAATTCTATTTGATTTGCAAATAAAGCTAAAAAATTTGTTTCAGTATCTGTAATTCCATCTCTATCCGATGAGACAATTACACAACCAAAATCTTCTTTCCCATTATATAGTGGAACAACTGTGCAAGTCTTCGAATTCATTTCTGACATTACATAATTAATCTGCTCTTCAGAAAATAAAGGAAAGAACATTTTTATTATCCCTTTTAAATCAGGAGTAGAAAAAATTTGTCTTTCAGAAATTGCTTTTACGACAATTGAGTTAGTTACATATGGCAATTTATATGTTTCAAGCGATTCATTCATTATTTCGAAGAGCTTATCAATACTTTTATTTGATGAAGATGATTTAACTGAAAAATAAGAATTATTATTCTCATCATATTCAATTTTTAATATCCCCGCATAATGATAGTTCATATCTTCATGCAAAATACTAACAATTTTATCAAGCATACTTGAGAGCGGTTGAGAAGAGTTCATCATATCCCAGACACTGTTCAATGTTAGAATTGTTTGATTAGCCTGTTCAAGTTCCTTCGTACGAGCAGCAATTTCCTCTTCTAACGCTATATTTTTGGCATAAACATCCGCAAAGTCCTTCCCCTTTAGGTAGATGGACCCATCAAGTTTATTAATTTGTCCCAGTAATTCTTTAAAACCGGAAAATATATTCACAACTTTGTTCCAAGATATTATGTCAAGTATATGTATTATATACCCTTTTTAAGATTATTGTAATACCTTTTTTACAATATTTATTATTTTTTCTGAAGAAATTTCTTCTATACACTTATTCTTATTAGCTTTTAGTCTGCAATGTTTTTTCATACACGGAGAACATAAAGCTTTTGATTGTATAGACTGATACTTACTTCCATATGGAGCGGTCCTATTTGAGCTTGTAGCAAAAAACAATGTTATTATTTTAGGATGCGCTGTTGCCCAAGCAATATGTGCACTACCTGAATCCGGACTTATCACCAAATCAACATTTTGACATATATATACAATATCTGCGATAGTTGTCATTCCTGTTAAATCAATAATATTTTTCTCTGAAACCTTTTCTAATATCTTATTTGTAAGAATTTTTTCTTTCTCTGTTGCAGTTATGATTATATTACAAAATTCTTGAAACTCATTTATTACGTTAACCCAACCGTCAACAGTCCAATGCTTATTTCCCCAAGTTGTAGCAGGCGCTATTAGTATAGTTTTTTTTGAATCATCAAGATTTTCTATTATATCTATTATATTTTTAGAATATTCCTTACTCAAATCAGGAATAACAAATTCTGGTTCTATATCATTACAATTAAAGTATTGAGCAATTTCCAAATTTCTTTTGACGACATGATAATCTATATCAAACTGTTTTCTATTCGTTTTTATTATTTCATTTGCAAAAAGCCAAGAAAACTCTCTTCCACCGTCTAATGCAATTTTTCTTTTTCCTTTTGACAATCCCATAAGAATAGCACTTTTTAAAAGCTGTTGAGTATCTATTACAATATCATATTGTTCAGAACGTATTTTTTTTATAATTGAAAAAAACTCTTTAAAAACATTATATGAGTTCATCTTTTTCCATTTTTTGCGTTCTAAAACATAAACATTATTTAAAAGTGGATTATTTAATATAAATTTTTCTGCTTTATCTTCAACTAGCCAGTCTAATTGAATATCAGGATACTTTTTCCTTAAAGCATTAGCCAAAGGAAGTGTATGTATAGTATCGCCTAAAGCACTCAATCTTATTATTAATATTTTTTTTATATTGTTATTTTCCAATTTCTCAACCTTTTTTACTAAGTATAGCAAAGATTACATATAAATAGCTGAATTTAATATAAAAAAAATACTATAAAAGTTTACATTTGATTTATTTTTTTAAACTTTTTGGGGGAATGAATTTATAAAAAATTTTATTATTATTAATTTGTTAGAAAGCAATGGTTAATATCTGCATAAAAAGACAATTAGGACACTTTATTTATGAATAAAAACAAAGAAAAAGAAATAAAAAATTCTATAAGAATGTGTAAATTAAGACTACAGACAATACAACCTCATCTAACAGATGAAAAACCAATTTTAAATGAATCTTTTAACAGACTTTTAATAGAAAAAGCTATCTTAAGAGATAAGTTGATGCATAAAGAGCCCTCTTTCCTATCAAAACTGGCAAGAAAAATTAGGACTTATAATAAAAAAGAATTAATTTGTGACTATTTTAAATAAATAGCAGATTATAAGTTCTTTTATATATATTTATGTTTTGGAGTTTTAAAAAACTTCAAATTTAAAATTATTTTTCTTTTAAAATATGTTAGCAAATGACATAAAGAAATCACTTATAACATTAAGTAGAGATGGCATAATCACAACCAAAATTGCAGCACCCATACAAGGTTTAAATAAGAAACTCATTTGGAAAACATTAACCTGTGGAGCTGTTTTTGAAATGATTCCAAGAATTATATCCTGTCCTAATGTTGCAAGTAATACAGGTGATGCAATTTGCAAACCTATATATAAAACATTTGAAGTTATTTTGACTAAATACGGCATATTCACAATTTCATCTAATGGTACAAAAGAACTATAAACAGGAAATATTTCAAAACTTCTTATAAAAGCATTAAATGTCCAATATGCACCGCCAATTTCCAAGAAAATAATCAAGCCAAGAAGACTAAAAATTCTTCCCATAATAGAAATTTGAGAAGATGTTGTAGGATCCATAATTGTAGCAGAAGAAACACCTTGCTGCATATTAATCATATCACCACCACTTTCAACAGCTTTAACGATACAATTAACTATAAATCCTATTAAGGCACCACATAAATAATTTATTACAACAGCATATATTATTGATAAACCTTGAGGTGGCATTTCTGGTTTAATTAACATTGAAAGAATAATTGTAAAAATAAGAGAAAATCCTACTTTTGCAATCATTGGAATTTCACTTCTTTGCAAAAATGGTGTGGTTCTCATTAATCCGGCTACTCTTGCAAAGATAGGAATACCTCCAGAAAGAATATTATTCACCTCGGGGAAAATTTTTGGAAATTCATTTATTATCAAGTCTAACATTATTTACTTGCACTTTCATATTTTACAGGCAAATCTATTTCAGTTAATCCTACTTTATTATCTTGAAATTTAGGTCCTGAAATAAATCTTATTTGATATGCATTTAAATCTGTTGTTAAAATAACATCACAAATACCATTATCATTTGCTTCTATAAACAATTGTTTTTTATCATTATAAATAGAAGTTATTGGGATAATATTTACTATATTTTTATTTGATATATTTATATTTTTAACAGTTGAATCCACATCTAACAAGTACATATTTTTAGTCTTGATATTAAATAGGTTAATATCATTCTTAATCAATGCACAATTACCTGTTTGATTAGCCATAAAAAGAATTAATAACAATAAAATTATTTTTCTCATCTTTGATTCTCCATAATTTTCTTCCTTTCAGCCAGGTTTGGAGTCGGAACATTTTTTGCTCCGTTTCTCAAAAAGTTAAATCTATCCTTTTGCGCAGTGTTTTGTGGTGCAACTGCATTGTTTAAAATATGTGACATTGGTGTCATATCTTTTTTTACATCTGTTTTCATTTCATCAATAAATGGTTTTGTATAATTATAATAATCAGAAGGTAATACATAATTATCAGATTTTGGAACAACGTCAAAAGCTATTACAGCTCCTTCATTAAATAAATTAGTTAACAATTTCAGATAACCCGTCCCCAGAATTATAATGACGAGGAATACAGTAAATATTTTTGGCGCTGCAGCAATTGTTTGCTCTTGTACTTGTGTTACCGCTTGCAAAATACCAACAATTAAACCAATAACAGCTGCTGTTAATACGCAAGGCATTGCTATCATCAACATTACCACTAATCCTTTTGCAAAAAACTCTATTAGTATTTCCATTTTTAATCCTTAATTAAAACTTCCTACCAAACCATTAACAATCAAGCTCCAACCGTCAACAGCAATAAATATAAGCAATTTAAACGGTAAAGATATAATCGTCGGCGATAACATAAACATACCAAGTGCCAGTAATACGTTAGCAATTACCAAATCCAAGACAATAAATGGTACAAAAATTATAAAACTTATTTCAAATGCGGTTTTTAGTTCACTAAGAATATATGCTGGAGCCACCTCCCATATTGTAACATCTTCAACAGAAGCAGGAGCTTCTTTTCTTGTTAATTGAACGAAAAACGCCAAGTCTTTTTCCCTTGTTTGTTTTAACATAAATTCTTTCAATGGCTTCGAACCTTCACTTATTGCAAGTACAATTGAACCATTTTTTTCATATGGCTTTGATCCGACTTCATACATCTGTTGAAAAACAGGTCCCATAGTATAGAAGGTTAATATTATTGAAAGACCGACTAATACAATTGCAGGTGGTATTTGTTGTGCACCTAATGCTTGTTTCAAAAAACCGAAAACTATTGCATATCTTAAAAAGCTTGTCATACAAACAAACATAAAAGGTAAAAACGAAAATATCGCCATTACCATCAATAATTGTAATACAGGACTTAAGTCTTTTAATATTGTATCCATTTTAACCTCTGTTTATTCTTTGAGCGAGTTTTTTCATTGTAGAAAATTCTGTAATTTTTTCGTTATTTTGTGTTTCACTTATTATATTGTCAATACTTAAATTTTCATTTAATTTAGCAAGCATTGTTGTACTTGCAGGATCACCAGCTATTAAGAATTTTTCATTTCCTGCTTTGATGACATAAACAGTTTTTGTAGCAGATAAACGAAGAGAATTTTCTATCTGTAGGAATTCTTTACTTTTTCCTCTTGTACTAATATTGATTGACTTTCTATATACATATACAGCCATTACAATAAAACCAACCATTGCAAGAGTATATATGGCAAAATTAATTAAGTAACTGTTCATGTTTACCTCTAAATACTTTCATCTTCTATTTCAAAGTCACTATAGTCAAAGTTCTCATTTCCATCTGCCGGTTTTGCCGCCGCTTGTGCAGCAGGTTGTGCAGGCGTATTTGGTCTTACCGGTCTTCTTGTAGGAGGCACTGGTCTTTTTGCTGCACTTGGTGGCATTGGCCTTGGTGCCGGTTTTTTTACTTCAGGTGCTGCTGCAGTAGAAGCTGCATTTTCTGTTTTGACTTCTTTTGCTTTTGCTGCTGCAGGTTGTTTTACCGCTTCTTCTTTTGTCTTTTTAACGTTATCTATTCTTACTCCATAGCGGTCATTCAATATTACAAGTTCGCCTGTCGCTACTATTTGATTTTCAACTCTTAATTTGATTTTGTTGTCATATACAGAACCAACATCAATAACAAGTCCTTCTGAAATTTGTTTTAGTTCACCCAATGTAAGTTTAACATTATCAAATTCCGCAATGACATCTACAAGAATTGAATCCCACATATTTTGAGGTTTTACATTTGTTTCTTCTTCCATCTCATTGTCTCCATTATTATCTATACTTATTATCAATGATGGATTAGGGTTTATTCTGAATTTAATTTCATTGTTTCCCCATAATACCGACATCTTATTAATATCACTATTTTCCAGTACTATAATGTCCCCATCTTCAATCTCTTTAATTTCATTTAATGCTAATTTTGTAGATCCAACACTTATTTTTAAAGCAACCATCGTTCCTTTAAAATCAGATATTTCAAATCTTTCCGGAATTTTCTCGGGTTCGATTTTAGGCAACATATACTCAGGGATTGTTAATATTATTTTTCCTGTATGTTTATTTTTAAATCTTACAAAGAAAGTAAAATTATAATCTTTTGCTGATTCTGTTATTTTTCTGTTGACTTCTGTTTTATTAAGATAATCTTCAATATTTTTATATACAAAAACAGTAAACGATTTTATTAAGCCGGCTTCTATTTCTGTAAGTGTCTTTAATTCAAATTTAGTTTCACTTACGCCTAATGAATTATCTAATAATGAAGATACCAAGTTTGAAGAAACTCTCATCATAATTGATGATGTTTTATTTACTGGTAATTTATTTACAAAATATTCATCACCGTAGAAAAATATATTTTCTTCATAGGATATTCCCATAAATCTTAGTTTAAAATCTTTTTGGAAAAATTCATCAACTGATTTTTGTACTTTTGAATATATATTAGAGTAAAACCAAGAATAATTTGTAGCCAAACTATTCTTTAAATTTTTATCCTGATTATTTTCTGTTTTTAAAGCTGTCATTATATACCCTAATCTTTATCCCTGTAGAATACGATATATTTTTTTATACAATGAGACATCATTTATATGTTGTATTTTTTACTCTTAAAAAATATCCCGAATTATATATGTATTAAGGTTTTTAATAAAAAATTCAAATAATCTGCTTAAATCATTAATTTATATGATACGCAAATATTCAATTTTTCATATACTAAACAAATAAATATAGTAATTATTTGGGGAATTATGGTAAAAGCAAGTAATACGAAGAAAGTTAGAATTCAAGAGCAAAAGCCTGATTTAAGAATTGTTAAAGAGGTTAAGACAAAACCATATAGCGATATAGATTTAAATAATTGGAAAGACTATTCGCATATTAAAACAGATACTTGGTGGGAATTTGCATCAAGAGATAAATCTAACGGTCATTCAAACGAATATCATGGCAATTATATTCCACAAATTGCTCAACAATTGTATGAAAGATTTACAAAAAAAGGAGATATTGTACTTGATATGTTCTTAGGTTCAGGAACAAGTGCAATTGAAGCTTTACATATGGGTAGAAGATGTATTGGTGTTGAGTTAAAGCCCGAACAGGTGGACATTGTCAGCAATAAATTTTCGCCAAAAGAACTAGTAACTGAAATAAATCTAATATGTTCCGATAGTGCAAATGAAGAAGTAAAGGAAAAAATTCAGGCAAGACTAGATGTAATGAGAAGAGATAAAGCTCAGTTTTTAGTTCTTCATCCGCCTTATGATGACATAATTAAGTTTTCAGATAAGAAAGAAGACTTATCTAATTGTGCAAATACAGAAGAATTTTATAATCTATTTAAAAAAGTAGCTCAAAATGGTTATGATATGCTTGAAAAAGGCAGATTTGCAGCTTTAATAATCGGTGATAAATATGCAAACGGTGAAATAGTTCCATTAGGGGCTGATTGCGCTAATAGAATGCGTGAAATAGGCTTTAAGATGAAAGCTGTTATCGTTAAAAATATGGAAGGTAACGAAAGAGCAAAAGGTAAAACTGCTAACTTATGGAGATATCGAGCATTAAATGGCGGTTTCTATATCTTTAAACATGAGTATATATATGTCTTCCAAAAAGTTTAGAAATAAAAAAAATCAAAATATATATGAATTAGTTCGTGATGACGTTATTAATGCTACGAATGCTAATGACGGACAAGTCATGGTTCTTTATAAAAGTGAAAAATATCCTGATAAAATTTTTGTTCGTGAAAAATCTGAATTCTACATTAAGTTTGAAGAAATTTAATTACCATTTATGAACATATTCTTGTGGTTTATAAGTTTCAATGTAACAGAATATATCATCAACAGAATTTGCTATATAGTATAAAGATTTCATTTCTTCTTTAGCAAATTTTTCTCTATAAACTATATCAAACATTTTAATCATATAATCATAATATCCATCCAGATTTAAAAATATAATAGGTTTATTATGATAACCCAGTTGTTTTGCTACAAGTATTTCAAATACTTCTTCAAAAGTTCCAAATCCACCAGGAGCACATATAAAAATATCTGCATACTTTTCCATGGTGGCTTTTCTCTCGCGCATGTCCTTTGTAATTACAACTTTTGCTAAAGCAGGATGTTTTAG
The DNA here is from genome assembly GCA_944322895.1 of Candidatus Gastranaerophilales bacterium. GTDB lineage: Bacteria > Cyanobacteriota > Vampirovibrionia > Gastranaerophilales > Gastranaerophilaceae > Avigastranaerophilus. Next base: position 13,374 of record CALUQL010000022.1, read on the forward strand.
TCCGAATGAAGCTATACGTTCAGGTATTACGCCTATAACTTCTGCACCGTTTTTTATGGCGTTATTTGCAATAACACCCATCATACCTACAGTTGTTCCGCCATAAACCATATTGTATCCATTTTGTCCGATTTTTTCTCCTAATTCCTTTGAACATATATAGAATTTTTCGTCTAAATTATTACTTGATGAACAATATACACATATAGTTTTTTTATTGTCAGAAAACATATTACCCTCTTCTTTAAAGCTAATACTTGTATTATACTCTTGCGAAAGTTTTATGTCATTTAATTAATGAAAGCAGACTTAGTTATATTTAAACAAATACTATTTTTTTAAATGTTTAAAAGCCTTTACAACCACTTGTGTTCTATCTTCCACACCAAGCTTTTGAATAATACTACTAACGTGAACCTTAACTGTATTAACACTAACATCTAATATTTTAGATATTTCACCGTTATTCAACCCTTCACATATATAATCAAGGACTTCTTTTTCTCTATCTGTAAGATTATAATCTTCGTCAAAATCATATGATTGTTTTTTTGATTCTGACGATAATGCGTTAAGGACAAAATCTGAAATTTTAGGATCAAACCAAATAGCACCTTCGATAACAGATAAGACAGTATCTGCTAATCTATCAGGATTTATATCTTTTGAACAATATGCATTTGCACCTGCTTTTATAGACTCTAGTACTTCTTCTTCAGAATTATGAGATGTTAATATAATAACTTTTATATTGTGATTTAGTGATTTTATTTTTCTTGTTGCTTCAATCCCATTCATTGAAGGCAACCCTAAATCCATAATGACAGCATCAATACTATGATTTTCTACCATATTAATTGCTACTTCGCCTGTTGAAGCTTCATAAATTTCATTTATAAAATTTTTAGATTCAAAAGCAGTTTTTAATCCAAATCTTATTAATGCATGATCTTCTACAATTAATACATTATACATTGATAAAACCCTTATATTACGTGTTCTGAGAACTTTGACGAATATAATACGAATTAAACACGTCTATAATCTTTTTCTCTTTTGTATTGATAGAATTTTTCTTTAATATCTCAGCAAATTGTTTCAAACTTATTGCTGAAAGTATTTTTCTGTCTTCATTTTTAAGTACCATTTTATACTCACTGATAAGCACATCAGTTATTATGTCACAAGACAAATTAAGAAAAGCATCAATAATCTTACCGTCAAAATGTTTATTTTTCCCATCAATCATAATATCCAATGCCTCTGACATTGGCATTCTGTCACGATAATGACGAACTGATGTAATAGCATCAAAGACATCACTAACTGCAAGTATTCTACCTCCAAAAGGAATTTCCTCTCCTTTTAAACCTCTAAAATAACCTGTTCCGTCGTACTTTTCATGGTGAGAAGCAGCAATTTCAGCTATTTCTGAAAAAGAAGAATTCATATTAGTTTTACATAAAATATCATATGTTATTTTTACGTGTTCTTTAATATGTTCGTACTCTTCTTTTGTTAATGTTCCTTTTTTTTGCAAAACGGCATCTTTTATACCTATTTTACCTATATCATGAAGCATTGCGGCTTTTGATATTATCTCTGTTACATCTTTATTTAATCCTATTTGTTTAGCTATTAATTCAGAATATAACTTAACCCTATTTGAATGTCCCAGAGTTATCTTGTCACGAGCATCTATTGAAGCTGCTAAAGTATCAATAAACCCTGCAAATAATTTTTGTTGTTCTTCAAGCATTTTTTGCTGAATACTAAAAAGAAGATTATTTTCAATTGCTATACCGGCATTTGTACCGATTGCTAATAGTATATCTTCATCTGAATCAGTAAAATCTCCATCTTTCTTATTTAATACCTGAAAGACTCCTATTATTTCAAACTTTATATTTCTCATTGGCATACATAATAAATTGTATGTTTTATAACCTGTATGTTTATCTATTTCTTTATTGAAACGACTGTCATTATATGCATCTTTTATTTTTATTGTTTCTCCAGTTTTAACAACATATCCGGCAAAACCTTTATCTGCAGAAAAACGAATTTCTTCACTATCCATTCCAAGAGCAACTTTTGACCATAATTCGTTTTTTTCTTTATCATATAGAAAAACAGTACACCTGTCTGCATTTAACACAAGTCTTGTTTGTTCTGCTATTGTAATTAATAGTTTATCCAAATTTGCTTCTGCATTTACTGTTCTTGCTATTTTGGACAAAGCTAACAATAGTGTAGTGTTTTGTTCTGCATCTTTATTTTTTATATCTTTTGATTTAAATGAAGAATCTATACCTGAATTTGCATTTATAAAGTTTTCTGATATCTCATTTAATCTAGAATAGAGACTTTTATGCCCAAAAGAATGGGCAAGTTGTATTGCTTTTTCAAGATAATCATATGCCATTTTTGTATTCTGTAATCGCATATATGTTAACGCAAGAAGTTCTAATGCCTTAATTTTCAACAATGGGAAATCATCTATCAAATCAGATGAATACGTCAAATAAAAAAGAGCTTCATTCATTTTATTCTCAATAAAATATATCTGACCAAACGCAAATTTATTAACAGCTAATATGGATTTTTTATTTGTACTTTCAGCTAAAAATTTTGAATCTTCTAATAATAGTAAAGATTTATAATAACCTTCTTCTTTATTTATATATTTAATAAGACCTGTTAATGACAAACATACAGACACTTTTGCAATATCTTTATGAGCAAGAAATATTTTATGAGCCATTGATAGATTTTCAACAGCTTTTTTATAATTTTCAGCAACATAAGACTCTATTGCCTCAATTAATAAGCAATCAGCATTTTCTATAGTTTCACTAAACAAACTACCATTATGCTTTTTAGGCATATACATCCTTAACAAACTTCTTATTTCATTATACAATATATTTTATAGATTTTATACAAGAGATTAAAAAAAATATGAAAAAAGTTAGTATTATTATTCCAGTTTTTAATGAAAAAAACACAATTAAAGAACTTTTAGAAAAAGTAAAAAATGCAAATTTTGCGAATTTAGAAAAAGAAATAATCCTAGTAGATGATTGTTCTACTGATGGTACTACAGAAATCTTAAGAGAATTAAACAAAGATTATAAAGTATTTTTCCATGAAAAAAATCAAGGAAAAGGAGCCGCAATAAGAACAGCAATAAAAGAAGTAACCGGTGATTTTGTGGTAATTCAAGATGCTGATTTGGAATATTTACCTGATGATTATGATAAACTTTTGCCTTTATTAATAAATGACGAGGCAGACGTTGTTTATGGTTCAAGATTTAAAAACCAAGATAATTCAAAAAATTTCATATTAAAAAATAAAATCGCGAATAAATTTTTAACATTGTTAACTAATATTCTATATGGGGCAACAATAACCGATATGGAAACTTGTTATAAAGCTTTTAAAAAAGAGGTAATTCAAAGAATTACAATAAAATCTAACCGTTTTGATTTTGAACCTGAAATAACTGCTAAGATTATGAAGAAAAAGGCAAGATTAAAAGAAGTACCAATCTCATATTTTGGAAGAGGTCACGAAGAAGGGAAAAAAATCAACTGGAAAGACGGCGTTCATGCAATTCTTACACTAATAAAGTTTCGTTTTATTGATTAGTAAATGTAAAAAAAATTTAGCAATTACTCAAACAAAAGCAATAAAAAAAATTTAGGAGATTTTACACAATCGCTATGCGAGTGGGAATGCCAAAAGTTAATCAATATATTGCAACGTCATTAGAAAAATTTTCTCAAAAAGGTGGAGAAAAAGTTTCTAACTATGTTAATGCTGCCGGTAAAGCTGTTATAGCACCACTTGTTATTATGCACAATCCTTTTACTAAAGAAAATGAAGAAAACAGAAAATGGGCAGCAGTTAAACAACCAGTTGAAGCTGTTATTACAATAGCTATGCAATTAGCAAGTTTAGCTCTTTTATATAAAGGTGTCGACTCTTTAATAAAAAAAGGGAAGATAAATTTCAAATATGTTGAAAATGCTACTAAAGATATATCCAAAATACCTAAAAAAATCTTAGACGCTTGTAACAATGATTATGATAAAGCAATAAAAATGTATAAAGAACAATATAATGAAATTTTTAAAGATAGAGTAGGCGCAGTAGTTTCTTCTATAGCATATTTACCCGTACTTGCACTATCTAATAAAATATACCCTAAAATAGCTCAGAAATTGGTAAGTAAAAATGAAAACAACTCTTCTAAATAAAATTACCAATTCTGAATTGGTAAATAAACATATTCATAAAGCAATAAAAGATGATACTTTTGCAGCAAAAACCTTAGTAACATTAAATGTTGCAAAAGATGTATTCGCCTATGGCGCAAGATTTGCAACTACAATGCAAAATAAAGACATTCCTGAAGAACAGCGCCCATTTGTTGCCTCAATGGATCTAATGTCAGGTGTTGTCACTGCAGCAATGCAAATTGGAGTCGGTTACAGTCTTGCTAATCCTAAAATACAAGATAAAATTTGGGATAAATTCTTTAAAAACTGCAAATTTGATAATATAGTTGCTGCAAAAAAAGGGTTTAGTCAGATCTTAGCATTAATAGGGTCAACAATACTTGCAGAAAGAATTCTTGTCCCATTAATCGCAACACCCGCAGCTGAAAAATTCGAAAAGAAGTTTTTCCACCATCAAACAAAAACAAATTATCAACGTTCTCTAAGTGAAATAACTTTCTCTGATTTTGAAAAAGATATTGCAAATGGTATTAATGTATAAATATATTCTATTATAATTTAATCTTTTCTTAGACTTGATTTTGCTTTTTCTATTGCTTCAATTTCAGAAAAGAAAATACAATCTTCTCCTATTTGAGAGACAATATTATGTTCTTTTAATTGCCTTAAAACATCATTATTATCAAGCACAATAAAAATCTTAATATCTTGAGATTGAAGTCTTATTATAATATCCTCAAGCGCAAATATAGCAGAAATATCTAAAAGTGCTCCGGATGAATAGTCTAAAATCAAGTACTTAGTACCCCATAATTCTTCAAATTGCGAAACTAATTGAGTAGCTGAGCCAAAGAAAAATTGACCATCTATATGAACAATACGAATTTTATGCTTATAAGTTTTATCAATATTTTTTTCCAACTCAATGATTTTTTCATCTTGAATAGTTTTATGCACAAGCTTTGTATTATCCGCCATTTTTTTTGCATATAAAACAGCTGCGCCTGTTATACCTGCTCCGACTGCTACAATCAAATTATAAAATACAGTAAGAATGAATACTAACCACAATACATATAAATCATCTTTAGGTGCATATCTTAGTACCTTTAATAATTTAACATCAATTATGTCATATCCTATTTTGATTAATATGGCTGCTAAAACAGGTAAAGGAATTTCTGCAACAAAACCTGATAATTTGAATAAAAGAATAATCAAGATTATAGGACTAATTATTGCAGAAATTTTTGTTGTTGCTCCGGAATTAATAGCGGCAACTGTTCTCATTGTAGCAGCAGAACCAGGCAAAGAACCCGTCATTGCGCAGAACATATTTCCTACTCCTTGACCTATAAGCATCCTTTTTAATGATGTTTTGTTTTTTGTTAAAGAATCAGAAACCAGAACAGTTAATAAACTTTCTGCTGAAAAAACTATTGCAAATATTATGGCATAATGCATATATGTAATAACATCGTGAAGATTATATTTTGGCAAACTTAAACTTGGTAAAGAAACCGAAATTTGAGATATTTTTTCTACATTAAGCCCAAGTTTTATAGATATAAACGTTCCAATTACAAGAGCAATAGCTTGAGATGGAATTATTTTATTAAACTTTTTAGGAACTGCAAATACAATTAAGAGTGTTAATAATCCTAATAAAAACGCATCGTAATTTATAGAATAAATATTTTTAAATAGTGCCGTAATACTTGTAATTGTATTAGACATAATAGGACATCCAATCAATGGATTTAATTGCATAATTATAATAATTATTCCTATACCATTCAAAAATCCGGAAATAACAGGATAAGGGATATATTTAATTACAGAAGGAAACGCTGTAAGAGAAAGTAAAACTTGAATAATTCCCGCAAGCAATATAATCATAAGTACAGATGGAATATCAAAGTTTAAAGCGTGCATAACAGAAGCTACAACTATTGCTACAGGACCAGTTATCCCTGATATTAAAGGAGCTCTGCCTCCAATTATTGCAGATATAAAACACAATATAATTGCGCCCCATAAACCCGCTAAAGCCCCAACTCCTGTTGCAACACCAAATGCCAATGCTTGTGGCAAAGCTATAATTGAAGCATTTAGACCGCCTAAAAAATCACCAAGTAAAACCTTTAAACTAGTTATTTTCATAAAAAGAATATTAACATAAGAAGAAAATTCAAAAAAGACTCTTTTTTATAATAAGAAGATGACACAATCCCTTTGTTGCCATAAGGGCTACATACAATTATCTTGATATGCTTCAGAATAATAATATGCTTAGTGAAAAAGATAAATTACAAAAGTTTGGCAAAAATATAGCAAAATATAGAAAAATAAAACACTTATCTCAAAATCAACTTGCAGAGATGATAGATATTTCGCGTGAACATCTTGCAAAAATTGAAACAGCAAAAAGAGGAATAAGTCTAAGTCTTCTTTTTAAGCTAAGTGAAACTTTAGATATTTCGGAAAAAGATTTATTCGACTTTCAATAAAAGGGCTCTATTGGGATATTTCATTGTTGAATTACCAAATTATACATAAATACACAAAAAAAAGACCGAATAATTCGGTCAAACAGTTTACGAGTGAGAGTGGAATATGTATAGTTTTATAATAATTGTTTGAATATAATTCGTATATTATCCGATTGTATATTTTTAGGTATATAGCAAACTATCCTTATGGATATAAATATTTATAACCCCAATATTCAAAAGTATTTCAACAATTAATATTAAGTTTTGTTAATAAAATATATATTTTATATCTACGTTTTGGCAATTTTGTATATAAAAAACACTTTATTATAGTGTGAGAGATAAATAAAAAAGAGAAAACTCAAACACAAATAAACAAAAGATATTAAGAGAGAAAAAACAAAGCAAACTAATCGACTACAAGATTGGATGGGAACAGGGAACGGAAAATAGACAAAGTACGCGTACTAAATTTTTATTAGAGAACCTATTTTAAAATCACATACATACCTTACACACTTACCTTACTTACACACACGATGGATAGTAAAAAATTTTCTTTTACATTCCGAATTGTTTGGGACATTATATGTCCCTTTTTTTTGCACATTTTAGCAATTAATGAAAGAACAACTTGAATACATATGAACCATAAAGAATTATTCCCAAAAATACACTCATTATTGCAACCAAAAGGACCATGCCTGCAGACATATCTTTTGCCATTTCAACAAGCTTAGAATAATTATTTTTATATACAGCATCCAATGTGAATTCAATAGCCGAATTTAAGAGTTCACAAACTAAAACTATAGTTATCATAATAATAACAATACAGAAATCAGTTGCCGAAAATTTCAAAAACAAAGCTAAGAATAATGCAATAAAAGAAACAATAACCTCTATAACAAAATTACGTTGTGAATGTAAAGCTAAATTTAAACCATGAATCGCATGGGATATACTTTCCCATACACTTGAAGACTTGAATTTTGTCATAATAGAATTGCCTTTGATTTATTTTGATGTTCAACCATAAAGTTATAATCATCCTGTGTTTGATGATCAAACCCTAACAAATGTAATATACCATGTGACACAAGAAAATAAAGCTCATCATTAAAAGGAACGTTATTTTCTTTAGATTGCTCTTCAATTTTATCTAATGAGACAATTATTTCACCCAAATTTACTTCACCATCAAATATATATTGTTCTTCTTTTGGTGAATCAGCAAAAATTGCAAATGTTATTACATCAGTAGGGGAATCTTTTTGTCTATATTCTTTGTTTATTCTGTGTATTTCTTCATTATTAACAAAAACAATATCAAAACAAACTGTATTATATTCATAATCTTTCAAACAAGATTTAGTCATTACTGTCGGATCAGCAAAAATATATTCCGCCATTTTCACAATATCTTTATGAATAGCTACTTCATCAATGTTATATTCATCATATGTATTTTCAAGAAAGATATTTATACTATTCATCTTTTTCCTGTTTCAATTTTTCTTTGTTTTGTATATCTTCAATAGCTTCTTGGTATTTTATTCTCTTGTGGAAGACACTTCTTAATACTCTTGAAAGTGTAGCTGCAATTACTTTAATATCCTTCAATGTCAAAGGACTTTCAGATAATTGATTATCATCCAACCTATCTTTTATTATTTTATTAATTAAAGCGTCTAATTCTTCTTGAGAGTGATCTTTTAAGGTTCTTGATGCAGACTCAACCGCATCAGCAATCATTAATATTGCAGTTTCTTTTGTATTTGGTTTAGGTCCTGTATATCTAAACTGTTCTTCTTTAACATTTTCAGCACCTTCTTGTGCTACTGCCTGATTGTAGAAATAACTAGCAAGAGAATCACCATGGTGTTGCATCATAAAATCTTGAATTACTTCAGGTATATGATATTCTTTAGCTAATGAAACTCCATCTTTTGTATGAGAAGTAATAACCATTTTGCTTGATCGAGGTGTCAACTTTTCGTGCGGATTTTCTATACCACTATATGTTTGGTTTTCAACAAAGAATAAGGGTCTTACAATCTTACCAACATCATGATACAAAGCTCCAACTCTTGCTAAAATCGGATCTGCCCCTATAGCTTCAGCTGCAGATTCTGCAAGGTTTGAAACTCTCAAACTATGTTCAAATGTCCCGGGCGCTGCTTCATGTAACTTTTTCAACAATGGTTGATTATAATCTCCCAATTCTGCCAAGCCAAACGTTGTAATAACTTTAAATGTATTTTCCAAAATAGGTATCATTCCCAATGCAAATACACCAGAGAAGAATCCATTCATTAATGCAGCCGCAATATCTTGTCCTAATTTACCCAACCCTAAATCATAGTATACACACAATATTATTAGTGCCATAACAATAGATGTATATACACCTACTTTTATCAAATCAAACCTTCTTGAATATTTTATTGTTGTCATTCCAATAATGGAAACAATAACCGATAAAATAAATACAGACATAGCAAGTGCCGAAAATTGAAGTGACAACGTAATAATAGTAAGCAAAGTTACTGTTATAAAAAATGATGTTCTTGGATTTAAAAATACAGATAATGTTATTGCAAAAAATGGAAACGGCAATATAAACACTGACCAATTAACAGGTAATAATACCGATAATATTGAAAGAAAAACACACATAAAAGCTACAATCGATAAGTGTCTTCTATTTAGATATTTCTGTTCAAACGACTTAAAATAATAGAATACAGAAACAATACCTATTCCAACAATGCACAATATACCTAGAATTCCCAATGGATTTATTCTTAATATATTATAGCCTGCTTTACTTAATGCTTCTTTCTTTACTTGAGTAATTGGCTCACCTATATTAACAATTACATCTCCCTTATTGAATTTCACTTTTATAGGTGTAATTTTATCTCTTTCGATTTTTCTTGCTAAAGCAGTTGCCTCTTCATCTATAATCATATTAGGAACTATTACTTGTTCCAAAAGTGCTGTAATAACTTTTGTTTTGTTATTTGTTGTATTAACATCTATATTTCTTCTTATAATCTTTGATAAAGAATTTTCTTCAAAGTCCTTTTCTGTAATACCTTCATTTAAAACCATATCCAAAGTTTTTTCAGAAGCAGAGAAAACTTTATTCAAAACTTCATCATTTGCATTTAAGAAAAATGAGAAAACAAAAGATTTTGTATATGTATCAGGTATATCAAACAAAACTTCTAAGTTTTTTTGTTTTGTTTGCTCATCATCACTACTTTTTCTTATTTCTTTTACTTCATCAATAATTTCTATAAGATTATTTTTTATATAAACATTATCAGCAGGAGAATATACTAACCCAACTTTTTGAGCTACTTCTCTTCTTCTTTTTTCTGTCTTTATGCTATCAATGACTTCAATATCTCTTGGAGCAGTAACCATTATTTTACTTGTATTATCAGACCCTACTATTGTCTGGAAGAAAAAGTATTTAGATACTAAAATTCCTGTGAAAATCAGCGTAAATATAAAAATCAAACCAATATTTACTAAGACTTTAGGCGATTTTAATCCTGATAATTTCTTATTAATATCAAATTTTCTCATATATTAAACCATTATTCCTATTTTTACTTATCTTATGATTTTACAACAAGTGATATTTTTTGCAAAATTCATTAAGTGTTTGAACTTTTATTTTGTAAATAATATAATTATCACAATAAGGCAATTTCTCAAATCAGCGTTTTGGCAGATATTTTAGTATGGACATAAAAAATAAATATATTAAATTATTATTTAGGTTATTCATAATTATTTCAATACTTGAGTGTATATACCTTTTTGCTGTTCCTCCTATATTGGGATATTTCGCTAATAAAAACTTTATATCTGATATTTTTAATGCGAAAACAAATGCAAAAATTGAGTATGCAAATATAAAGATAAAGACCCACATTAAACCACAAATAACATTCAAAACAGATAGAATCATAATTTCTGAAAAAAACAAAGAAAATATTTTTCTTGATGCTAATAATATTGATTTAAAAGTAAATCTATTGCCTTTAATAATAAAAAAATTTAACCCAAAACACTTATATGCAGGTAACATTCAAATAAATATTGAAAAAGACAAAAATGGAATTTACAATTTTCAGAAA
>CALUQL010000023.1 GCA_944322895.1 Candidatus Gastranaerophilales bacterium
CGAAAACGCCCACACAAAGCCAACTTTACCAAAATAATCTATCTAGCCGTACAAATCAACCTGGACAAAAAACTACAATTATTTGCGAAATTTAGCACTAAAAAAGAGAGTTTCGATTTAGTTGAAACTCTCTTAAATCAATTGGTTGCGGGAGCTGGATTTGAACCAACGACCTTCGGGTTATGAGCCCGACGAGCTACCAGACTGCTCCATCCCGCGCTACATATCTATTATTATATACTGAAAACAAAAAATCAACCCTAGAGAAAAATTAATTTTTTTTAATAATAGACTAAGTTTCAGCAATATAATCTTTTCACTCCTTTTACAAAAGAAAAACTTAGGAGACATAAAAATGAATATTTCTAATAATTTCAATTTTTTACGAAATAATTTTACCCAAATACATCATAAAGATAACTCTTCCCATAATAATCAGGATATTATTAAAAATAGTACACCAGCTATTTGTAATCCACATTTTTACCAATCATATAATAATATATCATTTGGGCAATCTCATGAAATTCCGGAACAGCCAACTTATTTAATATTAAAGGATAACAAAGGTTGTTCAATCAAAATTATAAGTATACTCTCTTTAGATTCAGGAGAAAAAGTTACAATTACTCTTAACGAGAGTATAATTGAAAAGTTTCTTACCCAGAATGATGGTGAATTAGATCAAAATTCAATTCAAAAATTTTTATCGATATACAAAATTATTTTACAAGAAATAATAACTCAAGAAAATAAAGAAAAGCAATTTCTCGAAGCTGTTGCAAAAGGTGAAAGTCCAAGAACGCCAGTAAACAATGTTTCTTATCTGAATCCACAAGATGATTTGAGAAATTCTATACTATCTTCTTTATCTGAACCTTCTGATAATTTTATTTATTCTTTTTTCAATGGAATAAAAGATGATAAGCTCAGACAAAATTTTGCAAAAAAAATTCTGTCACAATACAATCAAACACCTCAAAATAGATTTGACAAAGCACAGGAAAGAACATCCAGAGTTTTCGAAATCTGCAAAATTAAAGGAGGATACGATTTCAGTAATATTAAACAAAAAATACAAATTGCAATAAAACTTGAAGATATAAAAAGAAATTATGGCGTAATTGATATTGAAGAAGATTTAACATCTGATATTATTCAACATTCAAAAGATAAAAACGGGAAATTCAATATTGAATTTGCTAACGCACTTATTGAATTAATTAAAAATTCTAACTCTTTTATACCGAATAAACTTGTAAAGCACAGAAGTGATATAATAAACACTTTCTCTGCAATTGACACAGAGAACAAAGAAGAAATCATTCGTACTATGACAAAATTATCATCCTTATTTGAAATAGATGACGAAAATGACAACTTTGAATCAGTACTTATTCAAGCATTTAATCCAATAACAAACAAATTTGATAAAAAAGCAGCTACTCTGATTTTAGAGCTAGTACCACTTGTTAAAGAAGCAACAGATGAAATGCCTATTCAAACAGATGAAGACTTTGAAAACTTCTTACAAAAACAACTAGAATTAATTAGACACTATTTTGAAACAATTAGAGATAATCAAACAGGAGAAATAAAACAAAATTATATATCACCTGAAGAATATATAAACAATTGGTTATTTACATAAAATATTTGAAATAATATAATTATTTCAGTTAAATAATAAAAGAGTTTAATTATATGAAAAAAATTCTATGGAACACTTTTGTTAGTATTTTACTTATAATTGCAATCATAGGCGATGTGCAAATGGCATTAAATACTCAAAAAAGTTCAATAAATAAAACAACAGATGAAATAAATACAAATAAAACAACTCCAATAATAAATAACATAAATTCTCAAAATATTATAATAAAGGAAATAATAAAAGAGGGTCTGTAAACCCTCTTTCTAATTGTAAAACAATAGTTTATTATTCTTTAATATCATCTTCTTCAACAATAACATCATCATTGGAATCTTCAATTGCCGTTTCTTCAATAACTTCAGTCACCTCACCGTCAACAATCACATCTTCATCAGTTTCGTCATCTTCATCGTCATCATCAGAAACTTTTTCTTCTTCTTCTTGAAGTTTCTTTCTTAATTCTTCAAGTTCTTCTTCTGTCTTAGCACGGATAATCGGAATATTTAACATTAAAGCCGCTGCATCACCTTCTTGTTTTAAACCAATTTCAAGTTCTTCCTTATCAATAACTACATATTTTGAAAAAACATCAATCAATTCTTCTCTCATTTTGTTCATAATAAGAGGATCTAGCTTTGTTCTATCGTGCATCAATATAACTTGAAGTCTGTTAGCAGCACACTCACTAGTATTTCCAGAGCGTTCTATCTGAAATAATTCCATTATTTTATTATAAATATCAGAAAAAAGTGTTTTCATTTTTTACTCCTTTCCTTGTTTTTTCAAGCCTGAAAAAAACTTTTTTAATTTTCCAACAAAATCTTTCGGCTCATCTATATCTAAGAAAGGAACATCTTCACCGTTTATTCTTCTTGCAACATTCATATACGCCTTACCTGCAAGTGATTTTTCATTATTAACAATCGGTTCACCTCTGTTTGTTGAAGTAATAATTCCGGTATCTTCAGGTATTACGCCAATTTTTTGACAAGAAAGAATATTTTCAACATCCTCAACACTCATCATATCTTTAGACTTAATCATATTTGGTCTTACACGGTTCAATAAAAGCTTATAACTTTCTATTCCGTCAGCAGCTTCTAAAAGACCAATAATTCTATCAGCATCTCTAACCGCAGACATTTCAGGAGTAGTAACAACAATTGCTTCAGAAGCACCTGCAATAGCTGTCTGAAAACCTTGTTCTATTCCTGCAGGACAGTCAATTAAGATATAATCGTAATCTTTTTTCAATTTTTCAGTTATTTTCTTTAATTGTTCTTCACTTACAGAAGATTTATCTCTTGTTTGAGCTGCAGCTAACAAACATAAATTTGGATTTTTCTTATCTTTTACTAATGCTTGTTTTAACTTACAACGTTCTTCAACAACATCAACAAGAGTATATACAATTCTATTTTCAAGTCCCAATAACAAATCCAGATTTCTAAGACCGATATCTGTATCTACAAGAACAACACTGTGTCCATTTTTAGCAAGTGCAGTACCGATATTTGCGCTTGTAGTAGTTTTACCTACTCCGCCCTTACCGGATGTGATTACTATAACTCTCCCTGCCATCTAATCTGCTCCTTAATCATTCATCTTAAATACTACTATTTCACCGTTTACTATTCTTGCTTCTTCCGGTGTAAAAGAATTTGTTTTTTCTATATAAACTGTATTCAATGAATCTGGTCTTCTTGAATAACAATTTGCAATTCTCAATTGTATAGCGTTCATTTTTAACGCACGAACCTTTGCTTTTTGATTACCACCAGCCCCGGCATGTGCAATACCGCTTAATATACCCCAAACCGTAATATCTCCAAACGCAGTAACTTCACAACCCGGATGACAATCACCAATTATAACAATATTACCTTCATAATTAATAACTTGTCCTGAACGAATTGTTTGTTTTATATATTTTGTCGGAAAAGATTCAAGTTCTATATCTTCTTTGGTATATTCTTGTTCCGGCACAATAATATCTGTTAACTCCTCACGTTCTTCATATATTTCAGTAGGATGTTGCATATCATAGAACACTGTCTGAGAAGGAGTTGATCCAAAAATAACATCTAATTCATCTTGTATTTCTTCTTTTGTTGCTTCCGGAATAGCACTATTATCCATATCTGAATTAATTATTTCCCTTGGTTCAGCAACAACTTCTTTTTCCACCTGGACCTCTTCTGTCTGAGACTCAAAAATTTCCTGTGCTTCATTGACACTTTCAACTTTTTCAGATGCCAAATTTTCATTATCTTCTATAATAGCATCATTTAAGCTTTCACCATTTATATCAGATTCTTCAACAATATCTTCATTTTCTTCAGTTTGAGTATTAGTAACTTCTTCTCTTAATTCTTCAGCCAGTTTATAAGGCATAGTAGGTGCTAATTCAACAGCATTTTCAGCCGAAACATTTGAAACAATAATTCCAAGTGCTAAAGCAACCTTTTCTGTTTCAACAGATTTAGTATCAACACAAGACAAAGTTGAATCAATTCCATTAATAAGAGACTTTATACTCAAAAGCTGTGCCTGATTCAAATCAACATTACCAAGCTTTAAGCATATTCTTTTATTTTTAACTTCTTCTTTATCTAAAACAGAACTAAGCTCAAATATAATCTCAGGAGCAGTATTAAGTTCACCTAAGTCAATCACATACATATTATCGTTGAGAAACTGTTCCATATTCTTCTCTTTTCTTCTCTCAAGGCTTATTAAAAATAAGTTTTCCACCCATAATCTACATAAAAAGAATATACTAAATCAGACATGATTTCAAATAAATATAAGAAATATGTATACTTTTATAACCAAATAAACTTTACCTAATTTTACAAATATAAAAAAATCTATAATATACAATACTTTTCTGAATTTAAGAAAAAAAATTGCTAAAAAAAAATTTGTCCTTAAAAAACAAATAAGACATAATACTAATATGATAAAAAGTAGATAGGGAATGTATGAAAAAAAGAATATTACTGGTTATGATTTTTACTTTGTTAATACAAAGTTATTCATATGCAAACAAAGCAAGTATAGATGAAAGTAGGCTAAAAGAAGCCAAAATTGCAGATGGAATGAGCGTTAATAAACCTGAATTTGATACTGAAGCATACGCAAAGAAGTACAAAAAAGTAACTAAAGATGGTGCTGTCATGCAAGCAATGGAACTTATGCAAACTGTAAATATAGCAAAATACTCATATAATGCACTAATGGGTAATAATTTAACGGAGAAACCTGTTAAAATTGAGTTCAAAAACATTTCGGAGATAAATCCAGAATACGCTTCGTTTGACGCATTAGGATGGAAGAAAAAAGGAAAATTATACATATATATTAATGAGAAGCACCGTAACGCACCACCTGAAGCCATTGCTGCATTATTAGCCCACGAAGCTATTCATCAAGATGAATTTGCATCATTAAACGAAGAAACATACGCTTGGACTTTGGAAGCTGCAACTTGGATGAAACTTACAGAAAAGAATCCGACAGCAAGAAATAGTGTTTCATCTCTGGTGACCAGAGAAAACATGCTAATGAAATTATTTGAAAAAGGTGATTATACTAACAAATACATAAAGAAAGCGGTATACACAAACCCCGGATACAAAAAATTACCAACACGTTCTCCAGGATTCGAAGACGAAGATTTGTAACCGTAAACAAATGTAAACATGAAAAACCCTTGCAATATATAGGGTTTTTCTTTTTTATATACGAAATATGCAATTTTTATTTCTGAATTGTTTTTATATAAGTACGAGAGCAATAAATAAGAGGAATATAAAATGGCTAGAGTTTTAATTTCAATGCCCGAAGAGTTTTTAACAAGAATTGATGAAGTAGCTGAAGGTGAAAATCGTACAAGAAGCGAATTAATCCGTGAAGCTTTACGAACATACATACACAAACAAAAAGTTAAGGAAAATGCATTAGCAATAAAGAATGCAAGTTTATTAGAAACATTGTTAGACTAGAATTGACTAAAGAGCGCACTACAGACTAGGGAAAAGAATTGGGGAAACATAAAAAGGCTTACATTTTGTAAGCCTTTTTATATTTGGAGTTTTATTTTTGTTTAATTAAACACCCTATAATGTTTGTTGTAAAATATTTCTATGAAGAAGTAAGAAAAGGAATATAAAATGACAACTCCGTTAACAGGGAATGAAATAAGAAAAGCATTTATTGAATTTTTCAGAGATAAACATCAATCAACCGAAGTTCCAAGTTCAAGCTTGGTTCCTGATAATCCAACAGTTTTACTGACAACTGCTGGTATGTTGCAATTTTTACCATATTATCTTGGTTTAGAAAAGCCACCATTTGAACCTGCAAGAGCAGTATCTTGCCAAAAATGTGCAAGAGCTGGCGGAAAAGATTCTGATATAGAAAATGTAGGAAGAACACCAAGACATCACACGTTTTTCGAAATGCTTGGTAATTTTGCTTTTGGTGACTATTACAAAAAAGAAGTTATTCCTTGGAGTTGGGATTTTGTAACAAATTACTTAAAATTAGATCCTAAACGTTTATGGATTACCATATATGAAACAGATGATGAAGCATTTGATATATGGACAAAAGATGTTGGAGTAGCACCTGAACGTGTAATAAGAAAAGGCAAAAAAGACAATTTCTGGGGTCCTCCCGGAGCTACAGGTTCTTGCGGTCCTTGCAGTGAAATTCACTACGATTTAGGTGAACACTTAAAATGCAGCAATGATTGTTCTATAGCAACATGTGAATGTGACCGTTGGGTTGAAATTTGGAACTTAGTATTCACAGAATTATTCCAAGACGAAGAAGGAAACCAAACTCCATTAGAAAAGAAAAACGTAGATACCGGAATGGGTCTGGAACGTATTGCAATGGTTGTACAAGGAAAAGATTCAACTTTTGAAACAGACCTTTTAAAACCAATTTTGGATAAAGTTTCCGAAATGTCAAAGGTACCATATAAAAAAGATTCAAAAACAGATATTTCTTTAAGAATAATCACAGACCACGCAAGATGTGTAACTTTTATGATTAACGACGGCGTAACTCCCGGTAATGAAGGAAGAAGCTATGTTTTAAGAATGATTTTACGCCGCGCTTTAAGACATGGTAAATTACTCGGATTAGAACTTCCTTTCTTAAGCGAAATAGTAGATACCGTAATCAGTCAATATAAAGAAACCTATCCTGATTTAGAGAAAAATGCTGAAAAAATTAAATCTACAATAAAACAAGAAGAAGAAAGATTTAAGATAACTTTAGACAGAGGTTATAAATTATTAGAAGATTTAATCCAAAACTCAAATAAAATTGACGGAGAAAATGCATTTAAACTATATGATACATTCGGTTTTCCACTTGAATTAACAATAGAAATAGCCGCAGAAAAAGGTGTAAGCGTTGATACCGAAGGCTATAAAGAAGAAATGCAAAAACAAAAAGAAAAAGCAAAAGCAGCTGCACACAAAATCAGTCTTACTGATGATTTAGTATATGTTGATGTAGAAAATAAATTTGGTTCAACTAATTTTGTAGGCTACAATCAAACAGAAGCAGAAGCAAAAATTATTGCAATTATAGAAGCAGGTGACTTTATAGATATTATGCTTGATAAAACACCGTTTTATGCAGAATCAGGCGGACAAATCGGTGATACAGGTATAATTGAAGGAAAAGAATTTAAAGCTGAAGTTTTAAATACATTTAAAGTTAATAAACTATTTGTTCACAGAGTACAAATGGTTAATGGAGAAGCAAAAGTTGGAGATTCAGTTAAAGCTTCTATCGATATTGAAAGAAGAAAACAAATAACTATACATCACTCTAATGCACATTTAATTCAAGCTGCATTAAGAAAAGTATTAGGTGAAGAAGTACACCAAGCAGGTTCTTTTGTTGAAGAAAACAGAACTCGTTTTGACTTCACATTCCCAAGAGCAATGACAAAAGAAGAAGTTCAGGAAGTTGAAGATATTATCAACAATTGGATAAACGAAGATATTAATCAAAATACAGAAGTTATGAACATAGAAATGGCAAAAAAATCAGGAGCCATGGCTTTATTCGGAGAAAAATATGATGATAATGTAAGAGTTGTTAAATTCGGAAATATATCTTCAGAACTTTGCGGTGGTACACACGTAAGTTCAACAGGGAAAATAAGACTTACAAAAATCATCTCAGAAAGTGCAGTTGCTGCAGGAACTAGAAGAATTGAAGCCGTATGCGGAAATACTGCGTTAAAATTCTTAGGTGAAAAATCTGATATCATTGATAAAATGACTCAAGCTTTTAAATGCCCTGTATCAGAACTTGGGGAAAGAATAATGAAACTTGCAGTTGATAATAAAAACCTTCAATTGGAAGTTGAGAATTTAAAAGCAGAACAAGCAAAAACAAAATTCCAATCATTTGTATCAAAGGCGCAAGAAGTCAATGGCGGTAAATTATTTATCACTCAAATGGAAGCATATCCTGCAAACCTTATCAAACTTGGAAGTGAACTTTTAGCATCCAAACTAGGTGAATCCATAATCATTCTAGCATCTGTTGATGAAGATAAAATTACATATGTTGTCAAAGTAAGTGATTCATTTGTAAAAAAAGGAATAAACGCAGGACAAATTGTAAATAAACTGGCATCACAAACAGGTGGTAAAGGTGGCGGACGACCACAATATGCTCAAGGGGCAGGAAAAGATAAATCTAACTTAATATCAGTCTTATCTGAAATGGAAAAAGAAATAAAACAATCATTATAATAAATAGGAGGTTTAAAAACCTCCTATTTTTATATTCTAATATCTATTGATTTAATACGATGCTTCTTCTTTGAATAATCAATATCTAGCTCCATTGGTTCTTCTGTTTCAAATAATACAAGCGTTAACAAATCCGTATAACGTTCATCTTCAGCTTCTTTAATACATTCATATGTGTAACAGTCTTCTCCATATGTCTTTTTGGCCTCATCTATATGGAAGTTTCTGTCTTTAATAAGTAAACCAACATCATTACCAGCCATTCCGCTAACTATATATACATCACCTGATTCACCATTAGCAGCTACAGCTCTTGCTCTACCTTTATCCGTATCATAGAATATAACTTTTAATTGTTGTTGAACTCTTGATTCCCCTCTTCTTTGCGGAATAGTATTAATCAAATCAACAGCATGTTTTGCAACCGATAATGGTGCATTAACTTTTATAGTACGACCAAAACTTACAGGATTTATATTCATATTCTTCTCCTAATCTCTATATTAGATAGAATATCATTCTTAAAAGATTAAAACAATCCTTCACAAAGTAAAAAACGTCCCAGAGGAATTACTTCACAATATTTACTTAAAGAATCAACAAAACATTTATTTTCACAAAAACCACCCGATAAATATAACTTAGATGGCTTTTTAGCAAAATTCCAAGCATTAAAGGCAATACCATGTATAAACTTTGAAATTGCGATTTCAGCATTTACACCTTTTGCAATATCATCCATGATTTTTTCCAAGCCAAAAATACCGCAAGTTATAACATATTTTTCATCAGATACTTTTAAATTTTCAAGCTTTATATTATAAAATTTTAAAAGCATTTCAATAGTTGCACCTGTTGAACTTGAACAAGAATTATTCCAATCTAAATCTTTAAAATTACCATCTTTATATTGTGCCCATTTAGAATCTCGACTTCCCATATCTAAGATAATTGCATCTTCCGCAATTTTTTTTCTAAAGCCCTGAATTAAAGCAATAACTTCATTTTCATAGTCTTCTTTATTTTTTAGCATACTTAAAGACATATGCCCCGTCGCTTTATCAAATTTAATTTTCATTTCTTTTAATTTTGAAGATGGCAACACATAATAATTAAACCCATTTTCTGATTTAACAATAAAATTTTTATATCCATTCATTAAATCAGATGAGTTTCTTTCTATTATTTTTGACCAGGTTGTACCGGCATCTAATACTATATCTGTTTTGTTCATCGTAACCTCAAGAAGGCTTCAATCTTTGCTTTTGTTGAATTCGTAACTGTATCATCAATATCAATATATAGTCCATTATATTTATCAGCCAAATATTTTGCCAACTGAGCTTTTGAACAAAAAGACTGCGAATAAAATACAGTAGGAACATTAATATCTATATACATTTCAAGTTCAATATCAGCAGGAGCCATAGCTTCAACACATCTTGTCCAGCCATATAAATGAGTTTCATCGGGAAATAACTCTAATATTGATAAATCATTAGGTGGAACCCCCCAAAAACCAAATTTTGCATGGCATTGTTCAAGTTCTAATACTTGTAGTTCATAAATTCCTTTTGTAATAAGTTCAACTTTTTGCCTTAAAGGAAGATTTGAAGTAGATATCTTAACTTCTTTTTTATATTTTATCTCTTCAAAAATAGAAGAAATAACAGGATATCCCATATCTTTCAATATTTCATATGCAAACCAACCACTATCACATTTATCTTTGCCTATTGGTGCTAAAATAACCAATAATTGATTTTTATAATAAAAAGCACAATTAATAATATTCTTAATTATCGTACAATATGATTCCGGCAATATATCTTGTTTGGGAAAACCATAATCAATATCAAAATCAATCCAAATTGCATTTGGATATAATTTTTTGTATTTTTCTATCAAATCAGGATGAGGATACCCCCAGAAACCTATTATATTTCTTGTACTCATAGGTCAATTATAACACAGGCAAATTTTCTTATTTTGATATATAAAATAAATTAATACTGAAAATTATTCATTAACATTGTATAATTTACATATGGAAAAATTATACGAAAAAACAATTAATTCAAAAAATATATACGAAGGAAAAGTATTTAATATAACAAAAGATGATGTTGAATTATCTGATGGTTACAAAACAATAAGAGAAGTTGTTCATCATTCAGGTGGTGTTGTTATAGTTGCAGAAACAAATGAACAAATTCTGATGGTACAACAATTCAGGTATCCGACAAAAGAAATATTATATGAACTTCCCGCAGGCAAACTGGATAAAGGTAATGAAGATATTTTATCGGCAGCAAAAAGAGAACTGGAAGAAGAGACAGGATTTATTGCTCAAAATTGGGAATCACTAGGCTTTATATGGACAAGCCCCGGATTTTGTAATGAAAAATTATACTTATTCAAAGCAACTAATTTAACCTATAAAGGGCAACACCTTGATGAAGGTGAAATACTAAACTATATATCTATAAATAGAGATAAAGTTTTTGAAATGGTGAAAACAGGCAAAATAAATGATGCAAAGACCATTGCTGCATTAATGAGGGCATATAAATTATGATAAAAATGGTTGTAACAGACATAGATGGAACCATTTATTCTGAAAAACAAGGTTTAACAGACAATGTTAAAGCCTGCATGCAGAACTTAATCAAAAATGGAATTCACGTTGCAATTGCAACAGGAAGAACATATGCAAGTGCGAAATATATTGCGGATGAAATTGGAATAGAATGTCCTTTAATATGTTACCAAGGTGGATTAATAAATACTTATGACGGTAAAATTCTTGATGTTAAATATTTACCTCAAGATATTGCAAGAAAAATTGTTACTGAACTTAGAAACAGAAATATTCATATGAATATATATATAGAAGATGTTCTATATGTTGAAAATGATAATGACTATATAAAAGCCTATGTGGGAAACAAAGGGATAGATTACTTTAAAGTAAATTCGTTTGATGACCTTGATTTTTCAAAACTAAACAAAATTCTTGCAATTGACAATAACCCGCAATTAATTGAAGATTTAATTAAAGAACTTAAAACAAAATACCCAGAAATATATGTAGTAAAATCAACAGATACATTCTGTGAAATAGCAAATAAAGAGGCTACAAAAGGTAATGCCATAAAGTTTTTAGCAAATAAATTAGGTTTTACAGAGAAAGAAGTTTTGGCAATAGGCGACCAAAATAACGACATAGAGATGGTTAAAACAGCAGGAATAGGTGTTGCAATGGGAAATGGCACCGAAGAAATAAAGGCAAAAGCAAATTATATTACAGATACAGTTGATAACGAAGGCTTTGTAAAAGCAATAAATAAATTCGTGTGGGGAAAAGAAAATGTTTAGAATCGGTCAAGGATTTGATATTCACAAACTTGTTGAAGGAAGAAAATTGATAATTGGCGGTATTGAAATTGATTACCCCAAAGGTCTTTTAGGACATTCAGATGCTGATGTATTAATTCATTCAATAATTGATGCTCTTTTGGGGGCATTATCACTTGGTGATATAGGAACTCATTTCCCAGATAATGATCCTCAATATAAAAATATAGATAGCACTATACTTTTAAAAGAAACAAAAAAACTTATTGAAGAAAAAGGCTATAAAATAAATAATTTGGATAATACAATCTTTGCGCAAGAACCAAAAATGAAACCATACATTCCGTTAATCCGAGAAAAATTATCTCAAATACTTGAAATTGATAAAGATTTAATATCAATAAAAGCAAAAACTATGGAAGGGCAAGACTCTGTTGGGGAGAAAAAATCTATATCTACTCAAAGTGTTGTATTACTTATTAAAGAATAAAAATAAATTAGTATTCAGTAATTGATATATTAGTAACACCTGAATTGCGAGCTTCATCCATCAATTTAACAACAGCACCGTGTGTTGCATTATCTTGAGTCATTATTAAAAGCCCGTCAGTATTAACTTTTGCTTGCTCTGATATCATATTAGACAGTTCACTAACCGGAATTTCAGTATCATCAAGCATATATTTATCTTCGTCAGTAACAAGAACTCTAATCAATTTAGAGTCTTTAATTTCATCCTGAACTTCAATCATATTCGGCACTGCCAAATTCAAACCTTGTTGATCTAACAATGGAGCAATAACCATCATAATAATAAGTAAAACAAGGAAAATATCCGTTAACGGAGTTATATTAATTTCGTTGAATGTTTTTCTTTGTCCTGCCATATTGATTTACCTTACTCATCCCAGTTGTAATCATTAGTATTAACTGATTTAGTATTATTATCTTTTTGCAAATTTTCTGTATTTGCTTTTTGTTCCAGGCTTCTCTGTTCTTTCTTAGTAAGTGGTTCACCTGCAAGTACCAACTTAACGTATTGAGCCTCTTGTGCTGCTTTCATAATTTTTTGAATTTCACTGCTTTTAGTTTCAGTATCGGCTTTAACAACAACTTCAGCCTTTTCTAAAGAAGGTTTCAAATTTGTAAGTTCACTAACAAGATTATCAGCTGAAATCGGTCTGCCGTTTATATAATATTGTCCTTGTTTTGTTACTGAAATTTCTGCATTTTTTTGCTCGACAGAAACCCCGCTATTTATCTCTGGTATATTTATATCAGTATCAATAGATTGAAAAGAGGGCGCGATTACCATCATTATGATTAACAATACCAAGAAAATATCTGTTAACGGAGTTATATTAATTTCGGTGAATAAACCTTTTTTATCATCTGAATTTGTTGAAAAAGACATTTTATTTTCCTATACTAATGCTTTTGCTTGAGTTTTTTCTTCTGAATCAGTAAAGCTTAAGAATAACAATTTAATAAGCTGAAAATCATCTTCATATCTTTTAACTGTAGATTGGAATAAGTTATAAAGAACAACAGCAACAATAGCAACACCAAGACCGAAAGCAGTAGCAATTAATGCAGAACCGATACCCATAGCAACTGCAGCGGATTGATTTCCTTGAGATGCTAAATCTTGGAAAGTATAAAGAATTCTGACTACAGTACCAAATAAACCTAAGAAAGGACAAACACCGCCTACTGTACCTAAAATAGTTAAATATTTTTCCAATTTTCTTGTAGCTAAATTAGCAGAAATATCAAAAGAACGAGAAAATCCAACTTTTTGTTCAGAAAAAATTCTTACAGCTTCTTCTGCCACTTCACCAATTACGCCGCCTAATTGAATACTAAGATTTTTTGCTGCATCTAGCCTGTTATTAACTAATTCTGTTTTTAAAGCTCTGATAAATTTAACAACATCACGCTTATTTTTGTTATAAAAACTAAATCTGTTAATAGCAACGGCAACAGTTAAAATTGAACAAACGAGAATTGGCAATAATACGGGCCAGTCCAGTTTAATTGAATGTAATAGTAATTCCATAATTTATTTCCTCTTTTCTTATTATATTTCTTAGCCTGAGATTCCGAATACATTATAGTCAAATGTAAATTGGATATCCACACTGTTTCCTTTAAATTCAGGCGGTAAAGGTCTGAATGGAGCTGTTAATTTAACAGCATCTATAGCTGCTCTATCTGCCGCTTCAAGTCCGGATGAACGATGTACTTTAACATTTAGAAGTCTACCGTCTCTTGCAATTGAGAATAGAAGTATAACACGTTTACTTTCATTTCCTTTGGGAGGATCCCAATTCATTTTTATACGTCTTTGAAGTTCTTTCATATAAGGACCAAAGTCAGGTTCTTTTATCGCATCAATACCTGGTGCACCGTTAGGATTTCCAGGTCCGGGATTTCCTATATTTCCACTACCTGAGCCTGTAGAATTAGAAAATCTTCCGCCACCGCCAGAGCCACTACCTGTACCACCAGCACCACCTCTACTTGAAGTAGTTGGAGAGAAACTTGGAGCAGCAGAACCTGATTTACCAGCAGCACCTGATGAACCACCAATTTTAGGTGCAGAAGTAACAGGAGCAGTAGTTGGTTGTGCTATCTGCGGAATTGCAGATTTTGGTATTGGAATATTAAAATTGGACGACGGATTAACAGCAGGCTTTGGAACGGATGGTGTTACCGTTGGTTTTGGAGCCTGAGGTTTAGGTGCAGGTTTTTGAGGAGCTTGCTGTTGAGGTTTTTGTTGAGGTTTCTGAACAGCAGGCTTCTGCACTTGAGGTTTTGCCGCAGGCTGTGGTTTAACTTGTGGTTTGGTTTTTTGTGCAGCCGGTTTCTTTGGAGCAGGCGATGAAGGTTTCTTTGCAGGAGCCTTTGGCGCTGCAGTTTGAGGCAAAGAAACAGGACGTTTTGGATCATGTTTTCCGCCCGCCTGAGAATTTTTATCCGCTCTATTTTTTGTATTTTTATTTATTGGCGGAGCTTCTTTCTCTACAAGTACAAATTCTATATCTTTAGGCTTTAATTCGGGTTTATTAAATAAACTAAAATCAATCCCTAAAAATTTTAATACTATTGAACAAAGTAACAATATAAGAATAACTGCCGGATGTAAAATAAAAGCCCAAACTAAAGCTTTTTCAAAAGAAACTTCCTCTTTTTCTTTTCTTATAACTGCAGGAATTTCATATACTGATGCTTTATTCCTTATCTTTTTTGGTTTTATATTATCATCGTTTTTTATAACTGACATCCCTAAATTCCCATTTGCTAGTTATTTTATCAAAAAAACTACGATAAAACAAATAGCCTGTTTACCTACTAATAAGGAGTATTAGAAGAAACTGTTACAGGCTGATCTAAAACAATGTTCATTTGTGCATTTTGAGGAATTTCAACATTTCCTCCTCTTTCAAATAAATTTTGGGCCATACCCATGCCTCCACCAACAGCAGTACCGTATACAGCACCTCTTCCCACACTTCCACCTGATAAAGCACCCATAGCAGTACCAAGAACAGCACCAGCTGCAGCACCTATTGCAGCATCTTTTGCATATTCTTTTGATACATCTTTAGCTGTTCCTGCCTTGAGAATTCCAGTACCATCATTAGTTTGTATACTTGCACTGATAGGTATCATTTGACCTGTTGGTGTTATTATATTTGTAAATCTGACTTGTAATTGTCCATTTCTGTTACCCAATCCACCTTTTTTAGCTTTAATTACAGTACCGTTTACTTTACTTCCTGCAGAAGCTATTAACTTATTTCCGTAATAGAAATCCGAACCAAGATAAAATGAAACATTATCACCCAGTTTAGCAGTTTCAGAAGATATAGATGTCATTGATGTAGCAGGAAATGAAGTGTTTGCCGGAACCATAACTACATTACCTTGTAATTGGCCGTTATTATAATTGCCATAACCATAATTATATCCTTGTGTTTGATATGAATTTACAGGCAATGGATATTGTGACTGATATGAATTAGAAGATGCCGGTATTGTCTGAATTGCAGGTGTTATGACATTATAATTTGAATCAGCAAAACACAGACATGGGGTAGAAGCCATAGCAAAAATAATTGATAATGATAATAATTCTTTCCTCATGTATTTCTCCTTTATACTACTCACATTATATTACCTATTAACTTGAACGAGCAAATGTTAATAAAGTTCATTTTAATATAATATCTTTTTCAAAAATAACAAAAAGTTCAGCCCCCGGTTTAACAACAGTATGTTTACCAATTTCATATACATTCAAAGGTGCAACTTTTAGCATTGGTTTTAAACCTTGATTATAATGTGGTACTTTATGATAATATATGCTTTGTGTATTTTTACCACCAATATAATTATCGTTTTCACTATATATATGCCCTGACAATCGATAAACCTTTTTGTCGGGTGTTATCATTTTATATATAGAAATTTTTAATGCACCGTCTTTTCCCTCAACAGGTTCTCTTACATCTTCTATTTCACCATAAAAAATGGTATTTTCCGGTATTGCATTAGTTTCATATACATACATATCCTGAGTATTAATAAAGGTAACTTCGTCACCAATATCAGCAGTTAAAGTTGAGAATTCATCTCTAGTCATTACTTTAGCGAATGTGCCTTCTCTTATTTTTAAGACCTGATGTTCATCATCTTCCGCTTTTATTTTATCTATAAAAACGAAATAACATAATAAGATTAATATTATAATTATAAATTTTCTCATGTTTTAAATATTAATTCTTTCTATTGATAAGTCTATATATTATTTTACATGTATTTCGTTAATATTACAATTTATCCACCTTATGTATGTTCTAATAAAATACTCAGTTGATATAATTTTCTTATGAATATATTCATAACAGGAATAAACAATAAAAGCGGGAAAACAGTAATATCTGCAGGTATTACTGCTGTTATGCAATCTTTAGGTTATAAAGCAGGCGTATATAAACCAATACAAACAGGCGCAATAGATAAAGGGAAATATCTTATTTCACCTGATTTATCTTTCGTAAAAATGTTAGACCCATATATAACAACACACTCTACATATATGATGGTATCTAATATAACACCTGTAGTTGCTGCTGAAATCGAAAAACTTGATATTAATATAGAAGAAATAGTTAAAGACTACAATATACTAAAACAAAAAACAGACACACTTATTGTTGAATCAACAGGCGGACTTATGACGCCTCTAAATAAAAATATCTTCTCAATACACATTCCAATAATGTTGAAAATACCTATTTTATTTATTGTTAATCCTTCTGAAAATACAATAAATAGCTATTTAAACGAAATAAACACGGCAAAAACAGCAAATGCCAACATTTTGGGAGTTATAATAAACAAATTTCCCGTATATTCCGAAAATCCCGATATTAAAGCTTTTCCTTCATTAATTGAAAAATATACAGATGTGAAAGTACTTGGTCTTATTAGAAATTTTAAAGAAAAAAGTATACAGTCAAGCATACTTTTTAATGAAATCTTGAATGGAATAGATTTGGAAGACATCTTTCAAATGAAAATTCCAAAACTAAACAAATTCTAAAAGAAGAAACTATGGATGAGGGAACCCAACATTTCCATCTCTTTGTGTTGATGTAATATTCTGTAGTTCTTTTTTCTTTATTTCTTTTTCTGCCTTTATTTTTTCCAGATCCAAAGGCACAGTTACTTGAACAGGAATGGATTTGAAAGTTTCTGTAGGGGGTATTTTAGCATTTGAAGAACTCTCATTGGAGGATTTATCATCAGCTTGTTCTTTATTTTTTCCAAATTTCCAGAACTTTTTTTCCTTTTCGGGTTCTGATTCTTCTCCTTGATTATCACTTTCCAAATCCACATTAGGATCTATCTTAATTTCATCATATTCAACATTCAAATTAACTTCAGGATAATCGAATTCCGGACTACCATATTTTTTAGTAGCAACAGTCATCATATCTTTCCATATTCTCGCAGGAGCACTACCACCTGTTAGACCAATACTTGTATTATTATCATTTCCGATAAATACACCTGTAACCAAATCAGGAGTATAACCAATAAACCAAGCATCTTTATTCTCGTTAGTAGTACCTGTTTTACCACCCATAGGTTTACCAATATTTGCACCACGACCTGTTCCTGATGTTATTACTTTTCTCAACATAGCAGTCATAATACCCGCGGTATCTCTATCCAATACTTTTGTAATCTTAGTTCTCTTTGCTTGATATATAACTTTTCCTCTTTGGGTTTCAATTCTTTCTATAGCGTATGGTTTTACCTTATATCCACCATTAGCAAAATTACCATATACAATAACCATATCGTAAAGTTTTACACCGTTTGAACCAAGAGCTATAGTATAATCATGAGTTAAGGGAGTTGTTATACCTAATGATCTTGCCATATCAATAACAGGTGCGATACCAATATCTTTAATAAGTTTAACGGCAATTACATTTGATGATATTACCAAAGCCTTATATAAAGGCATCTTTCCTTTATATTTATTGCCATAGTTTCTTGGGCTCCAATCACCTATTGTTATAGGAGAATCCTCTACCATATCAGTAGGTGTCCAACCTTTGTGTATAGCAGCTGCATATACTATAGGTTTAAATGAGGATCCCGGCGGTCTTATAGCTTGTGTAACTCTGTCATATTGACTTTGAGTATAATCTTTTCCACCACAATATGCAATAATAGCTCCAGTCATTGGTGAAAAAGTAAATAATGCTGCTTGTTGATTTGGTTTTGTCAAATGCCAAGCTCTCATATTTTTATCAATAGCTTCATTTGCTGCTACTTGTGCATCATAATCCAAAGTAGTAATTATTTTATATCCGCCCTGAGAAATTTCAGTTTCATCAAAACCCAATTCTTCAAGCTCTTTTAGTACATAATCAATAAAATAAGGAGCTATATTTGTTCTATGTAAACTTGGCTTTTTATTTAATACAATCTTTTCCTTTAAAGCAGCTTCATATTGAGACTTTGTAATCGTCTTCATTATATACATTCTCTTAAGAACTTTATTTCTCCTCTTTTCAGCCAATTTAATATTTTTATAAGGAGAATATACGGAAGGAGCCTGCGGAAGACCTGCAATTAAAGCACATTCAGCTAATGTTAACTGTGATAATTCTTTATTAAAATAAGTGGAAGCAGCAGCTCCAACCCCATAGGAACCTGAACCTAAATATACATTGTTTAAATACATTTCTAAAATTTTATCTTTAGAAATTGACTTTTCTATCCTAGCTGCAATTTTGATTTCTTTAACTTTCCTTATTATTGTTTTTTCATTAGAAAGAAATAAAACTCTTGCTAGTTGTTGAGTAATAGTACTAGCCCCTTGACGTGCACTTTTATTGATAATATTAACCAGAATAGAACGAGCAATGCCAAAAATATCATATCCATCATGATTATAAAAATTTTTATCTTCAGTAGATATAATTGCATCTTTCAGATACTTTGGAATTTCATCAATTGAAACATGTTCATAATGAAAAGTTTGGAATGTTTTAATAACATGTTCATCGGAAGAAAAAACTTGAGTAACTATATTTCTATTATAATTTTCCAAATTAGGAATAGGTGCCAAATCATTCAAGTACATTTTAACAGCAACATAACCAGCTAATATTACTGCAATCCCAATAATAAATACACCTTTTATAAAAGATAAAAATACATTGTTCTTTTTTTTCTTTTTTGGACTCATTTTATTCCTCGGTTTTTTATTATATATTTGTGATTATATTTTACCAAATAAATAAATATGGAAACTGGATTGTAAACAAATGTCTATAGATTTTATAAAGTCTGTATATTATGAATTTCTATCATACTTTGTAGCGCAAAAAGCTAAATATAAAATAGAAGGCAACTGCAAAAAATGCGGTAAATGCTGTAAAGAAATACGTGCATACGGACTAAAAAATGAAAGAGAACTAAAATTTATGCAATTTTTTCTCCCACATTACAAACGTTTTTACATATCCAAAACAGATGAAAACAATAATATAGTACTAAGTTGCAAATACCTTCTTGATAACGGATTATGTTCCGTATACCAAAACAGACCAAATGTATGCAGAAATTATCCTGCAAAATCCATATCCTTTAATGCAGAAATGATTGAAGGTTGCGGGTTTAAAATTTTAAAAAAGAGTTTTAAGGACTATTTATAAAACCAGACCAAACTTTTCTATATTTATCCTCTAAATCACGAGTAAACTCAACTGCACTTTGCCTTAAGTCAGAGGCATTGATTTTTTCTCGTAATTCTTTTCTTAATTTTTCTAGTTTCGTCTTATCATTTGCCAAACTTACAGCTTTTTCTATATATTCATCACCATATGAAGCATTAAATTCATCCAATCCAATTATGTGATTTATTCTTCCCGCACCTCTTGATTGCATTCCCTCACCAACCAATGTTATTGTCGGGACCCCCATCAATGCAGTTTCTATAGTTATAGACATTCCACTAAAAGGATATGGATCTAACGAAATATCTGCTAATGAATATGCTTTATAATGCGGACTATATGTTCTGGAACTAAATATAACTCTATCTAAAGATACACCTCTTTTTTCTAGTTTTAATTTAAGATATTTAATCATATTCTTAGAAAGTCTGGTTCTATAAATCAACAATTTGGAATCTGGAACCATTTCAAGAATTTTAGACCATATAAAGAAATTAGTATCATTAAATTTCGAAGTACAATTAAAACTACCAAAAGTTATATATCCATTTGTTTTATAAGGGCACTCCTGTATATCCGGAAGATTTTTTTCCGCAAATATTTGATAACCCTTATCCAAATACAAAGGCTTCTCAGTATATAAATAGGCTTTATCCTCAGGAATTGTATAACGGTCAGTCAGTATATAATCAACTTCTTTCATTCCAAGAGTGTTTAAATACCCCAAATATGAAATGATTATAGGTGCCGGCTTATATAACATGGCATATGTTTTTAAATGTGTATATCCACCCAAATCAATAAGTATATCTATTTGTTTATCGTATATTAATTTTGCAATTCTCTTTTCATCTGCTTTTGAAATATCTATCATCTCAAAACCAAGATTTCTGATTTTTTCTGATGTAGTATCATTTTTTTCTGAACCGTTAAAAATAAAGAAATTAAAATCTTCTTTGTTATGATTTTCCCATATTGGTAAGATATAATTCATCATTGTATGAGCGTGACAATCCGACGAAAAATAACCAATATTTAATTTTTTATTAGGATTCTTCTTTTTGTCATCATGATTATATTTAACTATATTCTTAAATAAATTATTCTTAAGTTGTTCAACCTCATACTCAGATTCATCTTTTATATCCTGCTGTTCATAAAAAGATGACTTTGTCATCGCAAAAAGCTTACAAGCAGAATCATACTTATTCAGTTCAATATTTAATGCTTTATTATGATAATCAATACTTTTATCAGTATCAATATAATAATAAGAATGTGCTAAACGAGAAAAGACACTAACTTGACCTTGCGGAAATACCTTTAAATACTCTTCGTAATAATATGTGGCTTTATCTTTATCATCTAATTTATAATAAGCATTTGCAAGCCTTATGTACAATCCGGCAAGAGAATTGGAATCAATATTCTTTGACATTATAAGAGCAGTCTTATAAAGTTTAATTGCTTCAACTATTTCGTTTTTATCATATAAAGCTTGTCCTTCATTAACAAGTTCTTGAAATGATGTCTTTTTTGCTTCGTTTACCAATTTATTTTCCTTTTAATTTGAGCTTTAATTATATTCTTCTTCTTGCTTTAATTTTCTATTCATTAACTTATTCAAAACTTCATCTGGTGTAATATCAGTATAAACAGCTTCATATATTGCAGAGGATACAGGTACTTCAATGCCGAGTTTTTGAGCCAATTCACAAAGTGCTTTTGATGTTTTTACTCCTTCTGCAACAGAACCAAGTTCTCTTAAAATATCATCTATCTTTTTTCCTTTACCCAACATTGAGCCAACAGTAAAATTTCTGCTAAAAGGACTTGAACACGTAGCAATTAAGTCACCCATGCCTGATAAACCATATAATGTAGATGGTTTTGCACCAAGTGCAACACTAACTCTTACAATTTCTGCCATTCCTCTTGTTAAAAGGGAGCCTCTGCAATTATCACCTAATTTCATTGCATCAGCAAAACCTGAAGCAATTGCAATTACATTTTTTAGACTTCCTCCAAGTTCTACACCTATAACATCAGAGTTTGTATATAATCTGAATTTTGATGGAACACTGCAATGTTTTTGTACAAATTCTGCCGCTTTAATATCATCACTAGCAACAGAAGCTGCAGTAGGACATCCGTTCAATATTTCTTTTGCCAAGGTTGGACCGGATAAAATAACTAATCTAGAATCAGGTAATTCATCCTTTATAACCTCAGACATTCTTTTTAATGATGGTAATTCCAGACCTTTTGAAAGATTAACCAAAATCTGATTATTTTTTAATCCTATTTTTTTCAATTGTTGGCAAACAGGACGGATTCCTGATGTTGCAACAACAAGAAAAATTATTTCTGCACCATCCACAGCTTTCTGTAAATCATCGGTAATTTCAACTTTCTTATCCAATTGAACGGTTAAAGGTTTTGTTGTTCTTTTATATTCTTTTAACTCGTCGGATAAATCCTGACTTCTTCCCCATACACATATTTCATCAAAATTATTATTCAGAAGCCAAGCAATGGTTAATCCCCAACATCCGGGTCCTAAGACAGTTAACTTCATATATACCTCCGATTATATCTATAAACTATATTTTATTATACACTACACTTGAGCAAAAACTTTTCTTGCTTCTTCTCTATCATCAAAATGTATTGTTTCATTTTTTAAAATTTGGTAATCTTCGTGTCCTTTACCTGCAATAACAATTACATCTTCCGGATTTGAAATAGACTTTAAAAATTTAATTGCAAGGCCTCTATCAGGTTCAACAAATATTCTTTGAGTGTCTACAGTTCTAATTCCTGTCATTATGTCCGAGATTATCAATTGTGGATCTTCACTTCTTGGGTTATCAGATGTAACAACAACCTTATCTGACAATTCATCTGCAATTTTGCCCATTTTTGGTCTTTTCGTAGTATCTCTGTCTCCGCCACAACCAAACAAACAAATCAACTTAGATGTTTTTGGTGTAAGTTCTCTTGCTGCTTTCAAAACATTTTCCAATCCATCTGGAGTATGTGCATAATCAACAATTACCAATGGTTTTTTACTCACAATTTCAAATCTGCCAGCTACACTTTTGGTATTTTCCAATGCTTTTATTATAATCCTATAATCTATTCCCATAGCAATGGCTGCTGCAAATGCAGCTAAAGCATTATATACACTGAACATACCATTCAAATGCAAGTTCATTTTTTCTTTTTTATCTGCAAA